>JAZNMZ010000061.1:0-70803 GCA_045580005.1 Eubacteriales bacterium | reverse complement strand
GTCCCTCATTAATATACGGAGAGTTGATTCCGTCGCAATCCATCTTTTCCCATTCATATTCGGGAGTGGATATCATTACGCGTGGCGAGGATACGGCGCACGGATCTTTCATTTTTGCTATATAGAGATTCTGGCATACGTTTTCGTCACCTTCCCAACCCGACCAAATCGTATACAATTCGTTTTTATACTCAAAAACCGTGCCGTCAATCGCCCATTTATCAGTTTCATCGCTTATTTTTCCAAGCATATGATAAGGTGAAATGGGCTCATCGCTATCGTTGGTCAAAACGTACATACGGTGATTGTAATTATTTCCATCATCACATGCAACGTAAATATAACATTTTCCGCCGATAATATGCAATTCAGGTGCCCATAATTCCTTTGAATATGCTTTACCGGCCTCCGGAATATATACGCATACCGGAACAGTCTCTATAAGCTTGTCAACGGAATCGGCTTTTGAAATGTAAATAGCAGCTGCCCCTTTCGTAAAACAATGATAATAATTTCCTCGATAATAGGTAACGTGCGGATCGCGCGCTTCACATCCACCGCTTTCTTTTAATTTTGCCATACGATCACCGCCTTTCATTGACTTATATTATAACATAACAATACTACTTTTTCAACACATATACTAATTAAATCAGAGGTCAAGTCAAAAAGTTTTAAAAAAGGTGTAGTGGTGAAGGAGTTTTCTCCTCTTCCTTGGGACGAGAGGGGGTAGGGGGAGTGGGTGGGGGATGCGGGAAGGATAGGAAGGGATTGATCTGCTGGGCTCGAACTAAAAGAGTAGGTAAAGATATCGAAGACAACCTGTATTAACCCACAAGTCGCAAAGCGACTTGAAGCCGCGTTTTCTTGCGGTCTGAATGACCGCATTTCTCTTCGAGAAACCGAAAATCCCGGGTCAGGCTCTCGGCTAAAGCCTCGAGCTGCCTATTAAGTATAAGTTATCGGTGTTTCAAGCTCAACATGAAGATCCAAAACAAAAAGCAGGTCGCTTGACCTGCCTTTTGTTTTGGCTCCCCCTGCTGGGCTCGAACCAGCGACCCGATGCACAAGGTAGTGTTACACTTCTCATTTTGTTGTCCTTAAATGGCAACTGTGCCATATTAAAGAGCTTATTATTCTTTCCGCTGTGACTGTTAGTCCTCTTGTTTGCGACTGTTAAACAAGGCGATCATTTGTAATCGCAATTAATCAACCATACCGATGAAACGATAATTGATGCATATTTCCTGTTCCGTTTCCGCGCCGTTCTTGATTCGATCACCCACAGTGATGGATTCGATCATTCGATTCAGCACTTCCCTATCAAGCTCCGTCAAGGTTTCATATCTCTCTGCGATCTTAATAAACTGCTGCACACCGTATTCTGATGCATCCAAAGACTTTAGTCTTTTCTGCAGCATCTTAAGTCTTTCTCTCAACTCATCTTGATCGGCTTCGCACTTTGAAGAAAGCTCTTTGAACTTTCTGTCAGAAATCAAACCGCTGACACGGTCATCATACAAACGGTCATATCTGTTGTCAAGATCTTCAATCTGCCTTTTCAGTTCGAATATTTCGTTTTCCATGTTTTTTACCGTTGAAGCGCCGGCACTTTCCACCTTGCCCAAGACCTTCTGAATAAAAGCATCCTTGTCACTTCGTATCATGTACAGCACATCATTAATGTCATTAAGTACAGCCTGATACAGTTCTTTATACATTATATAATGACTTGAACACTTTGAAGGCCCCTTCTTTTTGTAGGTATTACATACATAATAATTATTCCTACCTGAAGCATTTGCAATACCAAGTGCATGAGTGCATTTATCGCATTTGATCAGTCCCGCAAAGATATTATCAAAGCCGGATGTACTTTCGCGTTTTCGGCTATCAAGTTTTGCATGAGCGTCATCCCATAGCTGTTGAGAAACAAGCTGCGGTACAACGCCTTCAACGATGATCCAATCTTCTTCCGGCATCTTGACGATCCTCTTGCTTTTGAAAGATGGCTTCCTGCGCTTGCCGCTAATCAACAAACCTAAATAAGTCTTATCGTTAAGTATCTTATAGACAGTTGCTAGATTCCAATCATACAGATCCTTAAGATACGGCTTACCACTCTTTTTAGCTTGATAAGCTGCAGGAGTAAGTATCTTATTATCTTTAAGGACAAGAGATATCTTGTTATAACCGTATCCCTGATAGGCGGCCATTTCAAACATCCAAAGAACATTCCCGGATACTTCTTCGTTTATCTCTAAAATGTGTTTGTCCGCAGCAGACTTCTTAAGTCCATATGTTGCAAATGCGCCTATGTATTCTCCGTTCATCGCCTTTGCAATAAACGCCTGCTTCGTCTTTCTCGAACAGTCTGCCGGGTAATACTCATTGAAAACATTCTTTATCGGCAACATAAGATCGTAATCCACGCTACCTTTGTTTGTATCAACATCGTCTCCTATGGCAATAAAGCGAACTCCCATTTCGGGAAAGATCTCGCTTATATATGTGCCTACCTGAAGATAGTTTCTGCCGAATCTCGAAAGATCCTTTACGATCACGACCTTGACTTTCTTTGCCTTTACATCATCCATCATGCGCTTAAAGGCAGGACGATTGAAGTTCGTACCTGTGAATCCGTCGTCACTGTAGATATCATATATAGGCAGTTTATTCTTTTGGCAGTAATCAGTTAATATCTTGATTTGGGTATCTATAGATACGCTTGTACCGTCATTATCGTCGTCATCACTTAATCTTACATAAATACCTGTGTATTCAATGCTTTGCTCATATTTTTTCATTATAAACCTCTCTTTCCGAGCAAAGCGATGGTTTATATCATATTATACCACCGCCCGCAACAAATGTCAAATATGTAATGGCAAGCCGATAATATCAGCTTGCCATTGCCTCTATATTGAAAACCTTCTCTGCTTCCCTACTGCGAATATCCTGCTGAATCTTGTTGGCAACATAATCGGAATAGACATCAATAATATTCTGACTTCCGAATGTTCTGTTGACCTTGATTTTAACTTTTGACCCCAACGCAATATTCCGAATGTTTTCTTCCTTATTATAAATAGTTTCCATTATGCTTCTCCTTCTTTCTTTATTATGTAAATTGTCAGAATCTCCACAGACAACCGGCATCTTTGAGGAAAAGAACTAACATGGTTCAAGCTCATAAATTTTCGGGATTTTCAACCATTTTTAATACATTTATCCCGATTTCGGGATTCAAGTTACCGATAATAGGCTATAGAAAAATGGTTTGTGGCGCATAAAAGCGACGAGTTCAAATTGCTTTGATTCGTCGCTTTAAGTAGTTATTTACTTCTTCGGTGTGAGCTTTATCAGCTCACTGTTTGGAGGCACAAATGCAAACACCTCGGGAGGATTTGTCGCCCAAAGCTTTCCGACATCAATTTGATGGCGTTCAAGCAGATCTCTCAAATCTTTCATTTTGCAAAATGCGGTCTTAAAGTTAGATACGCTTTGGCTTTGTGTCGAATCTGTAGTTTTTTTCACATTCAAGAGAATCTAACAATGAATCATTTGGAATAGAGTCAAACACATCGTTCTCTACAGCACAACGAATAGAGTCGGTGTTTCTCTTGAGAAGTTCAGATGCGAAGATCACAGATTGCCGAGGCTCACCGTCTTCCACGGTTTTGCGAAGAAATGCAAAGGAGTGTTTGGGAAGATTTAAGTCAAGCATATCTGTATTTTGTGTCGTGAAGATAAGCTGCTCGTTCTCTTTCAGATAGTCAGCCATAATACCGAAGATACGCTTTTCAATATCCGATTGAATATACGAGAAGTGCTCATCACAATAATAGAAACTATTCGTATCCGACATAATGGTAGCCAAGAAGATAGCAATGTCGATACCTTCCGCCGTACCGCTTGACAACACCTCTCTATTGAGAAGCTTACCGTCTTGAATTATGATCTCGGTTCCTCGTCTGCGAATGATGAAGGAGTCACGCAAATCTTTGGAAACCGAAACATCGGCAAGTGTGGGGTCGAGAGTTCCGATAACAGCTCTCAAGGTTTTAAGCAAGGTGTTTTTCTTAACGCCGGAAATATTCAGCGTAGACTCGATCTCGGGATATGCAAAACGATAATTTAATTCTCCGAAGATCATTTTAAGTGTCTTTGCATCGGTTTCAAGCTCTACACTTTCAGAAAGCTTTACCACGCACTTTTCATACGAATCTTTTTCGTCAATCGTGGCTTGCGAGTGACGAAGTTCAATATTGGAGTTTTTGCAATCGATCGTCGCAGACAATCTATGCAAAATATATCCTTCATTTACAAAGTCAACAGTAAACGATCCGGTCTCATTCGGCTCCACCATATCAAGCAACAAAGCAGTGTTTCCCGAATTGATATACTTGAATATTTTAGAAAGCGCCTTACCAAGACTTGTCTTACCCGTTGCATTAGCACCCATCAAAAGCACGACCTTCTTATATCTGAAATTCGGTCTGCCTGCAAGATGCTCGTTTTCTATAATAGAATTGACGATCTTTTTGGGATAAGAGAAATTGATATTGAAATCCGTAAACCCAAGAATATTATTCAGTTTCACATCTAAAACAATCATAATTACCTCCAATATAATTATTAGTTCGCTTTTTACGAAGTAATTATACCATATATTTTGAATAATTGCAATAGCTTTTTCGAAAAAACTTGGTAATTGTTCAAGTTTTTCGGCTATGTACAACACCACCGTCAGGTCCTGCCGGTCAAGACAGATTTTCGGTGGTGTTTCTTTGCCATACGATACTCTGTTGCTAAAACTTCAATGGCAACTTATATCTTTTTCCGCTTCCGCTATATATTTTATAGATTTGATAAACATACTTCTTGTTACGCGGACGAATAAGATCTATTGCAATATTATCGCATATGCTTTTAGGGTCTGTGAGGGAGAGTTTAGCGACGAGGCGCATTCTGTTGTATTCACCTTTATAAAGCCGTACAAATTCGCAAACAGCCCTGATAATCTCATATCGTAATGAATCCTTTTCCCCTTTCCATGAATCTGCGATTATGTTTAGCGCATCTGTGTACAATTCTGCGCCTAGACGGCGATACATAGCCATAGCAGTTCCGATGCACGAAAGATGCCATTCGTATCTCTTTCCCGTAAGCTCTACTTGAATCCCGCTCCTTTCGGTAGCTCTGCAAAAATCAATGGACTCATCATCTCCCGCAAGAACATTGGCTCTTAGCCGTTCCCCATGCGTTGGTAAAGAAGAAACGCCTGTCTGACGCGCAAAAAGCTCTGCTTCATGACACATCGTTAAATCTTCGTATACTTTACAGAGGATCGGCACAGAGTTGTTTCCTTCCAGTGTTTCACGCGCCAAAACAGTATGCTGTCCGTCAAAGACATAAAACTTACCGTTTCTCTTGCTGACTTTAGGCTCGTTTGCAACATACTCATCGAAGTCAGCCACGATCTTTGCAACTTTGGTATAGTTACTATCTCTTTGATATGCTTCTCTGTCAAAAATAAGGTCATCACTCATCAGTATCCTCATCGTGTATTTCGGATCGTAATTGAGTTTGAGGTTTGTATTGTTCATAGTCGTTCCTTTCTATTTTTTCAATATAGTTTTTAAATTCAAGAAAGATCCCAATCACTCTTTTACAGTAATCGGGATTACTTATCATTTCGGGATAGTCTCGAAAATACATATCGCAAGTGGAAATCATCATATCCACCGTATATGCGAGGGACTCTACCATTTTATCTACACTTACGCGATCTCGTTTGACCGAGTTATGTCTGTGATCCGCGCCGGATATGGTTTGTATTAACAGCCTTTGTTGCTTTCGCACTTCCCTTTGTTCATCAGAAAGTTGCTCCTTGAATCGCAAGCGTTCTACAAGCTCCCTTCGTTCCTCGGAAGGAGCGCGAGCGATATCGGCAACTGCCTTTTGAGTCGGCTTTATCTTACCTGATATGATTTCTCTCGATATGCCGGGAAGAACCTCCTCGGCAGCCTCCATACCATCGACAAATTCTTTGGCTCTTTGAACAGTTGCATGGCTCACTCCCATTTCTTTGGCGATCCGTTTAGCGGTTTTGTTGTGACCATCTGCTATGCCCTCATTTTGAGGGCATAGCAAACTTGTGTATTGGTTTCCCAAAAATCTGTGTCCTACTTCGAGACTTTCCTTTTCGGCATTGTACCTGCGCCCCATGAGCGCTATCTTTTGTATGGGAGAAAGATTTCTTCGCCCAAGCTGATTGAGGCAGATCCATGAAATCGCATCATACCGATTTGAAAACACCTTTTCTTCGATACGGTATTTTAAAGTCGGATTGGCTTTCAGTATCTTATACCGATGATGTCCGTCTACGATGGTCTCATTCCATATAATAATAGGATGATATATCTCACCGTCACGCAGAATATTATCTGTCAGCTGCCTGAATTCTTCCTCATCAAGAGGCGGTATTATCGACTCAAATTCCGAATCAATCTTAAGAACGGGCAGATCACTCATCATCTCCACCGAGAGCAAGGCTGATCTTTAAGGCTCGCTCTATCTCTTTCATTTCGTCATCAGAAACCCGCCCTAATTTTATAATAAGACGGGATTTGTCGATAGTCCTGATCTGTTCAAGAAGCACCTGCGAGTTTTTCTCTAATGCAGGCGATATAACGCTTACGTGGGTGGGCATTGTTCGCTTCTTGAAAAATCTACTTGTTACAGCGGCAACAATTACTGTAGAACTATGTTTATTGCCGACATCGTTTTGAATCACAATAACGGGACGTTTGCCGCCTTGTTCCGATCCCTTATACGGGTTTAGGTTAGCCATGTATATATCGCCGCGGCATATGGTGTCCTTTTTCGTCTTGTATTGGCTCATAAGCGATACTCCTTTTGCTGATATCAGTCGTCCTCATAAGCACAGAGCAAAGAAGCAAAACGATTGAAAACCTCTCTTTCTATCGGCTTCTGAAGATTTATCAGCATACAGTAGCGCAGGAAAAAGTAAATCGTTTCAATATCGTCGCGAACTTTGATCTTGATTGTTTCACCCGAAAGCGAATGTCCTATCTCACAGGGCATTCCGCGAAACCACTTAACGAGATTACTGCTTCTGTCCGAAAAGCAATCTTCAATTGCGAAACACAACTCGTCCGCAAACTTAAAGTGTTGCTTGGACATTATGCTTCCATCAGGAAACTCACACGCGCGTTTGATATGCTGACCAACGGTTTTAATGCAAAGCATGAAATCATCCAGCGACATGATTTCTCCGCCTTCCTTGCAATTACGCAAGATCTCATAAATTGTTCTTGTCATGACCATTTCTCCTTTAATTAATTTTTTACAGACAAAATCTATTGCCGTCTGTTTATGTATCAGGAGAGTTCGGGGAGTACCTGCTATGTCTCATGCAAGTTCCTTTGACCCCCGAAATCCTTTACGCACCATATTCGACCTCGTCCCCCTGATGCGATCAATAATATATTGATATGGGAAATTGTCAAGCGGTCGGTTGCAAATCGACCTCATGGGAATCTCACCCTTGTCCGGGTACTCCGGCAACTGCGCATAAAAGCTACAGAAGTATCATTATCCCTCATACATGTCATCGCCCTAATTTCTTGCTTTCAAAATTTTATTTGATGTAGGCTTTATCGCTCGCTTCCTTTGGAAGTTTCGTGGCGCACCCATCTCACGGCTAACCCTCCTACGCAGAGGCATATATGAGTAACGTACTTGACAAATGTGTATTCAATTTCAAATGACCAAGGAGGGCGTACTTTCCGTGTGAGGGAAACCTCAACGGGATAATTGAGAAAATCTCAAACTTCTCCGTGTTGATTTCCGCCCTATTTTCGAGACCTTTTATTTGCCTCTATCTATATAGGTCGAGACCCCGTTTTCGTCACCCCCTTTTGGGGAGTTTTTTATAATTTTTTTGAATTTTTTTCAATTCTGTCGAAAGCACGATGAAAAATCCTATACACGCTCTGCTTTGATTGACGCATTTCACCAGCGATGGCATTGAACGACATTTCCTCAACAAGATGTCGATAAAGGACTTCCATTTGAAGCTCCGTAAGACCGGAACAAAGTAGCGAAATTATGCGATGCGCCTCTGCTTGTTCTTCCTTGCGAATATATTGATAAGGAATGTCATCATCGGATTCAAGAGGGATCTGAACAGAATCGCCTATATCATCTTTATACACGATCAAGTCGGTATCGAGCCATAGATGCTCTAACGACCTTTCCATATTACCCTGCTCTACTCTCTCATCTCCTATCATGATAAGAGCCGAATCCCACGGAATCGGATTAAGATTTATCTTTTCTTTCTTTTCCTCATCGTCAAGGAAATACTTGTAAGAGGCATAGTGGATGCGAGCGGGAATCAAGACAGTACAATGAATGCCGTCATCATACAAAGCAAAGCCATTTTCAAAGACTATCAGCGTTACATCTCTTACTTTTTTTAATGCGATAACATTGCTTTGACATCTAATCAGCTCAGATGCTTTGGGAACACGCTCGCACACAACTTTCGGGAGCATATTCTTGAGTTCTTCGAGGGTCAATTCGTTTTGGTTGCGGATGTTTTCGTTTTTCATGATTTTTCCCTTTCCGCCCGAGCGAAAAGGTAGGAATATCACACAACAACAAAGATCGATGCGCTTGGTTCAAACATGCACACCGATCTCAATCCCCGAATTAAGGCATAAGAAACAAAGGGTACTCTGTTTGGACTCACATAACTATCTCAAGTTATTGCCGTATGAGTATCCATGCCTTTATAGCTAAATCGGGCATAAATTATTTTATTTACAGCCCAAGTCGATTGTCATCTTTCGTGACTTCTATGTCATCAACAAAGGTAAAAAATTGTTCCTCACAAAAGAGGACAATTAGCTTAAAGCTGCTCATATATATTTTATCATTAAAAAATGCATTTGTCAATACTTTTTCGCACTTTCTGGTACGTAGAAGTAATTTTTCTTGAATAATACTATTGACTTTTGACTATAATTGTGATACAATATATCCATAGTGATTTTTTCACTATCTAAAAAGGAGAAAACATCATGCCTAAACGAATCAAATTATATGATGAAAACGGTAATGAGATCAAAAGAAAGGATATTGATCCTCGCCTCGGTCTCCGTATTCGGGAACTTCGCCGCTCTCAAGAAATGACAGTTGTAGAGCTTGCCGAGAAAATAGGTTGCAGCCCTACACAGATAACCAAAATCGAGATGGGTCATCGCAGAGTAAGCAATTCTGATTTGGTTGTTAAGTTTGCTCAAGTTTTGGGTGTTGCTCCTAACGGGCTGTTGGAGCTTTCGGGATATTCGTTAACCGATACCGGATCCCCTCTCTCCTCTGCCGACGCATCTGCAAAGCAAATAGAGATAATCAATCAATTGACAGTTTTGATTACTTCTTTGAATCTGACGGACGATCAGTTGGATCAGCTCCTCGCACAAGCCAAGTCTTTTGCAGAATATTGTCATATGCAAGCTAATAAGAAGAAGGATGTATGAATCACATCCTTCTTCTTGTTTCTAATTAATCGCGCCGAACAATGCGAAGATTATCTTCAAACTGTTCGGCGCAATCCTTGTATAAATGAAATGCGTTTATTGCGATCCTATACCCATGATACCTATGAGTACATTCGTAAATTTCTGAAAATTATTGCTTTTTACGACCAATTTATATGGTTGTATCCCATATAAATCCATCAACTATTAATTCCGCCTACGCACTCTTTATTCCCTGTAAATCCGAGTACATAGTTAGCAGAGTTCAGTCAGGATCAAAGACCATTTATCAACTATTTCGTCTTTGACACGACCGGATACAACAATAGCCGGTTCGCTGTATACCGATAGCCCATTCGGAACACGCAAGACCTTGTATCCATTCATTGAACCTCCAATTTAAGATCGCATCCTTCAGCAATCTTTCCCGCAATATTGCATTAGATGCTTAAAAGATAATTTAATAATTAAACAGAACAGTATATATGTATGCGCAAATACTTACTCATAATATTCTTGAGTAAGAACATCTTTCGATTCTTTACCAAAGTCCTCCTTCTCTTCTTGAAAGGCTATCCGCCTTCTTTTTTATGTAATCTCGAACTCGAAAACCTCATACCCGCCGCTCTGCAACTCTTATAGAGTTGCAGAGCTACAGCAGTTTTGCCCCCGAGATCGAACATGTATTCACTTGTTAAGTTCAGCATTTTCGTTATCTTTTGCCTTTTCAATCAGATCATTGGTCATCTTAATAATTCTTGTAAATTCGTCCGCAGGGAACTCATCTTTAATTCCTTCAAGCCATGTTTTAAGCATATAGCAAATAAAATATGGACTGGTAACGAAATCAAGTATTCCTTCCTGAGCGACAGATATACTCTTTTCAAACACATCCGTGAGTTCTCTAAACAAGATTTCACTATAACGACCGCTCTTTTCTGCGCATCGGATTGCATTTTTCAAATAGAATGCAAATTCCTTTCTCGCTTCCTCAAGTTTTGGATCATTGTAAAGGGCATTTTCTAACATGCTGGGATGTCGCTGCTCCGGGAGATCATAATTATCATGCTGGCACATAACAAATGTTCTCCTTTATTGATATTGATATTTATATTCAATTATTTAATTGAATTTCGATGCCGATAGATAATTGTCCGTAAATAGTATTGAGATCGGCTTGGAAGTTGCCTTCAATGCTGTCTGTACATTATTGGCGATCTCTTGATCGTCTATTAGAACAAATATCTCCGTAGTATTATCTGTAGTTTTAGTAGCCTCGAACATAAGTAAGAACATTACAGTATCGTAAAGCTTTCTTTTCTTATATTCATCATCTGTATTCCCATAGATTAAGGCGTTATAGCACAAGTAAGAATGATCCCCTGTCTTAATAGTATATTTATCGGATTGATAAGCTAATTCAAACGAATCATTAACGATTTTATCCATCTCATTAAGTGCGTTAATAAAGATACCAACATCGAGAATAAGATTCTTTTTCGCTTGAATCTTGATAATGCTATTAGCTGTTGCACGTTCAAGTGCCGCAAAGTCCGGCGCCTTACCGCAACATTCAAGGAGTTCTTCAAACCTCACATTCGGATCTTGACTTGACTGGTAAAGCAAAGACAAGATGCGCTGTGTAGGGGTACTTTCAAGTCGTTTTCCGAGGCTTTTTGATATCCACGATCTTGAAACGCCGCTCAATCTCGAGTAATCACCTATAGAAAATTCGCCAACGCATTTACGAACCAAATAGGCGAGTTGCTCTTGATCGAAGCCAATATCTATTTCCTTATTTTGCTGCTGATTGTTATTCATATTATACTCCATTCTTAATATGGAGGCGCATATAGCCTTTTAAGCATCTACATCATTATAATACCGTCCGTTGAGGCTCAGCATAAGCACTGCCGCGACGGTAGATGTATACGCTACCCTCCAACAATTTTTGAATTTGGGATTGTGAGGGTGTCAAAGTTCTTTATTATTCTCTTTCTTCCCAATAGAAGAGATCTCTACAAACTTCGCGATGTTAATCAAATCATCGCCCTTCATGAAATCACGCCCCTTTCCTTTATCGAACACACCTTTGGCTTTTGATTGTTTCTATGCTAATATTATACAACGCTTTTATTGGTTTGTCAATGGGTTTTTAAAAAATATTTTGAAAATACTCAAATTTCTACCCACCTGTGCGTATTTTCACGAGTATTTGTCCGCAGATGTGATCGTATAGCGTCTAATGACAATATCACTAAAGACACTACAAGGAAAAATTAAACTCGGAACAATAATTTCAACAAAAACAAACTTTTTGTTGCCCACAGCACGATGTATTTAGAGCAACTCGAGATTGAACAATTGCATACATATAATCAACCTAAAAAGTTGAAATGAAAGATTCCAAGAAAACATATATATCTTATAATATATTAAAAAATAGAGATAATTTGGTATTGTGTCAATATGTTGAAGACATAATAGGCACCGAAGAAATAAATGTTCGAATCGAAGTGTAGAATTCACTCATACATCCAAAACGATAACATCTGTTACACATCGCGTATATAAGACAGCCCCACGGTGCGAGATGGATTTTAATATCTCAACACCCTTGGCGGCGGCACAGGTGGCAAGTAATTCTTTGTCCGTCGGTAATGCCTCTACAAACTTGCGCCTTGCATGAGCCCAGCATCCGCATCGGGTGACACAGGTCAGCTTATTGTAGCCATCGTATCCGTCACACACAAGATAGCCGCGATCGCCGGCAAGAAACTTTTGTGCATTGTCTCCGCTTCTTGTAGTAGAGTACTCAAAGAGAATGTTTGAATGATTCTCATATTTACCCGCACAGTATACCCACATACGGGATTCGGTCTTCGCCTTGCGGTTCGATTCTTGCACCCGCTTACACCTATTATTATACCAGAGGACGGTTTATTTTTATAGACGCGGGGTTATTTGAGGGTTACCAAAGGAACGGCGAAAAGGGGTGATAGTGCTATCTAAAATCAGAATCAAAGTTTTCACCAAATGGGTGATGTAATGGTAGGAAGAAGAGATTAGAACACAATCGGTTTTATCGGGCAGATTTTTCCGATAACGGCACCTCTTCCCTTGATAGTATGGTAAAATGAATCTCTCGTCGAAAAATTGAATACATCAATGCAATGATATAGGAAGAACTGTCTGTTGTTCATAATATGTTTACACTATGAAATTTTCTCAAACTATTGAAAACTTTAGATAATTGTGATATAATTATCTAAAAGATTAGATAATGTGACGAGGTGTAACATGAAAAAAGAACGAAAAATAGCAAGACTTCCCGATGCTGAACTTGATATCATGCTTGTGATGTGGAGATACGACCGTCCGGTAATGATCATTGATATATACAATGATTTGCAGACGATCCGTCCATGTTCAAAATCCGCGATACACACGCTTGTTGAAAGTCTGTGTAATCGCGGATTCATAAGGATCGAACATTCGCAGGATAAGAGGAGTCACAAGATACTGACTCCTCTTATCTCCGAAGACGAGTACCGTACGGCAGAGGCTGATTCGTTTGTTGACAAGCTATGCGGAGGTAAGTGGCAGAAGCTGATAGCGGCGCTTGTAGACTCGGACAACTTATCGGACGGAGATATCGACGAGCTGACCGAACTTCTTAACAGAAAGGAAAAGTAGAAAATGACTGATTTTTGTCTTCATTTAACATGGCTGACTGCTGCCATGTCTTCTTTAATATTGCTCATTTTGTTGTTTATGAGAGTATTCGGAAATAAGTTTTCTGCAAGATGTCGTTACAGTGTATGGATGGTAGTGATCTTCAGTCTTTGCATCGGTGTGGTTTTGTTTAAAATGCCTTCGTTGTTTGTTGTACAAGTCGATCTCCCTTATTTTGATGAGATCACATCCGAGCTTCCCAAAGGCGATTTGAAACCAATCGATACACACACCGTTTTTGATGATGAGATCTCAAACCCGGATATTATTATTCCCGATGTTCAGCCGGGGATCGATAACCAGCTTGGCGTCATTCAGGGAACAAATAACATTGATGAAAATATAGAAAATCTTCCTTCGTATATTCCGACGGTGACCGATGATGTTGAAATAATTCCCGAGGAATCGAAGATTATCTCATCCGATATACCCGAAATTCCGCAGCCGATCAATATACCGCTTTTGATAGTAATTGTTTGGGAAGTCGGGGCTCTTGCTTTCCTTACATACGGGATTGCAGGTTATTTGAGTACCGTACGAAAGTACGATCGCGCGAAAAGCCTTTGCACCGCTGAAACAAAAAGTGTCTACAATATAATGTGCGGCAGATATAAGATCCAAAAAGCTCCGCGTATTTATGTGTGTTCCGATGTGAACAGTCCCGTTCTTTACGGATATTTCAAGCCTGTGATACTGTTGCCCGATATCGAACTTACGGAAAATTCACTTGCTGGCATTTTTGCGCATGAATTGACCCACTACCGCCGCGGCGATATTTGGGTGAAGCTGTTCTGTCTGCTTGCGGGGACATTACATTGGTTTAACCCGTTGGCTCATATCGCGGCAAAGCATTGCAATAACGAGATGGAGCTTTCTTGCGATGAATGTGTACTTTGGGGAATGGACGAAGCCGTCCGCCGTTCGTACGGAAATGTTGTTTTGGAGATAGTAAGAAAATGCAAGCCAAAGAACACGGCGCTTACGACCCACTTCAATCCAAACAAAAAAGCCGTCAAAACTCGAATAATGAATATACTCGATATGAAGAACAAATTCAAAGGGCGCGTGCTCATTACGATTATTCTCGCTTTTTGTATAGTTGTCGGAACCGTTGTCGGCTGTGCTGTTGACAATGGCAATGACATGAACGAAAATACGGAGGAAACTACAGAAAACGCAGATGTTTCTTCAACTGCAGAAGATATTGAAAGGGTCTACGTCGATACCGTCCTTCCGGATACTGAAACTGAAAATAATACATCTGAATCGGACGATAATCAAACGTCCTCTTTCGATGATTATACAGCAATCAAGTATTTTAACAGTTATGATTCAATATTAAACATTTATTCCGATATCACAAATATAATTCTCAAAAAACTTGATGTTATCGGTGAATGGAGCAACTATGTTGATGGCTTTGAATTTGAAAATGAGACAGAACTTGTGTGGATCGATTCAATATTTGATGCAGCCAATCTTTTGAATCTGACGAGAGAAAGGTCTTATGGATATTCTATAGGGGATATAAACGGAGATTGTAAGGATGAGCTTGTGCTTTTATAAATATAAATTTGAGGTTGTGACATAGATAATATAGCGTGAATAAATCTCCCACCAAATTGGAAGTTTCAATTTAGTGGGAGATTTATATAGAGTACAAGCTAAGCTACAAACACTTTATTTATGTATAAGAAGGAGAAACATAAGCAACTCCTGTTATTTGTTTTACACTCGCCCCGTATGTTTCTGGAGTTGCAAACCAAACCCTACTGCCTAAAAAATGGCCCTCAATATTCAAGTAGCCATTTACTGCCGATTTTATGCTTCCCATGGCATGTCCATATCTTTGTTGCTGAACATAAAAACTGCTTGAGTATACCTCAAAAGGCTCACTGGCTTCACTTGCGCCAATAGCATCACTAGGATTTGCAATCAAATCGACTATGTTAACAAGTGCGCCTAAATACCCATAACCAGTAGCATCCAAAATTCCAACCATTACATCTTTCAATACCAAGTTAGCCAATGGCCAAATACTGGCGTTATCAGCGTTACTAAATTCATATCGTCCGGTTACAACATGCGGAATGTTGGTGCTAGTTTTTTTAAGCTCAACAGAAGGGGTATCGATTTGTGTCAAAAACTTACCTCCTTCCATATAGTCAAATAGTCCTGTATCTGTGTAATAGACCACGGTATCGGGATCCCTAAACATTTCAATTCTGAACATTCCTTCAAAGCTAGCATAAGTAACTCCGTTTTCGATTGTATATGAATGTGACGCCGGCGTTCTAAACAACCACTCCAATATCATTATATGAGTCATTATATTAGGATTACCATACTTCGTATACGAGTAAGCATAATAATAAATCGGCAGATATTGACCATTTTCATCTCGATCTGGTGTTAACCATCTCCAAGTTTCAGTAGCAGTTGTAAAAATGCTATTAGGAATACCCAAAGATAAATAGGGATTGTCGTAATCTAATACCCTTGAGTTCTCGTTTGCTTCTAATTCTTCTTTTAGTTCATCGCATCTTTCTTCCGAGGCAATATCCAAACCATCATAATTTGATATATCAATACTATCTATTCGCTCTGTATCTTTGATATAATAGAACTCGTTAGCGGCTTCTATATCTGATGTGAGAGTGCTCACTCTCATATTTATAAGTGTCCTTGATGTTGAAAGTAACTGTGCTTGCCAATAATATACATCGGAGTTATCTTTATTTTCAAATATAATGGACAGCACCGGGGTTCCGACAAAGTTAGAATTTACTGACATTAAATCATGTATATTGGCGGAAGTGGTAAAGCTTATCGAAACACAATTAAACATGTCAGAAGAAAATCCAATGGGTGAAAACAAGTAATGATCAGAATTTTCATTATTGGCTTTGGCTTCTACCGATTTACATTCGATTTCAAACTCCGTATTTTCATAACCGAATTTCAATATATACATATCATCACGATTGTATATACCGACATTTTCTATTTGAGTATCAAGCTGCGAGCTGGTTCTTATCGGTTGATTCACCCCATCTATAAATATTTTTCCATATGCTATATCTGCATAATACTGTTTTTCCATTCTAACCGAATCAAGCGCATTAGCAGGAATTGTCAGAATACACATAATTACGGCTATCAGAAATGTGGCAATTCTTATATACTTATTAGATCTCAATTTCATAACTATTCTCCTTCAGATAAGTTAATTAAATAAGTTTTTTCATTAATTAGGATTTCTATTGAAGTTTGATCCTCAACTTCGTCATTTAATAGCAAATATGCTTTATGTGCGCTTTTATCCAAATCCAAAGTATTAATGCCAACAGCGATTTCAGTATCGTCGATACTGCACACTTCGATATCGTATCCCTTCAAATCGGCATATTTATTATCAATTCTTGCGGATTCAATAATAATAAGATCTCTGAAAATTTGAATTCGAGATATCACTTGATCATTAATTTCAACGGTTTTTATGGGCACACTGCTTTCCGAAAGATCTATTGAGAATTTAAATCTTGCATCGGATATCAATTCCAACGGATTTATTTGTGACCTGTAGGAACCAAGCTCCATGACGATTTTTTTAGATTTGGGTGTTGGATGATACTGAACTAAATATGTTTGAGTTTGTTCTTCTTTATTATATCCAATCAAATCAAAGCTATAACCGCCATTGCCATTCCCAACAACATTACAACTTGTAAAAACTCCGTCTATATAAGATCCCGGAGTATTAAATGTCAACCGAGCTATCATATATGTATACTGATTTTCTGTATATATATCGGTTACAGTAACTGTCATATTTCCAACCGAAACAGATTCATCTATGCCTGCAACATTACTACATGATGTAAGAAAAACGGTCATAACAATAAAACTTACAAGCACTACATATTTCATGTTTTTCATTGAATAATTTACTGACCTTTCCGTCCTTTTATGGACAAAACAAACATAATATTTTTTGATTTTTTTCAGATTACAGATAATCCGTTTTTGATTTGGAGTGGAGCGTAGCGTAACGGAAAATCAAAAACGCCGCGCTCTCATACAGACTGCGTGCAGTTGTTTCGAGTCGTATCTCCGACCGTGATCAGTGTTAGGATGATATATCTCACCGTCACGCAGAATATTATCTGCCAGCTGCCTGAATTCTTCCTCATCAAGAGGCGGTATTATCGACTCAAATTCCGAATCGATCCTAAGAACGGGCGGATCACTCATCATCTCCTTCGAGAGCAAGGCTGATCTTTAAGGCTCGCTCCATATCATTGCATTGATGGATTCAATTTCTCGACGAGAGATTCATTTTACTATTACATCACCCATTTGGTGAAAACTTTGATTCTGATTTTACATAGCACTATCAACACTTTCCGCCGTTTCTTTGAAACCAGTCATTATTGCCTTCTTTGAGAAAAACAATATCAGCCCAATCATAAAAAGGAAAATCCCGAAAGGTCCCTCTGATAAATGTGTAATAAAAAACCATACAATCTGTATATTCTTTACCGTCTTTAGCTTGGTAGCGTTCTAATTCCTTTTCACAGCGTTCATCCCCTAAGTATTTTATTGTAACTACGCCTAGTCCATTCGAAAACATATCAATGACCTCATCCATTTCGGTCTTTGAATAAAGTTGAGAATCACCGTAATCAACGATCGGTAGGAAGATCAGAGGAAGAAGCAACCCAATAATAGCCAATGCCAACAATAACGATGCTGCAATTACAATAATACGAGTGACGGTGTGCTTCTTTTTAACCTTGTTATTCATTTTCATTACCCCTTTATATCATGGAAGTTATAAAATCTGAATACCGTGTTAGTATTCATATCTTCTAAAATATCACGAAAGCTCTCGTCCATTCTGAAATTAGTATGGCCCGAAAGATATAATACTTCATCTTCATTTCTATAATCTTCCGGGGCGCGAGTTATTATCATTGCATGAGTACCAATGCCATTTTCCATCACCATAATAACATCGCCCACTTCAAAATTATACAATCCCTCGGGTTTATCATCTGCCAATAACTGACCTGTAGTAAAATCTTGATGCGCTACCCGATCTCTCCAATATTCATCAAAGCCTTTGGCACTTATCCATGGATTATTATCATCAGAATCATCAACTTTCCAACTATTATTAAAATGATCACTTAGGGTAGGATAGGGATTATCATCATTAAGCTTGTAAATCCACCAGCGACCCTCGAAGTTTACTCCTCCTGCCAGCAAACACTGAGAAACGAAGTTGGCACAGTCAGCATCATCATACCTATTTGGAGTTAATATATTCGAATCCTTTTGATTGAGCCATGGATACATACCGGGAACGTTCTCAGGTATGTCATCATCATTATTAAGCGCATATTGGAGTAAAAGTTCTTTTGAAAAATAATCTACAGGTTCAAATATCCATTCAGATAGTTCTTGACCATCAACATATGCTATGAGTACAATTTCGGTATTTTCCGAGTAATTCTCTCCATTGACAGAAATCGCCATATCACCTTGCATATTAGCCGCGATAATTCTGTATGAGTAACCATCGGTGTTTCTTTCTATTATAAAATCTCCATTAGAGTTACTCACATATGTATTAAATATTACATCATCGCCCGTAGCCGCACACAACGCTTTCCCGGAATGCAATTTGGATACCAGTTTATATTCGTTCTCCCCGATAAGAACAATCTTCCACTTCTGCCCATCGTCACCGGAATCAAACTTTTGTACAATATCCTCATCGGTACTCACGTTGTCTTGAATGGATAAATATTGCCCCGTCATTTTATTCTTCAAATAATAATACTTGCCGCTAATCAAGTTAGGAGCCGTATTCATATATGTAATAGAAAAATACGGATAATTACCATTATTCCATTCTGTTGTTCTGAAAGTTGCATAATGAGTTTCTGTGGTGTCGTTTTCCATCCTCAACCTTATGGAATTCAAATACGACTGTCCGCCATCATTGCTCTTAAATAAAAACCAATCTCTAACCAGCTCAGTTATATGCATCTGTACGAGGTTGGTTCCTTGAATCGAGAGCGGATTTCCGGCAATAGATCCATATGGGGTTCCGGATACATTAGATGGTCTATTCGCCCATGTTACATTAGATATATCTACATTAGAGTTGTTACTATAACCATAAATCAATACCGGATTGTTTTCATTTCCTGTTGTAAAATAACAGTTTAAAACAAGTTTTGCCTCTGTTATAGATTGCGGATCAATACTATAGTTCTCTATATTTTGAAGCTGTACAAATGCTTCAGATTGCGCATAGTTCACATCATTTCCAATGGGCATAAACACAGCATGACTGTAATTTATCGTCGGATGATTGCTTGATATAAAGGTATCTGCAACACCGTCAGTATGCTCGGGGTATACAGTCGGATCAATTGTAACAGGGTATACTGTGTCAGCACTTTCAAGAAATTCGCGATCAACTACAAGTGTCAAAATATACTGTCCCTCGACATCGGTTTCCGTCAAGTACATTGCATGATCGTAGGAGAATCGTCCAACAGCATCATATGCATATGTCGGGGAAATAATCATTCCTTCTGCATCAGGATCATTCGGATCATACAATCTAATACTGTCTCCTCTTACAGCGAGTACTTCCGGAACCAATTCTCCGAAATTCATAACGAATCTAAAGGCATTAAAACCACTGTATTTACTCAAAATAATATTTTCCTTGATTCCGTTAGGAATGGGCATATATTCATATGTAATTCCGTTTGTTAAAACATTATGGTACATTATCTTGCTATTATCGCATGAAAAAGTCACATCCTGTGTTTTTACATCATCCTGTGTTGGAACAATAGAAACAGCCTTTGATGTATCCACGGCTTCTCCAACCGCTTCTATACCCATCAATGTGCTTATATCTGGGTACTTTGATGAATCTGTAAGCGGCTGAATTGCTATTGCATAATCATTGTACACTATGCTAACGCCGTTTTCAATTTTATCCGAATAATATGTCTTTACTTCGCCTTCTTCATTCTTGTATGTGTAAGTACTATTCTTGGTTGAGAATATCGAATTTGAGGAAATTCGCTCCAACGAATTTGTGCGGAACTTGATTGAGCCGTCTTCGTCAATATACTTTATGGGCTGCTGAAAAATATTTACTGTCTGGGTTCCGTCTCCGTTGTCAATCGTGACCGAATACAAATCATCCGCGTTAACCGAATCTACATCATTCAGATAGATTTCAAAGCAATACATGCCGCTGGTTTTCATTAATTCAACCATGTTATATTCTTCAGGAAGTTTTGGACGCTTATATTCTTGAATTGAATTCAAATTAGACAATGTTTCAACACTTGTTGCATCTGCCGAAGGTAACTCATCGCTTGTGGATTCAGCATTATCGCTTTGCGGTATAAAGTGAACGGACACATATTCTTCAAAAAAATCAACTATTGCATTTCTTATTGCATCACGAACAGCGGAAATACTAAGGATGGATGCAATAATCAGTGTAGCCATGATAACTGCAGCTACCAAGAGTCTCACTGTACTTTTCTTTATCATAATTCTTTTATTATGATTGGATTTATTAATCAGCTTATCTACTCTTTTGTTTAATTTATCACTTAAAACAACATCAGAAACATCCATAGCTTTAAACGCCTTAACATCGGACATATCATCGTCTATGTAAGTCAATTTGATCAAACATTCTAATTTTTCATTTTCTGCGAATGTCATTCAGCTCATCTCCTTTCATCTTTCGCAACATTGCTTTGGCTTTGCTTACTCTAATTTCTACTGCGTGAATAGTAATTCCAAGCATTTTAGCTATCTCACCATTTGTCATTCCGATATAAAACCTAAAATACAGCGCATCACTATATATTTCCGGCAAATCTTGAATAAGAGTAATCAGTCGCTTATTGTTTTCTGCATCAACAACCAGCAATGCAACATCAGAATTATCATCGGGAATATCCATCTCCCCTTCTTCTTCTGAATATGATGTTGAAAACTCCGAACTTGATTTAACGCTATTTGCGCGATACCTGTTAAGAGCAATATTCCGACAGCATTTTATAATATATTTAATTTGATGATTGGATTCGAATGTTCTAATTTTTTCCAAATTATCGATGAGAGCTACTATTACATCGTGAACACAATCCTCTGCATCTTCGTTACTATTCAAAATACTAAAAACTGTTTTATATAGTTGCTTTCCGTAATCTTCGTAAATTCCGGACACAAAGTTTCTATCTTCTTCATCTCTGATCGCCAGTATGATCGGTAGCATGCAAAATATCCCTTTCATGTGTTTGGTTAAATTTTCTTAATACTATTATATCACATTAATTAACAAAATGCAAGAGAAAATTCCACATATACAAAACACGAATATAAATACACGAAACCACCAAATCAAGAATTATCAAAACATCTTAATTAAAATGCGGCATGACGATTGTGACATAAAATCAAAACCGTCATGCCTTTACTATCTACAATTCAAACGCTAAGCACACCATATTTAGTCCATTGAATCATATATAGTGATTTTAATTAAAAATTGATCTCGGTAAAAATCCATTTCTGATAATCACTATCAGAAGCAGAATCCCAATAGATATTAGAATCGTTATTACTGTTTCCTACAGTAAGATACAAATCATAGTTGTGAAGTTTAACCTTATACGATTCTCCGTCAGCTATTATGTCAACACTCGCATCTGTTTCATTACCTGCAATTTTGCGAATATTACAATTGAAAGGGCTGCCAGAACGATAAACATTCAAACCAAATGACTTATCTATAGCCGATCTGATATGTGTATTTTCATCTAGTTCATAGACAACCCATTTCTGTTCGTTAGATCCGGTATCATGCCACGACACAACATTAATCGCATTATCCAGAATAAACAGGTTGTTGCCTCTAATATTCAGACATTTTGATGCTCCAACATTCGTAATTTTATAAGTTGTATTATCAACTTCTGGAGCAATAGCATCCTCGGTAGGCGCTTTCAAAATATATCTTGCATCGGCCAGAACAGTTGCTATGCTAACAGGGTGATCTTCATTGTTGCCACTCCAATAATCCCACGCCACTCTACATTTACCATTGCCTAAACATTCTGCTACCTTGAAATTGCCATCCCCACAAACTTCTCTTACCATCGCCGAGTGTCCGCTGTATGTTCTAATAATATCTCCCGGTTGAATGGGAAAGCTTTGAAGGTCGCTCTTGTATAGTGTCCACTCTCCCGCACCAATCACTGGATGACCGTCACATGTATCATTGATATTATCGTATTCCAATTGTGATCCAAAAAGATAGTGTGCCAAAAACAACGCAAACCCATAGCATTCTTCTGCATCACCATACCTATTGGAGGCGTTGTTAGATTCACTATCTGCAAGCCCCCAATTAGATAAAGTTGCATCTCCACCATTGAGGTCATTCCAATACTTTGTTGTATTAAAACGGTCGTTTTTTAATTCTATAAGTTCGTTTTTTACTTCGTTACTTGTCATGATATTTTCTCCTTTTAATTTTACAAGTCATTTTTTCTGCGTATAATTCTGTTGCGTAATCAGACGTAATTATTCTTATTTCTTAGCTCATGTTGTTTGGTACTACATCGTTTACAATCCTCCTACTATGTACATTACTTATCTTGATTGGCGTCCCAATCATTCACAGCTGTGATTTTATTATATTAATCAAACCAGGCAAGAAGTGCCTCGGTCATAAGTATTAAAATATAGCCAAGCTTATTTCACAATTCATCTGCATTGTATATTAAGAATCACTTTGTTGCTAAATAAATAAAAGAATACATCTTCTTTATTGGTTTACGCGAAAGTATTCACCTTGACATAAGAATTATTTAAAAATCAATCCTAAAATCACAGAAATTATGCCTCCTGCCAAAGCTGCTATTATTGCAGTCACCAATTGGTCCATTCGCATTTTAGGTTTAGAGTCTAATTCAGCAATTTTTTGCTCATGTCTAGACAAATGCTCGTTTGTATGTTTAATTTCCGTGGCTAATGTCACAAGGCTCTCATTCATAGCATGTATTTCAGTTTGTACCGCCATCAAAGCGGATAGATCTTTCTCGAGTGATTTCAATCTCTGCTCATGTTTAACTAAAACTATTTTCGTTTCTTTCAAAATTATCACCTCTTTTGCTTGGCTATGCTATTATTGTAAACTGCTAATACGACAACTTCTGTCATAGTTGAAATGTTTTTTGCAATTAAAATATTTGAATATTACATGCCATTTTCAATCTCGCTCATCCTTTTTTGCCTGAACGATCAATTGATTCACATATACAGATGCTCCTGCACAAAGCATCCCCTGAGTAAAAGATACAAAAATTGCATTAGCAACATCCTTGTAACTGTAAATATCCGAATCGGCTATTACCCAAAAAGCAGATAAAATTACCGCAACAATTCCCAATGTAATAGGAATTACTCTATTTGATATTTTACTCTTTTTTAATCCTATTCCAATAATATATAACACCGGAACAAGAATAAGTAATTCCGGCTTAATGAAACTTTCAAAATCCATCTTCAAATCCTCTCTGTCCAAATATATTTCATATGCTCACTTTATCTGGTTTACTATCTTTATGGCTAACATTTCCCCCTTGAGGTTTCCTGTACTCATCAATAATAGATTTCAAAATATTGATTTCCGAATCATCTAGTACCCCTTTTGTTATCAGCACCCACCTATGTATTTTACATAGAACTTCTATTTCATTGTCCTTCATATAAATACGATTCAGAGAATAACTGTCTACAACATACACGCCGCCATCGTATTTTCCACACTGCGTATAGATCGGCTCACTAATACTTAACGCTGAAATATCTCTTCCAATGGTTCGTACTGATACCCCCAATTCCTCTGCCAACACACTCATCTTTTCATATCTTTGACGACATAGTATCCTCATTATTTCATTTCGTCTCTCAGCCGGTCCCATAATGGTGCACCTCCATTTCGACACCATTCTACATTTTAACCATGACAAGTAATGTCATAGTTAAAAACTGTTTTGTGCTTTGAGCAAATTATTTTATCTGAAATCGTTTTAATGGTTCGTTTCAAAACAAAATCCGCATCAAACGCTACTTCATTTGATGCGGATTTTCGTCATGTAATTTACTGCTTCTTTAATCGGCTAATTATGCCAATAAAATATAATTTAAGAGTAAAGATAATCATATAGTTTCTGTAGTTTCAGTTTTCAATAATATCATCGCTCTCGTCTAAAGATAAATATTCAATCGAGATTACTTCTCCACTTTTTAAAACAAAATTAAGCAAAGTATATCCATCCTTATAGCTTATTAGATTATCATTTTCCTTGACAGGCACTCCATATACTGCTTTAATATTATTTGCATCATCTCCGATAAATATTCCTTCCGGAGTTGTAACACTATCATCGGTTAGAATAATTAGATTTATATAATCATTTTCGCCTTCTGGCCGTGTAGTAATAGCAAAGCCACTATATGTGTAGGTTTTATCAAAACCTATATAAGCGCATGAAGGGGATTCTACATACTTGAGAGGTTCGCCCAATTGACTTAAGACATCTCTTATATCCATATTAACCGATATGACAAAGCCGTCAGCACTTGCAACGCTAAACAAGTATTTACTCTCTTTGGTACTTGAAGTTTCCACTTTATCCATTTGATAAGCGGTATTTATCATGTCGCTTGAAATCTCTGAATTCTCCGAACTCAAGCAAGAAACCAATGTTGATAATATGACAAATAGTATGATAGCAATTAATAAATTTTTCATTTTTAATCTCCTTTAATCTCGCGATTTAACTACTTCATATGGACAAGCCTCGTAATCATATATAAGATAATTGGGTATGCCCAAACAACTTTTAGAATAAGCAATTGCCTCATCATCTGTAAGAAGAAATATTTTCATCGGATACTGAGGTAATGTCGGACAGGCATCAAAATGATACCACCCATCATTCACATATACGATATTCCAAAAGTGCTTTGACTTTCCTCCCTCTCGCTCCATATCATAATTAGGGATTTCGGCCATAGACAGAAGAGCCTTTGACGCTGCTGCATAGTTTTGACAATCACCGCGTCCTGTAGTAAGCCCGATATATGCGGCAGTAACCCAATTATCATCCCCCACAGTAGTACTTACATATTTTATTGAATGAACTCTGTCATATATTGCCGCAGCTTTATCGTAATCTGTCATACCATCAAATATTATTTCTTTTAAAATATCATTACACAGCTTTTGAAATTCTTCTTCGGTACAAACCTCATTATTGCCGATATAATTGTCAGGTCTATTAATAACTGTAACTTTAATTGATAAACTCGAGGTATTACCACGCTTGTCCGTTGCGGAATACGAAACCGTATATGTCCCGATCCTCGTCAGATTGACATGAGATGCATCTACGATCAACTTTACATTTTCATCGTCATTATCTGTAACCTCTACACCCTTCCGATAAGAAACGCTATCTCCTATAACGACTATTTTATCCACAGTACCGCTTATCACGGGCGGAGTCTTATCGGCAGGTTTCACCAGCAATTTTGTTAAAACAGGATTTATTGTTTCATCCTCGCAATAATAAATCAAGTCATAGTATCCGGGCTTTAATGACGTTATACTGCTTAATTCAGATATTTTAACTTTGACATCATATTCACACCCTCCAGACAATGTAACTCCCGCGAGCAGAGCAGTATTAATGGTATACCTTGAATCATCTTCGTAAACACACACCATTGATTTTACGCCAACTATAACACATCCTTCAGATGTATCATCAATGATTGTGATTTCATTTGTTGATGCAACATTTGTTTCTTGAGGAAAGATCACATTTTGCGTTATATCTCCTTGCGCGTCAACACTTTCTTGCATATAATCCATATTATTGTCTATGCTGTTTGTCGGATTTTCAGCTTCATAATTTCCGATATCATCACAACCGCAAACTAATAATAAGATCAACAGTATTATTAAAATTAAAGCAGACAATTCTACTTTAATTTTGGTTTCACATGTTTTACTCATGTTGTCCCCCTTTTTTTATTTTATATTCAATATCATAAACATCTCCATGTACTGTATGTTATAATACAACTCACCTCCATATCCGAGTTCTAATATGGAGCTATTTAAGATATTAAATTTTTGATCGATATCCACTATGCAAATATCGTTACATACATACGATTACATTTTATTTATTTTGGGCTTACTATACTCGCTGATAATAGTATACAAAGTGTTTTGTTCAACACTTGTTAGTAGCACTTGTGAATTAACAGCTTGGTCATATAGCTTCTCAAGTACTTCTATCTCCATATCTGTCATGTAAACGCGATTTAATGTAAAGCATTCATCAATATATACGCCTCCGTCATATTTACCACATTGAGTATAAATCGGTTCATCGAGACTTAAGATCGCAATATCGCGTTCAATTGTCCTTGGAGAAACATTAAACTCTGCTGCTAAAACATTTATCTTCTCATGCCTACGTCTGCATAGCAATACCAAAATCTTATGTCTTCTTTCAGCAGGGCCTATATTTCTCGACCTCCACTTCTTTAAAACAATTACGATATACTACATCAAGATTCAAATAAGAATTGTTAATAATGAATTCCTTTCTCAATAGATACTTAAAGATCTAAATCCAAAATTAACATATAATATAACAATGCATATATGTTATTCCAAAATCCATCAAACACACCATAACACAAGTGATTTGATTATCGCTATCCTTAATACTTCTATCGCTGTATTTTGTAAATTAATCTGACAAAAAAGCCCACCATTGTCACAATGACATTGGTGGCTTACAACCTATATAACAAATTAATTATGAAAAACTCTCCAATAATATGCAAATTTTATTTTTTCGTTTTTTGTTCTCATTAAAACGCATAAGCTATCTCAATAGAAAAAAGGGATCTATCATATTTCTATGTAAATCCCTTTAATACATCCTAGTTTGCTATATTATGGCAGTATAATATAACAACACTAAATTGATTATTCGTCACTTAATACAATACAAAGATGATTCGCATTCCTATTCTGTTACTACAACATAAAAGGAAAGTGCGATATAGTGCTCTATGGTTTCAATTTTGATTACATCAGCTTTTTGCAATATTTCCAATAGCTGAATTACGCCCGTATCCTTGGAGACCAAATAACCGCTTTTTCTGATGTAATACTTTAAGTATCCCACTCTTTTTATTTCATCGAATCCATAGTCATAGAAATCACAGTTTTGCTCTGCTATTGTGTTAATAATTAAATGTAATTCTTTTAAAATCCCCAACTTATTAAGATCATAATTCTGTTTGTCATTCTTATTAGCAATTTTCTCTAATTCAGGCAAATCGTTGACTTCGGTCGTATCGGGCTTGCATTCATCATTATTGGAATAATCGTATCGAATTAACATTACGGCTCCTTATTATAGATCATCATATAGTTTTATCCACCCATTAGGTGTATTTTCTTTATAAGTTTTTGTACACCTATTTCTATAATAGGTGCACAAATCATAGCAATTGCGCACCTAATTACTTGAAATGCACAAGATTAAGTACAATTATATCTCTTAAATATTGACAATCCATTTCTTTTCTGCTATAATAACTACTAATAACGCCACCTATTATAGAAACAGATGCTCATATCATGAAACGATAAACATCTTTCCAATCTTATTCATCATATCCTTTTTATGATCCATTAAAGAGTGCGCATATCGGTTAAGTGTTATAGTTGAAGATTTGTGACCGAGAATTTCAGATAATGTTTTTACATCAACACCGCATTCCAAAGCTCTTGTTGCAAAAGTATGACGAAGGGAATGAAATCCGTGATGCGATATTTTCAACTTTTTCAATAGCAGTTCAAAACTCCTTTGGTAAGACCTAACATACAGAACTTTGTTTCCGTCAGCTATCACATACCGGGAAGCAGAGTTCTTTTTCATGTCTTTCAGCATTTTTAATATAGGTTTGGGAAGTGGAATTACTCGTTTAGAGGTTTCTGTTTTGGGGGTGTCAGTCACTCTAGTACGTTTTCCGGTTAAATCCTTTGAATCATGGCAACTTCTAACAACAGAAATCTCACATTTATTGAAATCGATGTCCTGCCATTCAAGGGCAAGCAGTTCGCCAATTCTTAACCCGGTATACAAGCAGAGGACAATCCCTCTCATTTTTACACGTTTATCTTCCATAGCTGCCCTCTCAATTAGTCTTTGCTCCTCAAGTGTAAAACATGTAACCTGCTTTTCCTTGATTTTGGGCCTTTTTAGTTTATTCATCTCATATTTATCCGCAATACCTATCATATTCGCAGTTTTCAACGAATTTTGTATTACAGATATAAACGAATTAACCGTATTGGCTGAAAGTCCTTCACCTGTAATCAGATTGCCGCAGGACAGCCATTCGCTAATTTGCCGCTGTACGACGAGTGGGGTGATCTCGTCAATTTCGTAATTTCCGAGCTTTGGCGTTAAATGTTTTTCGACAATCTCACAATAACGCGTAAATGTTTTGTCTTTTGTAGTAGGTTTCATGTAATGCTCCAACCAATCGCAGAGCCACTCTTTGTAATACATAGCAGTATTCTCCTTTTCATTTTAGTCAAAGGCGACCGATTAAACCCATCGATTCCCTTTGCTTATGTAAGTAGTTGCTCCCGCGATATTATCATAACCAAAAATCTTTGTCAATACAAAGCAAGGATAATTATTATATATGTATTACGGCGTTGGTCAATCGACCAACGCCGTCCACATTTCATCGAAGTCGCTATCCATGAGCGTATCGAGGTATTGCATTTGTTGCTTCTTAAACTCAAAATGCTCTGCAGCTCTGTATGCAGATTTGGTCTTTCTTTCAATAGTGAGAATTATGCGAGGAACTTCTTCGATAACATAACTTGTATTTCCCGATTCGTCAACCTTCTCAACTTTGACAAACTCAATAATCTCGGAGCGATGATATGAGATGGAATACATATAGTCAAAGACCTCTCGGAATATCTCCTGATTCTTTTCGTCAGCCACAAGCAATTTATCTCCCGTAGCTTTTGACTTGACGGCATAAACCGCGATAATGTCCTTCATATCGGCTTCTTCTCCGTGAATGACAAGATAATCATGGGGAACTGTATTCACTATTTCAGCCTCTTTTCCGCCGTATTCGCTCTCGCAGGCATTCATCATATAGACAACGGAATATCCGCCGTTCTCATCGGGGACGAATATCTCGCAAGTGGCGGCTACAAGTCCGCCTATGAGAACTATAACAACAATGATGACAACAGAGATCCATCCGCCTGCGGCAATAGCCGCTATGAGTCCCTTGATCGCGGCAACAGCAGCTTTTACAGTAGCTACTATTGCTTTCCCCGCTTCCTTTATAAACTCAGCGGTGGCCTTCACCACTTCTTTTGCTGTTTTCGCCGCAGCTTTCGAGGCTTTTGCAGTCTTTTCAGCCGTTCGAGCCGTTTCCTTGGTATTCTGCGCCGTTTTAATAGGATTCTTCACGGATTTGGGAGTTGCAGTATGATTAATCTTGCGGTTATTCCTTATCCGGCGAATGTTCTTTTCGGTTTCACGAAGCCCCCATTCACCGGTTTCTTTAGCGGCATAAGCTGTAAATACCGCAAGACTGCCCTCGAATTCTTGAAGTCTGTTTGCACCGTAATCGCTTGCGTCGTTATCGGAAGAATTAACAGTATCACCTATTCCCTGCTTCGCTTCTTCAACACCCTCGCGCGTTTTCATGGCGAGGTTTTGCACACGGTCAAAGAACTTGACCGTGTGCAATGATTCTTTTGTCTTAATGTCTGCCATCAGCCTTCACCCGGCTTTGTTGTCATAAGCTCATACAGCCTCGTGTCTTTAGGAATACGGTTGACAAACGGAACGAGTGATGCACCGATCTTAACAAGTCCGTGACCTGCTCCGACATCGGTAATATAGGATATCTGATTATCCGAGATGCGCATAAGATCTGCAAGCTCGGCGCGGTCGGTTGCCGCCTGATTGAGCATCACTACAAGCTCGGAATTTGCGAGCATGGTTCTTGCGGTATGGGACTGCAAGAGATCTTCTACATTCTGCGTGATTCCGGTAATAAAAGCACCGTACTTGCGTACTCTCTTCCAAAGAGTGAAAAGAAAATTTGCAGAGTATTCATGCTTGAAAAGAAGATATATCTCGTCAATAAAGATATAAGTCTTTCTGCCCTTTGCCTTGTTTGCCGTTATGCGATTGAGGATGTTATCGAGGACTACAAGCATACCGATGGGCATGAGCTGTTTGCCGAGGTCGTGAATATCGTAGCAGACAAAACGGTTTTGTGTATTTACATTTGTCTCGATGGCAAATGTATCGAGAGAACCGCTTGTAAAGAGCTCGAGCGAAAGAGCAATATCCTTCGCTTCGGGTTCGGGCTGTGCCTTAAGCATTTCATTGAAATCCTTGAGAGTGGGCGCTTTACCCTTAAATCCGTTCAGCATATAAGCATTGAGAACATTGGCGGTGCAACGGTCGATCAGAGATTTCTGCTTTGGGCCGAGCCCCGCTACCGCCTGCTCGCAGAGGGAGAGCATAAACTCGGATTTAAGCGTTACGGGATTCTGCCCGTCCGCATAGTCCATGTTAATGTCCATAGCATTAATGTGATGCGGACTCGTTGCGGATACCCTTATCATCTCGCCGTTGAAAGCGGCACATATCTTGTCGTACTCGTTCTCGGGGTCGATAACAATAACATCGGCACTCGGATCGGTAAGATAAATACCTATTATCTCATGCTTTGCTATGATCGACTTACCTGCACCCGAAACGCCGGTTATGAACGAGTTGCCGTTAAGGAGTTCATTACGGTTAACAAATATCATATTCTTGCTTATGGCATTATTACCGAAGTAAACACCGTTGCTGTGGCATACCTCCTGAACTCTGAACGGCATAAACACCGCAAGTGATTCGGTAGTAAGCGTTCTGCGGATGGTCAGCTTCGGCGGGCCGTAAGGCAGAACTGTATTAAGTCCTTCGATCTGTTGCCAACGAAGTACATTAAGCGCGCAAAGATTCTTCCTTGCGCATTGGCGAATGGATTCTGTATCTGCATCGAGCTTTTCCTTTGTATCAGCGGTATGAACTATCGTAATGAGCGCGGGTATCATACGCTGATCTCGAGCAACGAGATCGTTAAGGAACTCTCGGCTCTCCTTTCTCTGCCTCTCCATATCATAGGGAATGGCCGCGGAAAAATTGTTGTTCTGATTCTGTTTTCTTTGCCAATTTGAAATATTCGTCTCAACGGCAAGGAGCTTGCTTTCGCTCTGTCTTATGGCTTCCTCGGTGGTAATGGGACTTGCATCTATCGAGAGAATGAGTCCGCGGTCAATGTCCGTAAGCTCCGCCATGAAGCTGTCTTTTATGAAATTCGCATAGTCACGCAGATACATAACTCTACCATATCTTCCGTCAACCTTGAAGTAGTCGGAACGGAACTCAAAGCTGTCGGGAGCTATTGCATCCTTGAAGTGATAGCCGCGCTGTTCATAGAGCTCGGCGTTATAATGAAAATCTTCCTCGCTTCCGTAATGGAAGAAATCGAAGATGATGCGAAGCTTTTCTTCCCTGCCGACTTCCTCAATATGCGAGCCAAGAGATGCAAACAAGGATGAGAACTCCGAGAAGATACGGTTGAAATAACTTCTCGCTTCTTCGTAACTGCTCTTTTCAACAGTTACCGTTAGGTATTTATCCTGCATGATACCGTTTGATCGGCTCACATTCTCGGTAAGAATGTGATTATACTCCGATCTGTATCTGTCAAGCGAGTCACCCTGAAGTTCGAGAAGATTGTGCTTCTCAAAAGTCTGTCTGTTCATTCGACGGTTGTTGATCGTGATCTTGGTGTCTGCCTGCGTATCAAAAGAGTTGAGTATCTGCGAATAACCGAGGAACATTCTCGCTTTATCCTCCTTTGATGCGGTCTCATAGTTTATATCCGAGAACTTGAAAGTCTTTGAGTAAAGATCTTTGCCCACAAGACATATGCCATCCTCATAGATATCCTGAATGGGTATTGCCTGCTCCACAGTAGCGGGAACAGCATCCTCCGGGATAACTTTCTTTTTCTTTGAAAATATGCTCACTTGTTTTCTCCCTTCCTTGAGTATAGGTTTTCGCCCTTATAGAGTAACTTTCGGGGCATCAGTATTTCGCTTCTTATCCATGCCTTGAGTATCTTCTCCGCCGGCAGTCCGTTGTATTTTACAAAGCCGAGTGCCGCAAAGGGTACGGCTCCGATCATACATACCCATGATAAAGTCTCCGTGTCCAAAAATGAACGGCAGCCGAAGTAGATCCCGACTGCCGCGCCACACGCGAGTATTGAGAAGATAAACTGTCTTACGGATAAGCCGAAAAACATTGTTTCATTGTATTCTTTAATTTCCTGATTGATCTTGATCTCCATGTACTTCTCCTTATACACCCATCATTTTATTAACTACCTGCTCCGAGAGCTTGACCGTTCCGACAAGAACAAGCATATTGAACAGCAGTTCTCCGACATAAGTCCATACCTGTGTTATTGCCGATGCGTTCATATCTACCGAGGGCGAGGAAGTTGCAAACTTGGAATATATGACGCAAGCCAATACTATAATGGCTCCTTCAAGGCATACAGCTATAAATGACTTAATAAAGCTCTTTCCGACTTGGCTCGTTTCCTCACTTGCAAAGCTCGACAAAGGAACTGGCGCTATTGCCGCATACATATAGAGCTTAAAGAATCGTCCGTAAACGGTCAGTATCATGACAAAGGAAAGCACCCACACAAGCAAACTGCCTATGAGCGTTACCGCCCACAATGGGATGCTCTCCCAAAAGCCGCAGTTCTCTATCGTTTCTACCATGCTCCGAGGTATATACATATTGCTCGAATATTTTACGCCCGATGCTATGAGTATTTTGGATATTATGCCTTGAACGATGTCGAAAACCGCAAGCATCAGATCGAGTCCCCAAGTTACCGCCGCCTTTGCAAGTACGAAGCGGATGAAAAGCTTAAGAGCCTGCTCGGGGCGCTTTATTTCCTGCATTGAGTTGTAGTGCTTCATTATACCAATGAGGAAGAAAAGAACGAGCAGGGCGTATCCTACCGCCTTCAGCGCGCCGTTGATGCTTGTCATAACATACCATATAGTGCCGCCCTTGAACTCGGCAGGCGACTGCGAGAGCAGCCGCCATATTTCCGAGAACTTTTCATTCCAAGTGTCAATAGCATTTTGGATGTTTTCAACTACCCAATTATTTGACATTTGTTCTCCTTTCCAATGCAAAAAGCCATTCGACATTTGCGAATGGCTTTTGCTTGTGATTATTCTTTATAATGTTTCATTCAAACATCTCTCGATGTCTCTGCCCGCGTAAAACACACGCATCACGATAACACTCGTTGCTCCTTCATCTGCCAAGTAAAAAACCAAATAGTTTCCGACAGACATTTTTCTGAGTCCTCTTTGCGCCCAAGGCTCTTTATCATATATCGGATAAATGAGCGGAAAAGAAGAAAGCTCGGACACAGATTTCAATATCTTATCTGTAAGTCTTTTGGCGGTTTCGGGCTCAAGAAGCTGACTTGCAATATATGAATGGATATTCCTCAAATCGTCTCCGAACTCCGGTGCAACCGTCAGTTTCCATTCATTCATATTCCAAGCTCCTTGCGCATACTCGCGTCAAACTCTTCAAAGGGGATGCCTTTGCCCTCTGATACGGAGTGTAGCGCTTCAGTCATGAGTGCATCAAACTCGCTGTCGCTGATGTTTCCGAGTGCAATCGGAGCAGCTTTCGGGAGCTTTAACTCAAAAGGGATACCTCTTTGCAAAACAAGCTGCTGTAAAAACATTCCCATAGCGGTTGACATCGAAATACCGAGTTGATTCAGTATTGCATCCGCTTGCTCCTTGAGCATAGGGTCAACTCTTGTAAAAACAGTGGCAGATTTGGACATATACAGTTCCTCCTTGTTTATTACTCTGTCTTTACTATTATTATACCACATTGTATTGCATAATGCAAGCGTTTTGCAAACATTTTTCAATAATTTTTATCCCGTGATAAGTGTAAGGATCTCCTTTGCGAATGTTATCACAACTCCGCCTGCAAGTGTAAGGAAACCGTTTGCTCTCTGTGAGGGGTCGTGAGACTTAAGGGAAAGACCTATCTGCACTACAGCAAAGCCGAGCATTATCATACCGACGGCTCTTACAAGTCCGAACATAAAGTCGGAAAGGTTGTTAACTACCGTGATAGGATCTTTGGTAGGCTCCGCGAAGCAAGGAAGAGCCAATGCACTCATCATTGTAAAGATAAGTACCATACCGATCCATACAGAGAGGATCTTCTTTGCCTTTGCGGGCATGGGGGTTACGAGGTGGTTGTTCTTGTTGTTTTTCATAGCGTTTACTCCTTTTCTGTTTGTGTATTATTTGTTTGTTTTGTTTTTTTAAGGTGCATACCGAATTCTTCTTCATCGAAGACAAAGATCTCGCCGACTTTCTTTTCCTTGCCGAGTTCAATGATCTCATCAGTAATGTCAATAACGGTGTTTGAAGTTCCCTTCTTCCAAGGATGGCCCTCGATCTCACCGAATCCGTGAATATAAGGCTCTGCGCCGCCGTCCTCGGTGTACTTGACGTTGGGATGCTTTAGGATATCATACTTCAAGTCAATTACAGGTCGCTCGCCTCGAATGAATAAGATGCAATACTTGTTGTCCAACATACGGACTTCGTCGGGCGTCATCAGCTCTCTGCCGGAGATCTGGAAGTTGGTCGAGAAATTACCGCGCATACCGTCGCTTCTGCCGTAGGTGTTGGTATCAATGGTCGCTTTACCGAGCTGTTCCGATATATACTTGTGTGTGCTCTGCTCATTGCCGCCGAGATAAATAAGCTCATCACAGTTACCGACTATACTCTCCCATTGCTTTTCAAAGAGAGCCTTGAGCTGCGCGAGATTTTGCAGAATGATCGAAACACTTACTCCGCGTGAACGCATGACGGACAGTATCTTGTCAAAGTCATCGGGAAGCGAAACATTTGCAAATTCATCCATAAGGAAATGCACATGAACGGGAAGTGATCCACCGTATTTGTGATCGGCAACATAAAAGAGCTGTTGGAACAGTTGCGTATACAGTATTGAAACAAGGAAATTGAACGAGGTGTCATTATCGGGGATAATTGCAAACAACGCCGTCTTTCTCTGCCCGAGCATGTCAAGCTCAAGTTCATCTGTTACCGTCATAGCCGCAAGGCTGTTAAGGTTGAACTTTTCAAGTCGAGCCGCAAGTGTTATCTGAATCGACTTCAATGTTTTTGCCGCGCCGCTTCTGTACTCGTTGTAATACTTCACGGCAATGTGATAGGGGTCTTTTCTTTCAAGCTCCTTGAAAAGAAGATCGAGCACACTGTCATGTTTGTCCTTTTCCTCATCTACATCGCCCTCTCGCAGAAGTTCTGTGACCATTGCGAAATTCTGTTCATACACGGGAGCTTCATAGTGAAGATAATAGATGAGGGCGGACAGGAGCATACTTGCCGCATTATCCCAAAAGGGATCTTGGCTCTGCGAGCCTTTCGGTGTTGTGGACTTAAAAAGATTGGTCACAAGTCTCTGCACGTCGTTGTCCGAGTGGATATATGCAAAGGGATTGTAGCAATCGGACTTCTCCATGTTGATAAGATCAAGCACTTTAACTACATAACCTTTCTTAACAAGAAGTCCTCCGAGCGCTCGCACGACCTCACCTTTCGGGTCAAGAGCAAAGAAAGAGGTATTTGCCTGCATGGCATTCGGCTTTCCGTAGAACCTCGTTTTACCCGATCCCGAACCGCCTATTACTATGGTGTTTAGATTCCTTCTGTGCTCATGCGTATCATACCCTATCGCCACATTTTGTGTCAGTATCTTATTGCTCTCCGTGGGTGTTTGTCTGTAACGCTTGTCGATCTCTTTCTTATCTCCCCACTTGGCAGATCCGTGTTCCTCTCTGCGGCGGTAGTTGGGCTTTGTATAATGATAAACAACGAGAGCAAATACATAGATGAGCGACAAGGTCAAGACCGTCGGGAAAGTGTTATGGCAAAAGGTAAGCCTAAACGGATGAGCCAGCGCATCGCTCAGCTTCGGAAGCATCTGCGCAAGTCCGCCGCCTATACAGGGCGCAAAAAGGACTGAAAGCCATATGACAGCTATCAGTCCCATTGCATAAAGTATAATATTTAACAGCTTCTCATTCTCTTGATCTTTCATCGGCTTCCCCTGAAAAATCTGCCCTTGCCGTTCTCTACAACGGGAGCATCAATGACCTTGAGAAGCAGCTCGCTTACATCATGCGGCTCTCTGTTTTCCTCGAGAAGATCGTTGCGGAATTCCGCAAGCGCACCTATCATAACATGGTACTCATAGTCTGTAAGCACGACTACTTTTCTTTCGCTCTTCTCCATTATCTCGCATCCTTTCCCTCATCGGTCTTCTGTGCAACTGTTTCGTTTGACTTCTCCGCATCCTTCACCTGCGCTTTGGGGCGAAATATGATCTCTGCGATCCTATTGTCGATCTTCTTTGCGGTCTCCAAAAGATCGTGTATCTCCGCCTTAAATCGGTCGGGATCCATCGTCTGATAATCCGAGGGAATACTGTGTATTCCGATCTTGGCTGTAGAAATGCCGTACTTGGCGGTAAGGATATATGCAACGCATCTTGCCTTGAATTCATAATCCGAGGGGCGGGCATCGCCATTAGCGGTGCAGAACTCCGCAAGAGCGGTCGCATTGAGGATCGTGGGAACAAGCTCATCGGTAGGCATACCGTACTTGCATCGGATCTCGCTCTTATCCTCGATATACGCCGCGCCTTCGGGGTTGCTCTGCGGATATCCCGAATCGACAACGATCTTTACCGGGGACGAATGAACGATACCTCTTACAAGTATCTTATCATCAAAGACCGGTGCAGGTGTGGGCTTTCCGTCCACAGTAGATAAGACATCATACTTGGGATCGGGATCAAAGCTGAAGCGGTTATGTCCATCAGCCGATACATAGTCTTTTCTCTTGAAAATATAGACGGGCTTTTCTCCCTTTTTCACCGTCTTGCCCTTCTCCTTCCACACGCCGTAGGAATGAAGCTCGGTAGCATTTGGATTCTGTCCGTAGATGAGCAGGATGTTTCCCTCGGAGTTACGAAGGAATCTGCTTGCGATGTTGAGCATACCGACAAACGCGGCTCGGTCTTTGGAGATCGCACCATATGCCTCCTCCGTAATGGTATTCATTGAGGCGCGGCGCTCGCGGACTACCTCTCCGTAGCTTTTCTTTTCGGTTTTGGGTTCGGTTGCTTCTTTAATAACTTTTTCAAATTCACTCATGGTGTTTTCCTTTCTGTTATCTGTCTTTGGACTTGGGTTTGGGAATGTGAACGGTTTCTTTTACGGGAGCGGTAGTAGCTGCCGCCGCTCTTTCTCTTTTAATGCGTGCTATCTTTTCGCGCACGGATTCTCTGCCTCCGTGTTCATGTGTGGAAGAGTGATTTAAGACCTCTTCCCTTTTTGAGTCGCTCGATGTTGGCTCGGACAGACTGTCGGTTTCCGTCTCCCTCTTCGTTTCCACCAATGATGATCGTCTCTGTCTTGGGCTTTCGTCCGTCCGAGCCGCCTCGGGGTTTTGGACAGATACCTCATCCTTCTGAAGCGGGTTGGTTGAAAAGAGCTGATTGGTCACGCCCTCCTCGTATTCTTCTGCCGATTGATACTGTTCGGGCGGCGGCTGACCTGAACCGTTCTCGGAATCGTTTTCTTTCGCGGTCTGTAGTGTTGAATTGCCGTCGTTATCCGCTTCTGTCTTCTGATCCCTCGCGGCTTTCTCTTTGAGAAGTTCAGCCTTTAGGGAAGCAGTATCGATCTTAACAAGTTCGAACCTCTCAACTATACGGTTGATCTTCGACTCATCATCAGCGGGGACAAGAACATCAAAGACACCTCCGGTCTTATCATTCTCTTTGAGAATCGTGTAGAGTATTCCGTAGTCTTTGGCTACTTCCTTAAATTTTTTCATGTGTTCTGCGGAAAAGGTAAAGACCTTAAGAGGCTTTCCCGAGCGGAGCATACTGTTGAGCCGTGTTGCTCCTCTTGTTTTGTGCTGCTGTTTTGCCATAGCGATGAGCATGACCGCAATATGCTTTGCTCCGCTTCCTGCCAAGCGTATGGCGAACTCGGCTCCTTCGAGTGTTATTCTTACAACCTGATCGGCTGCATCGGAATTAGCGTTCATTTCTGTAACTTTCCTTTCTTTGAATTTGTTTTTCTGTTTCGGGTAATTCGATCAAGCGGACGACCTCCGCGATACCCGCACTCCTGAAAGTAATGTCCTCGCACAAAAGCTTTTCTCTGTCGAGCTTCCTTATATCTTCGGATAAGGCTTTGACTCTTGTCTTTGCGGACTCGATCTCGTCCTCGTCATTCATGCGGCGAAGTTTATACCGCAGGGCTTTACGTTCTTCTTTCTTTTTCTCGGACAAAGAAAAAACTGCAAGATAATGCTCTTGCAGTTGCTCGATATTCTCAATACCGTACTTACCCATCATAGCGGCTTCATCGGAATACTTTTGAGCGCGCATCTTGTCTTCCTTCAGCACATCGCATACGGTGTGGCTTCTTGGTCTCTCTTCGGGAAAGATGCCGAGCAGGTAGCAGTAATGAAGATACAGACGGTAAAGTGATGACGGAACATATCTCCTCGGCTCATAGATCTTAAACGAAGGATATTGAGGATCCCACCATTGTTCTTTGATACGGTAAGTGATATCCTCCTCCGAATATCCCTCACCGAGAGAACGAAGTCTTCGAGGCTTGCACTTCCCTATTCGCGGTATGATGCGCATATCCTTTCCTCTGCGTTCAAGTTTGTATCCGAGTTGCGAGATCATGGAGGCAAACTCATCAAAGTCTTGGGGAGTGGCATCTATAACGAGGTCGATGTCGCGTTTGATCGCGGCGCGGATCGTATAAGCTCCCTGCAGCTCTGCTTTGATATATCCGCCCTCACTCTGCGGGTGATCGCGCGTCGGACGAGAAACAATACTTAAACCGTACTCTCGACAAAGTTGATCCGACTCCTTGCGCATAACTCCGTAAGTCGCCTTATTATCCAAGTATCTCTTGCCGTCGATAAAGGAAATGTTATTGATAACAAAGTGGTTATGACAAGCTCCCGTATTCAAATGGGTTGAAACAAGGACTTCATACTTGTCGCCCCAAACTCGCTTGGCAAGTTCGACTCCGACCTTATGCGCAACTTCGGGAGATACTTCCCCGGGAGCAAAGGATTGATATCCATGCATACAAACGAAACGAGTCTTGCTTCTGTTATCATCAACTCCGAAGGCATTCTTGGTGATATAAAACTGACGGGCGGCAACTTTGGGCTCGCTACTGCAATTTACACCGGTTACATAGAGCTGCTTCTCGGTCTTCATTTGATCTGCTGTGTAGTCCATTACCGCGCCTACCGTTGTATCATGCTTGTGATAAACCGCCGCAGAACTGTATTCGCTGTTCCATGTTTTTGCTTCATTCGCGGTATATTTTGTAACGGTATAAACTGTGCCGTGGATGCCCCATATCTTTGTTACCGCCAAAGCTCGCTTACCTTTTTCTTGTACCGCTTGGAAGCAAAGGCGGAGCTGAATTTCTCATCCATATCAAGTACGGTGTTGTAAAGGTCGCAGATCATGACCTCATCAATGAATTTTAACTGCACGGCTTTGAGAAGAAGCTGATACACATTGTTGCCGATGGCACGAAGCTCCTTAACTATTACACCGTATTCTGCTGGCGGTGTTTCATAAATATCCGCGCCGAAGATCGCTTCACGGATATATCTCTGTCGGCTGTACGGTAAGCGCGCGACGATCTTATTCAGTCTTTCAAGCTCTTCATCATTCAGCCAAAGAAGTATTTGATTATTTCTTGTTCTCATGTTTCTCCTTTCATAGTCAGGGGTTTTAGGGTCTCCCTAATAGGTTCGATTTTGTGTATATACAAAATCTGTGCTTGTTATGAACAACCGACACCTAAAACCCCTTTCGTTTTTAGGTGTCTTATCGTGAAAAATCCTTACGATTTTTCACCGTCTTTTCGGTCTGTGCAGGTATCTCCTCGGCATCAAAATTGCTGCCGGAATAGTCGTCGGCGGTCAGAATTATTTGCTCTTGAAAGTATGCGCTTTCAACAGTTTCAACTGCTTCTGTATAATCTTCCGCATCGACTTCGACTGTCTTTTTAAGAATTTCTGTAATCGTTACCTTGTACTTTTTCATACTCTTTCACCTCGCTTTCCGTTTCGTATTTGTTTGGTTTTCTCAACACATAGGTACGCATTGAAGTCTTTTTCGCTCGGCGGGGGAACGAATTTTACCTCATACCGAGAAGGCAATGCTGCCGCGATTCCTTTTGCGGCGAGAACTCCTGCGCTGTCGTTATCGAAGTGCAGGATAACTCTCTTAACATTCGGATTCAAATCAAGAAACCGAAGCAGGGATGCGGGAACTTTGCTGTTCTCCAAGTCCTTCTTCGGTTTGTATACCCCTGCGACCGACATCATGTTTTCCTCGCGGAAATCCCATACAGAGCCTTCCATAAGTGTCGCGAATGACATCAGATCTATCGCGCTTTCAAAGACTCTCACGCTGTCCCTCGGTCTTAAACTTACATTGTGGAATGAGTAATCCTTGTTGCCGCCGTATATTTCTTTCTTGAAATCCCTGCCGTCCGTTGCCCTCACCGAGCATTGCTTATGCTCACCGTTTTCATCGTTGCCGAAGAAGAAACAATATCCCGTTTGATTCTCCTCGGCAAGTATTTTCTTCGAGATAAAGAAGTCTATTACCTCATCCGAAATAGATCGTTTTCGCAGATACTCACGGACTTTTCTGCACTCATAATTATGAGGCGGGATGCAGATCGTCTTCGGTTCTTCTCTTTTCGGTACTGAAGAAGGCGGGATGAAGCCCGCCTTACCGTTAAGCATTTGAACCGTTTCAACGAAGTCCGTGTTCTCAACTTTGACAAGATAATCCAAAGCGCTGACACCGCCGAAACCTCTCGACCACCAAAACCATTTGCCGTTTGACAGCTTTAAGCTATCGTGTTTTCTCGTGCAATACTCCTCCTCTCCGAGCTTTACAAGCTCATCGGGGCAGTAGGTTTTAAGGTAAGAAAGCGCATCGATCTTCCTTGCGTTTTGGATCTCTTCCGTTGTTACAAATCTCACATTAAATTCATCCTCCTTGCGAAATAGATTTAGCCGCATCCTTCCTGCGCGCCGAAAAGATGCGGCTATGTAATCGTATATTAATTTTGTTTTTTTAATTGAATTACTTCTCGATTTATGATATAATAATTAAGATACCGCAGAGTATGATCTGCAAAAACTCAAACGGAGGTGCATCATGAACGAAAACAGAAGATATATTGCAATAGACCTGAAGTCGTTCTATGCTTCCGTTGAATGTATGGAGCGCGGACTTGATCCGATGACCACAAATCTTGTGGTGGCGGATTCTTCGAGAACTGAAAAAACCATTTGTCTTGCGGTCTCGCCGTCGCTGAAATCCTACGGCATCCCCGGCAGAGCGCGGCTTTTTGAAGTCGTTCAAAAGGTCAAAGAGGCCAATGCACAAAGGCGAAGCCATGCTCCTGGCCGTGTCCTTACCGGTGAGTCCTACAGCGATACAGCGCTGAAAAGCGATCCGTCTCTTGCCGTCTCATATATCGTTGCGCCGCCGCAGATGGCGAAATATATGGAGATAAGCACGAAGATATACAGCGTTTATCTCAAATATATAGCTCCCGATGACATTCATGTTTACTCAATAGACGAGGTCTTTATTGATGCCACAAGCTATTTGAGAAAGTATAAATGCACCGCTCACGAGCTTGCTCTGCGTATGATACGCGATGTCCTCAAAACTACGGGAATAACCGCGACCGCAGGTATAGGAACTAACCTTTATCTTGCGAAGATCGCGATGGATATTATGGCAAAAAAGATGCCCGCGGACAAGGACGGAGTCCGTATCGCGGAGCTTGACGAGCGATCATACAGAGAGAAGCTATGGAATCATACTCCGCTTACTTCCTTTTGGAGAGTCGGCAAGGGCATTGCCAAAAAGCTCGAGGAACGCGGCATTAAAACGATGGGCGATGTTGCCCGAGTTTCGCTGACTAATGAGGACATCCTATACAATCTTTTCGGTGTGAATGCGGAACTCTTGATCGATCATGCATGGGGATGGGAGCCTTGCCTTATCTCGGAAATTAAGGCCTACAAGCCCGAGTCGAACAGCATTTCATCGGGACAAGTCCTCTCATACGGTTATACTTTTGAGAAGGCGCGCCTCATAGTCCATGAGATGATAGACCTCTTGGTGCTTGACCTTGTTGAAAAAAAGCTCGTCACGAATCAGATAGTTCTCGATCTGACCTATGATGTTGAATCGCTTACGGATACCGACTATAACGGCGAAATAGTAACCGATTTCTACGGTCGAAAAGCGCCGAAGCCCGCGCACGGAACGATCAATCTTGACAGACAAACATCATCGACCAAGCTCATCACAAAGGCAGCTCTCGAGCTCTTTGATCGTATCGCCAATCCCAAGCTTCTTATTCGGAAAGTTAATGTAACCGCATGTAAAGTTGTTGACGAAAGCCTTGCGAAAGACGATCGTAACGACTTCGAGCAGCTCGATGTCTTCACCGATTATGAGGCGATAGAACGCCGTCGCGATAAGGAAAATGCCGAGTTAGCGCGTGAGCGAAAGCGGCAAGATACAATTATAGAGCTTCGAAAGCAGTTCGGAAAGAACGCCATCCTCAAGGGAATGAACTTTGAAGAAGGAGCGACCACAAAAGAGCGTAACGCACAGATCGGCGGTCATCTGGCGGGAAATGACGGAGGTAAAAAGTAGTGGAAGAACGCAATTATAACGATATAATCGACCTTCCTCATCACGAGTCAAAAAAGCATCCGCGGATGTCGCGCATGAATCGCGCGGCGCAGTTTGCTCCCTTTGCGGCGCTGACCGGCTACGATGCCGCTGTCAACGAAGAAGCAAGACTCACCGGAGTTAAGGTCGAGCTCACCGAGGAGCAGATCGCAAACCTCAACAGCAAGCTCTCATTCATCAAGGCCAACCTCGACAGCGAGGCCGAGATCGAGATAACATACTTCAAACCGGACGCCAAAAAGAGCGGCGGCGAGTATGTAACCGTTCGCGGTATCGTACACGATATCGACGATGTCGAGTGCGTAATAACGCTTACCAATAAGAAAAAGATACCGATGTCCGATGTGCTTTATATCAGCGGCGATATCTTTAAGATATATGATTTTCAATAAAGAAAGCAGCGGGATCTATTATGGAGCTTACAAACAACAGCATTAATACAACCAAGCTCACCAACGAGGAGCTTTACAATAATCAAGTGGAGTTGCTCAAAACTCTACTCGAACATAACGCCATTACACAAGCACAGTATGATAAGAGTTTTACCGATCTTACCGAGAAAATGGGGTTCGGTAAGAAGGAATAATTACCGCCGGCAGGACGATTCAACATCGCCCTGCCGTTTGGCTTATAATGTGATTTTCATATAATATTGTCAAACGCTTATTTCTCAAACGCTCGTTTGTCAATGTTCAAAGAGATAAAAATATTTATGCGTGTTGTTTTTCAAATAATGAAAGCACCTCGCGAAGAGATGCTTTCATTTTGTTTGTATTCGGTTAGATCAGATTACTCGGGATAAAACAGTTATCCGCATCGATCGGTATCGGTTCTTCGCACATGCAAATGATGCCGCCATTTCCTCGAATCAGGGATGCCTTGTCGATCACGCTGTATTTCTTGACTTCTCGGCGATCTGGGGACGCACTCTTTTTGATCTCGAGCGGGTGAATAATATTGTTTTCTTCAACGAAGACATCTATTTCCTTTGCGTTGGAATCTCTGAAATAAGTGATGTTGACTTTAGACTTTGCATAGGCGTAATTCTTCACAAGCTCCATTACTACATAGTTCTCATAGTAATGTCCGTTTGCCGCACCGTTTCTCAATGTGTCTGCGGTCAGCCACATGGAGAGGAATGCACAAAGTCCCGTATCGCAGAAATAGAGCTTCGGTGTTTTGCTGAGTCGCTTTAATTCATTGTTTGAATAAGGCGCGAGCAAATAGACTATATGCAGTCCTACAAGAACCCTCAACCATTCCTTTGCAGTTGACTGTGCGATATCGGCAGATTCGGCAAGTGTTGTATAATTGACCTGCTCCGAAACAAGCGAGGCACAGCCGACAAGGAATTTGCGGAAGCGTACAGCATCGGTAATGCCTCCCGCTTCGGCAACATCACGCATAAGATAAGTGTCAATATAGGAATTAAAATACTCTTGCCGAAGCTCGTCATCAACACCCTGCACCTGCGGCATACCGCCCTCCCAAATGTGATTGAACACCTGCACAACATCATTCTTGGGAAGACTGCGTTGCCTTGCTTGTAAGGTGGCAAGTGAAAAATCCAACTCCGCATCAAATACAAGTCCTGCCTTCTCTCTTGCCGATAGGCTGTACAGTTCAAGAATTCCTATTCTTCCGGCAAGCGTCTCACGCACCTTTTCCATCATCTTGTACTGTTGTGAACCCGTCAGCCATATCAGACCCTTTTCGTCACTCTCGTCGCAAATGACCTTGATCTGCTCAAAAAGCTCGGGAGCCTTCTGCACCTCATCAATGAGGATCGGCGGCTTGTAGGTTTGGAAGAACAGAACAGGATCGGACTGCGCAAGCGCCCTTGCCATTGAATTGTCCATCGTTACATAAGTTCTGTCCGTTCCTTCTGCCAAGTGCTTCATCATCGTTGTTTTGCCGACCTGTCTTGCTCCCGTCACAAGAATGACCTTAAAAAAATCATTGAGCTTCAAGAACTTTCTTTCAAGCTCTCGTGTGATATATGCCATAGTGTCCTCCTTGAATTTTATGATAATCTATGATTTATCATATTTTATCATAATATTTGCTTTTTGTCAAGGTGTTATTCTCATAATAGCATATATTTTTTGAACAAAATGAAATCAGACCATTGACGGTAGTTTTCCCCGCATAATGCTTTTCCGAAGCGTCCTTTTCTGCTTGCCAAAATGAGTCTATATGGTTTTTCACCTCTCGTCGCGGTCATAATCGCGCTCATTGTCTTCTCTTTCTTCGGTAGGTTCTTCGTTGACTTCGGGCGCGGTTTCGTCCGCTCCGTCTTGTTCGGGAGTTTCATCGGCTATCTCATTTTCGCGCCTATCCATATTAAGTTGAGAATTGAGATAATCGAGGCGAGATAACTTTTCGTTAAGCTCCTCCTCGCGCGGGAAAGGCTTTGTTACCTCCTCCTCTGCTATCTTTACCTGCTTATGAAGCTCTGCAAGAGCTTCGCGGCACTTTTCAAGCCTTCCCTGCAAACTGCCGATACCGTTGTCAAGTCTTTGAATGATACCGTTTGCATCGTTTCCGAGAGAGATCGTATATCGGAGCTTTCCTATGAGCTTAATGAAGAATTCCTTCTGTGCTGTATCGAATCCGATCTCCATTTGAAACCCGCGATACTCTCCGAGAGGTCTTGCCTCTGGGTTGGTGATGCGCTTGCACACCTCAAGAATTTTCTTGCCGGCCTCGGCCTTTTCAGTGTACTCCACGCCCATTATAACGGCCGGAGAGAAGCCTTTTTCGTTTGGATGGGTACTTTCTTGGGCTGTTATAATGTCCGCCTCCAAGCCCGAAATTCGGGCCTCCTCCTCTTTAATATCCTTGGGGAACACCTTGCTTAACTTGTCCTGAAGATCGAAGATCCCCGAGTTGTAAGAAGACCTTTGGAGACGGAGCTTTGCAACATCCGCATCAAGCTGCATCTTCTCTATTATCATGGAATTTCCGCTTGCAAGTGCCTTTATCTCCGCATAGGAGAGTGCCGTTTCATCGACATCTTCCGCACTTCTTACGGGGTCTTTGGAAGTCATGATCTGCGATATGAATCTCTGCTTCGTTTCTACCATTTGGTACAGATAAGCATCAAAAGTTCCCTCTGTTACATATCTCGAAATATCCACCTCGGGATTGAGATTGCCTTGTCTTACGATCCTTCCCGCTCTCTGTTCGAGATCCGAAGGTCTCCACGGACAGTCAAGGTCATGCGTCCGCTTCAAGAGCCTTTGCACATTCGTACCTGCGCCCATTTTGAAGGTCGAACCCATAAGTATTCTTACCTGACCGGCCCTTACCTTTTTGAAAAGCTCTTTCTTTTGCGCATCGGTCTTGGCGGAATGGATGAATACTATCTCATCACGAGGAATACCCAATGCTACGAGCTTTTCGCGGATGTCATCATACACATTGAACTTCCCGTCGTTCTTCGGAGTGGATTGGTCGCAGAAGACCAACTGTGTCAGCTTCATTTCAGAGCCGTTCTTCCATGTTTCGTAGATCTCTCGAACGCAAGCGTTTACCTTGCTGTTCTCGTCATCGTCGAACATAGGATTTATAAGTCGCTGATCGAGCGCGGCTTTTCTGCCGTCATTGGTGACAAGAAGCATATTATCCTCATCGCTGCTTACCAACCCATTGTGGATTTTCTCCGCTCTCTTTGCAAACGACTCCACAAGTTTCTTCTGTATCTCCGTAGCGGGAACTTTTACGATACCGTAATTTGCTTTCGGGACGGGAAGATCGAGCATATCCGCAGTTTGGATATCCGCGACCTGCTTGAACATTGCCATAAGCTCGGGGATATTGAAGAACTTCGCAAAGCGCGTTTTTGCTCTGTAACCGCTACCGTCGGGCGCAAGCTCTATTGCCGTGATCGTTTCACCGAAGGTGGATGCCCAAGCATCAAATGCCGAAAGACCTCGCCGTTTGAGCTCGTCATACTGTAAATATCTCTGCATCGTATAAAGCTCAACCATAGAGTTGGATATTGGAGTTCCCGTTGCAAAGATGACTCCCTTGTTACCCGTAACTTCATCGAGATAGCGGCACTTCATATACAGATCGGCAGACTTCTGCGCTTCGGTCTGTGCTATTCCCGATACATTTCGCATCTTGGTGTAGCAGAAAAGATTCTTGTAGAAGTGCGCTTCATCAACAAAGAGACGGTCAACTCCGAGTTCCTCGAAACATACGACATTGTCCTTTCGAGTCTGATCGTTTAGCTTTTCAAGCTTATGCTCAAGCTGTTTTTTGCTTCTTTCAAGTGCCTTTACGGTAATTCTTTCTCCCCGCTGACCCTTGAGTTCCGACATACATTTTACTATTTCGTTGATCTCTTCCCGAAGCATCCTCTGTTGTCTTACGATCGAAACGGGTATCTTTTCAAATTGCGAATGACCTATGATGACCGCATCATAATCGCCCGTTGCGATCCTTGCGCAGAACTTCTTTCGGTTCTTCTTCTCAAAGTCTTTCTTTGTGGCAACAAGAATATTGGCCGACGGATAGAGTTGGAGATATTCGGCCGCCCATTGTTCAATGAGATGATTCGGAACAACAAACATAGACTTATTACACAGACCGAGTCTCTTCATTTCCTGCGCCGCCGCGACCATAGTAAAGGTCTTACCTGCGCCTACTACATGACCCAAGAGAGTGTTTCCGCCGTACATTATTCTCGCTACGGCGTCGGTCTGATGCTTGCGAAGCGTGATCTCGGGATTCATACCGAAGTATTTTATATGGCTTCCGTCATAAGTACGCGGTCTTGTGGAATTGAACTTTTCATTGTAAAGCTTGCAGAGCTTTTCACGCCTCTCGGGGTCTTTCCACGCCCACTCCTCAAAGGCGCGTTTGATCTCCTCCTGCTTGCCCTGTGCTACCGTGGTTTCCTTCTTGTTTAATACATACCGCTCGACTCCGTCATTGCATAGCTTCTTATCAAGTACCCTTACATCTTTGAGATTCAGAGTTTCCTCGATGATCTCATATGCGTTGACACGGCTCGTTCCGTAAACGGTCAAGGCTCGAACATTGTCGTCGTCCCTCGACTTTTCGGTAATGAACCATTGAGCAGTCTGCGGGAGATATTTAACATCAATGTGCCACCTTGCCCACGAAGGAGTTGACAAAAGGTCAAACACGAATTGCTTTATTATTTCGGGTGGTATCCATGTTGCTCCGAGTTTGATACCGATCTCGGCCGCGGTCAGATCTTTGGGTTGAATTGCCTCAAGAGCATCTACATTGACCGAATATTCCTCAAAGCCTTCATCTACCATTCGTCTTGCTCTTGCGAGTTTTTCGCGAACATTGCCCGAGAGGTACTCATCGGCGGTAAGGTATTTAGGCTTGTTCAAAATGGCACTTTCTTCGGGATTTAGGAAGATAACGCCCTTAAGCTCCTCATATATTTCATCCTCCGTCTTGCCCGTAAGTACGGACATAAATTCAATATCTATGCCTGCCTTTTCGGAAAGTGATACCGCGAGCGCTTCACTCGCGAGATCGACATGTTCGATCTTAACATAGGGCTTGATCGTGCGCTTGGTGAACATATCCGCCTTGCGCTCAAGCCCTTTATCTTCGTTAAGTATTTCAAGCGAGGAAAGGAGGAAATATGAGCTGTCATCCTCAAATGCAGACTCGTTACCCCTGCTGTTTATAAGGCCGTACTTCGCGGTAAAAGCATCGTATTGTGAATTGAGCTTTTCCCGAAGTCCCGTTATGGTATAATCGGGAAGATCTTTAAGTTGAGCATCGATAAGTTCGCGAACGGTGTCTCTTATGCCTATCATGCCCTTTATGCGATTCTCTCCCGTGACAGATGTTTCGACCTTACTCATAACGCTGTCCTGACGGAAATAAACATTGCCATCTACGATGGTGTATGAGTAGTTCTTTACATTGGGGTCAGCGGGAATGCTGTTCGGATCTTCTTCAAGCTCGGCTATATCCGCCTCGGATATTTCGGCATGAATATTGCTTACTGCTTCCGAAAGGAGTTCACCGAGGTCATGCCCTTCGTAAGCCTTGCATGTCGGTTCGGGGCCGTATGGGCCTGAACGCATAACAATATCTCCGAGTATCATTTCGGGGTTATCCACGAAGTATTGATTCATTGGTATGCCGTTTGCATCTTGACCGAGATGCACCCAATCGGGCTCGGTTTCGATCACTCTGTCTCTCTTTTGTAGGAAGATGATATCCGAAACGACCTCTGTTCCCGCACTCTTGAAAGCATTGTCTGGCAAGCGAATAGCGCCTATAAGCTCCGCTCTCTGCGCGATATACTTTCTTACTGCGGGATTTTCCTTGTCCATAGTTCCCTTTGAAGTTATGAAAGCAACTACTCCGCCCGGTCGAACCTTGTCAAGAGCTTTGGCAAAAAAATAGTCGTGAATAAGGAAGTTGAACTTATCATACTTCCTATCCCCGACCTTGAACTGTCCGAAAGGAACATTACCGACAGCGACATCAAAGAAGCTGTCGGGAAATACCGTTTCTTCAAAACCGCCGATGGTTATATTTTGTTTTTGATAAAGCTGTTGCGCGATCCTACCCGAAAGACCGTCAAGCTCAACACCGTATATTCTGCTTTCGCTCATGCTTTCGGGCAAAAGTCCCATAAAGTTACCGACACCGCAGGAAGGCTCGAGGATATTGCCTCGAGTAAATCCCATATTGGCGAGCGCTTTGTATATCGCTTGGATAACAACGGGCGGTGTGTAGAATGCAGTCAATGTCGATTCTCTTGCCGCTTTATATTCCTCATAGGTAAGAAGCGACTTAAGCTCCTCATAGTTTGAGTTACCTTCATCAAAGCAATTTGCAAGACCTCCCCATCCGCTGTAATCTGCGAGGAGCTTTTGCTCACTTTCCGTAGCAAGTCTGTTTTCCTCATCAAGGGTATGAAGCAGGCGAATAGCTCGAATATTGCGACTGTATTTATCGCTCGGCACACGCAAAGGTAAATCCTTTGCGTCGATCTTGTGATCGAGTCTGTCCTCGTCATCCACCTCGGGATGAAACTTAACACCCGCGCGTTTGGCAATAGGCTTTGGTGCTTCCTGCATTGCAGGGATCTCGGTTTCAGTTACATGTTTCCGCTTGTATTCCTCTATGATCTCGTCATCAATATAGATAAGAGAATCAAAATCAAGATTTTCAAGTTCAACATCGTTAAGCTCTTTTAGAGATCCGTACTGCCTTGTAACGACAAGATCTTCGCCGAGATAGACCTTAACATTGAAATCTATGAGGTCGGCTTCGACTTGAATGGATATCTCATCATCCTCTGTTGTGGTATATCCGATACCGATAGAATGAAGATCTTCAAAGGTATCTTCATATCCGAATTCAGACATACTGTAATCGTTAATAAGATGCTTTGCTCTTTCAAGTTCGTCTGTCTTTTCGGACGCCTCGGTGTTCTCTTTCGAAGGGTCGGGCTCGTCGAGTACCTCAACATTTTCACTCTTTTTCAAGTGATCGTTCTTGGGGTTGGAGCGGAGCTTTTCAAGAAATTCATCAAAGGAAAGCTCTACAGGAAAGATCGAGCCGTCATCAAGCTCAACGCCCTCACTCGTTATAGACTGTATGATAAGCTCATCATTGTCTATATAGACCCATGTGCCGAGCCTTATATCATAGTCAAGCGAGTCAAGATCAATGTCAATCGCGGGATCTTCTTCAGCGACTTCCTCCGTAGATGCTTCTGCTTTTTCAACGGCCTTCCTGCGGTAATGAGAAAAAGGAAACAAGTTGTAAGTCCCTGCTACATATTCCCTCACATCCTTCAAGCACTCTTTATAATAGTTATAGTTATATGAATCCGGAGTGTCTGTTTCAAAAACATCGCACATCATTTTGTAGATCTCCGCAAGCCTTTCGGGGGCATCTATTTGAGAAAGAAGCTCCTTTCTCTTATCCTCAAAAAATGCTTTGTCATCATATTTATACGGACGTTCTACATCTATTCCGCGATTACTGTAAAAGCCTTGAATAGCACTTGCGATCTGGCATTTCTCATACCAATCAAGAAGGTTTTGTTCCTCCTTGCTCAAGTATTTATCTTCTCGGATGAGGGTATCGATCCTTTTTGCAACATCAGTCCATTTCAGCAGCACTTTTTCATTTACAAAAATACTGCTATACCCTATACAAAGTCCCTTGCTGTTGTACTCCTTATTCACTCTGCTGTCATAACTGCCGCCGATGCCGTATTCCTTCTTCAAAAAATCCGCCCTGCTTTTATTATCCTTGTTTTTAAGGAAGAAGGAATATACGCGGAATTTACCTTCGCTGATCGGATGATGTCCCGCAAGAACGCTCATTATCCTATCTTGAGTAATATAAAACTTCTGCGGTAATAAATACTCATCGGCCTCTTTGAACTCAATAGGCTCCCTCAAATACTGTCGGGCCAACATCAGAACATATCTTGGGGAATTAATATTTGCATACTTTGCGTTTCGAGACTCCTTGATTTTAATATTCCGCTCCATTTCATTGCACAAAGCTTCCGCTTTATCAAAGTCATGAAGTATATCTGTATAAAAATCCGTTATTTCCGGCCAAACAAATCTTGAAGCGGTTTTATTTTCATCCGGCAAGTCACTAAAATAATATCTATACAGATCGGCTATCTTATTTGCTACAGACTCATCATAGATAGATTCTGCCGTTTGCGCTTGAGCCCTCGAAATATACTGTCCGAGCTCTATGAGCTCGCGTGTCCGTTTGTCCACATCCTCCCAAGTGAGAAATACCGTTCGCCAAGCACCGGCCACTTTCTCGCCCTCGGCGATAGTAACTCCTTCGTCATTCCAAGAAGCCGCCATTTTACGACCGTCAATGACAAGTCCTACATTATCGGTTTCATATTCTTCTCTCAAAAATTGAATATTCTCCGCGGTATCATTTGCTCTGCGGTAATAACCGTAAATTCGCTCCGTGCTTTTTCTCGTGCAACCGCCGATACGGATGAACTCGTCGATGGTGGACTGTGGAAAAGTGAATTCATTTCGCGTTTTGACGGCGGGTTTCTCGATGATCTTAAGCGATGCACCTTCAATCTCCGACGGCGATAGCGATATCTTCTCTTTCGGCTCATCAAGATACTTACCGTCTTTTGCAAGAGCGTGAATGAGATCGGCTACAAGCTGCCATGTGAATTTGATCTCTGTCGTATTGTTCGAAAAGTGTCCTTCATACATAAGAAGTCCGCTCGGCTCTACATGATAACCGAGATATTCCTTTGTTCCGGGGCGATAAAACTCGCCCGTAAGTCCCATCTCATATGCCTTTCTTACGAAGACGGCTCGCTTGGCTTCATCTTCTTCGGAATTCAAAAAAGACACGATTTCTTCCTTGCTCTTACGCAGGTAGTCACCGTGTCTTAATATGAGTATCATTGTGTGCTCGTCGGGCATTGGTTTGTCGCCCTTTACTTCTGTATCGAGATATTTGGGATCTACCCCTTTGCCGTCATAGTAGTAAGGGTCATCTTCATCGCTCAAGCGTAGATCAAGCTCTTCAAAACTTCCTCCTCTGCCGAATGCTTGATGCTGCTCATCATCTGTACCCACTTCATCTGATCTGCCGCTTTCATCTGTTCCGTCACGCCAAGGCTCTGTGCCATCTGTAATATGCTCTCGGAGATCTGCATCTTCGCCGCTTCCTCGATCTCGTGAAGATGCTCGTTCAGCTTCGCCTGAGTCACGAGCGTCGTGTAAGTTCCCCTGCGATGCTTCTTGAGAAATTCGAGTCTCATTTTCGCGTACTTCCCGAGGGGATAGTTCGTCTGTTCGGGCAGCTTGAGGTCGGGGATCAGAACTTCCCCGTCCGCCTTGTAATTCAGCATTTTCTCGATGCTCATTGTCTTTTTCTCCTTTTTCATGATTTTTTGAATTTTCGGAATCATTATACCGCACATTTTCATTTGCCGCAAGTGTGCGATTTTTGTTTTTCTCATATGCTCGAACTGTGCGCTCGATCTCTCGCAAGCAAAGTTCCGATAGATCGGCAGATGCAGTACCGAGAATGTTGATAACATCGGATGTGTTAAACTCGCGCAAGGGAGCGAGATCTTCCTTATCCAAGCTGTCCTCACCTCTGTATCCGAGTCGGGTCAGTACCGAATATGCGGTGCTGTACTTAAGGATGGGCAGAAAATTTACACGGAGATTATCTTCGTCATAACCGTCAAGAAAACTGCCCTCGACGGACATCTTAAGATTCTCCAAGTAGTCGGTATAATTATCCTCGCAGATATTATCGCAGGCAGAGATAACGGCATTCTCAAATGAGTCCCTTTTCGGCAGGTGTCCGAATCTGTTTTCAAGTGCTTCCGAAATATCGCTATAGGTTTCGGGAGTTGCATCCCAAATGTTAAAGGGGACATCGTCTCTGTGATGTGTATCCTTGAGATCGAAAACATGGGTAAGGGATGAGCGGCTGCCACGCTCCCTTATTAGCGCAATGCCATGCGATCCTCTGTTTACCCATCTTCCGAATCTGTTCCACACCTCAAGCTCCGCGCAGGCTATCGCGCCGGGGCGCTGTGCATGGATCAGCACTTGATCCGAAAACGAATACTTGTACTGATACGCCGCAGTATGAAGAAAATCCGTCCATGCGCGAGGGCTTGAGGTAAGCTCCTTCAATGTTCTGTTGTAAAGCTCGGTTACAACATCTATTTTTCTCAAATATCTTCACCTTTCCTTTCCGTTTTCACTTTCTTTTTCCCTCCTTTTCTTCGGGACAGTAACGTCCCTCGCTGTCATAATTCTCAACTTTAGCGGCGGGCGTGTCCCAACCGTAAATGATGCCGTTTTCCATAGCAGACCGTTGTGCCTTTGTCACCTTGAGGCGCTTATTTTCTTCGTTTACTCTCTGCTCGTTCACACTTACATTTCCGCCGAACTGCGGGAAGCGGAGAAAGCTCCGCTCCCCAAAACAGATCGTTATCTGCTCGCCCGTAAAGGGATAAATACCGTGACAGAAATCGGGAAGTCCGCGCTTTCCGGCAAGATGCTTTCTGATCGCTTCTCTGCCGTAAGCATAAATCGTAAAGTGACATCTTTCGTTCCAGACGGTGCAGGAGATATACCAAGTAATACCGTCCCCTATAACGCGGAATCCGTAGCATTCTCTGTCGAATGAATAGGGGATGTGATCGTTCATTTTGTCCTCGCAACATACGGTCATATCCGCAAGACTGCGAAGAAGGAATCCCGCCTCGGGCTTCTTGAGGAAGATAAAAAGTTCCTCAAGCTCTCTCTGCTCCTCGATGGATATGAACTTCATACGATCTGCGCGGAGGGTTATTCCCTCGCCCTCAAAGATATATTTTGCATATCCTCTGTATCCCTTGTCCGATCCGCGGGATTCTTCAAAAAGTTCTTTCTCATCCCAAATGGCAAGACTTTCAAGCTTCATCGCTTTCCACTCCTCTGCTGTCAATAAAGAATGTGAGCAGGTCGTTATCTCTCACGGCATCCATGAGTTCACACACGCTCTCCATCTCTCCCTTTGAGAGATGGAGCTTAAGAACATCGTATATAGTGAGCGAGGTTATCGCTTTCTTATCCGTGTACCCGAGCTTAATGAGCTTGCGAAGGATATTAATGTGTCCGTTGTGTACAGTAGCCATTATCTTGTTTTTCCTTTCTTTTGCAATAAATCATCCTTGATACCAATCGTCATACATTGTTCCGCGTATAATAACCGATGCACTTTTAGTTGCCGTGACCATGCCCGCAGGTGTCCAGATATACGATGCGGAAACAGATACGCTGTACAGTCCGTCCTTGACATAAAGCGGTATAAAGTGTACTCTTTCGGTGTTGTCAGCATCGGGGTTGGGCTTGAACATGAATGTTCCTGCGACATCATCGAGAGTGTCATATTTATTCTGCGCGAGCACATATGCATATTCGGGAAAGGTCGCATACACGGATTGAGCCTCGGTATATGAATCGCGCGATGGTGTGGATACGCCCGATGAGATTATAACGGGTGTCCATGAAAGCGATACACCGTAACCCGAACCGAGCTTCCACAGACTTCCGTCCTTGACCGCCGTCTTGCATCCTGCACTCGGTGTAAGCATAGGATTGCCGCCCGAAACGGTTATGCCGTAGGTCTTGAGAACAAATGAATCATTTTCATATACCCACTCATTCCATGAAGCCGAGCCGGCTTTATCGGAAGGAGGCGTAACCATCGGATCATAGGTCGCGGGAGCTTTTTCCTCATATCTTGTGTTAGGTGTAGTTGAGCTCGGAAGCGAAGCAGATACTATTGAAAACTCGGTAGAATTATTATCCGTGTTTCCATCGCCCGTACTTTCGGATATAGTGCCGCGACACCAATATACCGTTCCCGCGCTGTTTTCGGGTACTGTCCATTTGAAATAGACTATATTTGTACCTCCCGCAGGGATCACAACTGTCTTTGTTCCCTCAAATACCGTCTCGGCAGTAGAGTAGACTTTGAGCGTAAAGGTAACTCCGTCATCGGGCGTAACATCCGAGCTTCCCTCATTTCTCACATAGAAACTTGAAATGACATCGAATCCCTCGATGTATTCTCCGCTCAAGCCCGTCTGATCTACCGAAGTTTCAATAGCTTTCTTAACGGTAAATGTTGCGGAAACCGAGTTGTTTCCCGTTCTTGTTTCATTGTGGTGATCCACCCAATTCACTCGCGCAACAAGACTCTGCATTCCTTCGATCTCGCCGACATTGAGGTTGAATTCTATATACTTCACACCGTAAGCGTAGATATACACGGTGGTATAATATATTTGGGTACCGTTCAAGAGCACCTCAACGGGGATATCCGAATAGTTATTGTATTCGTCCCAGCTATCTATGCGGAAGCGAATATTGACGGTCTCATACTGTGTAACTGTATCGGGAGTGACTTCGAGAGCGGATATTGAAAAATCGTAGTTGTGCTCCTGCCATACGGCATATAAGGTCACAGAGCGGTCGTCTCCGAACTGACCGCCCGCATAGTATGAGGGCGATGCGGCCGATGAGGATTCCGACCATCCGAGAAAGGTATAGCCATCTCTTGTTGGGACTGTGTTGCTTATGGTCAATACTTGACCGTAATACTTGATCTGCGAGAACGGCGCACCGCTACCTCCGTTGGCATCATAGCTTACGGTATAAGTTATACGCGACCATACCGCATAGAGAGTTATGCTTGCATTTGCGGTATAGGTGCCGCCCGCATAATAAGTGGGCGAAGTTGCCGAACTGCTCGAGCTCCAACCGAGGAAGGTGTAGCCGCTCCTTGTAGGCTTGGTAGACGAAAGTGTCAGCACTGTGTCTTCTATTTTTGTTTGAGAGGACGGAGCTCCGCTTCCGCCGTTTGCATCATAATTTACGGTATAGGAAGCAAGACTCCTTTGCCATACCGCATAGAGATCAAGGCTGTAATTTCCGCTGAAGGTGCTTCCGGGATAGTAAGAAATAACAGATGAAGTTGAGCTTGTTGCCCAACCGGAAAAGATATATCCGCTTCTGTAGGGAGAGATCGATGAAAGTGTAAGCGCGACATCCTCGATCTTCACCTGCGCCTCGGGCGCTCCACTGCCGCCGTTTGCATAGTAGTTTACCGCATAGTATGATACATTTCTGCTCCATACCGCATAAAGAGTTACGCTTGCATTGGCGGTATAAGTACCGCCCGCATAGTATGTCGGAGAAGTTGCGGAACTGCTCGAGCTCCAACCGAGGAAGGTATAGCCCGATCTTGTCGGCTTGGTGCTTGAAAGCGTAAGCGCCACATTTTCGTTCTTGGTCTGCGCGGAGGGAGCACCGCTTCCTCCGTTTGCGCTGTAGGAAACGGTATAATATGAGGCGTTCTTACTCCATATAGCATAAAGAGTTATGCTTGCGTCGGCGATATAAGTACCTCCGGATGAATACGATGGCGAGGTAGATGACGAGCTTGTTCCCCAGCCGAGGAAGCTGTAACCGCTCCGAGTAGGCTTTGTACTCGAAAGTGTAAGAGCTACACCTTCGGTCTTTGTCTGACTTGAAGGTGCACCCGAGCCGCCATTTGCGTTATACGATACGGTATAAGTGGAAAGTATCTTACTCCAAACGGCATAAAGTGTTATACTCGCGTTTGCAGTATAAATACCTCCGGGATAGTAGGACGGCGATGTTGAAGAACTGCTCGTTCCCCATCCGAGGAAGGTGTAACCGCTTCTTGTCGGAGTGGTGCTTGAAAGAGTGAGCGCTACATTCTCGGTCTTGGTCTGTGCCAAAGGTGCTCCGCTGCCTCCGTTTGCGCTGTAGGAAACGGTATAATACGAATTGTTCTTGCTCCACACGGCATAGAAGGTAATGCTTGCATCGGCAGTATAGCTTCCTCCCGCGGAATATGAAGGCGAAGTAGACGAGGAACTCGTTCCCCATCCGAGAAAGGAGTATCCGCTTCGGAAAGGAATCGTACTCGAGAGAGTAAGCGCTACACCTTCGGTCTTTGTCTGACTTGATGGAGCGCCGGAGCCGCCGTTGGCGTTATACGATATGGTATAAGTCGAAAGTATCTTGCTCCATACAGCATAAAGGGTTATGCTTGCATTTGCGGTATAAGTGCCTCCGGGGTAGTAGGTAGGCGAGGTTGCGGAACTGTTCGAACTCCAACCGAGGAAAGTGTAGCCCGATCTTGTAGGCTCTTGAGATGAGAGAGTGAGCGCCACATTTTCGGTCTTGGTCTGTGCCAGCGGTGCACCGCTGCCTCCGTTTGCGCTATAGGAAACGGTATAATACGAAGTGTTTTTACTCCACACAGCATAAAGCGTAATACTTGCATCGGCAGTGTAAGTACCTCCCGCGGAATATGAAGGCGAGGTAGATGATGAACTTGTTCCCCAACCGAGAAATGAGTATCCACTTCGGAAAGGAACTGTACTCGAAAGAGTAAGTGCCACACCCTCCGTCTTTGTCTGCGCGGACGGTGCGCCCGAGCCGCCGTTGGCATTGTAAGAAACGGTATAAGTCGAAAGAACCTTGCTCCACACGGCGTATAGTGTTATACTTGCATTTGCGGTATAAGTTCCGCCGGGGTAATATGAGGGCGAAGTTGCAGAACTGCTCGTTCCCCAACCGAGAAAGGTGTAGCCGCTTCTTGTAGGCTTCGTGCTTGAAAGTGTAAGCGGTACATCTTCGGTCTTGGTCTGCGACAGAGGTGCGCCGCTGCCTCCATTTGAACTGTAAGATACGGTATAGTACGAAGTATTCTTACTCCATACAGCATAGAGTGTAATACTCGCATCGATGGTATAGCTTCCTCCGGCGGAATAAGAGGGCGAGGTGGACGATGAGCTCGTTCCCCAACCGAGGAAGGTGTAGCCGCTCCTACTTGGGACGGTACTCGAAAGAGTAAGAGCCGCGCCCTCTGTCTTTGTCTGACTTGATGGAGCACCCGAGCCTCCATTTGCATTATACGATACGGTATAAGTGGAAAGTACCTTACTCCAAACGGCATAAAGTGTCACGCTTGCGTTTGCCGTATATGAGCCGCCCGCATAATATGTGGGCGAGGTCGCCGAACTGCTCGAGCTCCAGCCAAGGAAGGTATAGCCGCTTCTTGTCGGCTTTGTGCTCGAAAGAGTAAGCGTTACATTTTCGGTCTTGGTCTGTGCGGATGGCGCACCTGATCCGCCGTTTGCATTATACGATACCGTATAGTATGATACATTCTTGCTCCATACGGCATAAAGGGTTATACTTGCATTGGCCGTATAGCTTCCGCCCGCAGAATATGCAGCGGTAGTTGCCGAACTGCTTGTGCCCCATCCGAGGAAGGTATAACCACTCCTTGTGGGTTTAGTGGACGAAAGAGTAAGCGTTACATTTTCGGTCTTTGTCTGCGAGGAGGGAGCGCCCGAGCCGCCGTTCGCATTATATGAAACGGTATAAGTTGAGGGGATCTTACTCCATACAGCATAAAGCGTTATACTTGCATCGGATGTGTAAGTACCGCCTGCCGAATATGATGCAACTGTTGCGCTTGAGCTTGTTCCCCAGCCGAGGAAGGTGTAACCACTCCTTGTGGGTTTGGTGCTTGAAAGCGTAAGCGCCACGCCCTCCGTCTTTGTCTGACTCGAGGGCGCGCCCGAACCGCCGTTTGCGTTATACGATACTGTATATTGCTTGGGAGCCGCCGTCCAGATCGCGTAAAGATTCATCTTTGAATTCGATGTGTAGGAATCGCCCGGCTGAAACGCAACACTTCCCGTTGCACTTCTTGCCCAACCGCTGAATACATACCCGCTCCTCGTCGGAACTTTTGTACTCAAGGTAAGCGGAACATTGAATTGCTTATATTGCGTTGACGGTGCACCGCTTCCTCCGTTTCCGTTATATGTCACGGCATAGGTGTTTGTAGACCAGACCGCATACAGAGTTATATCTCTGTTCAACGTAAACGAGCCACCGGGGGAATATCCCGCGCTCGTTGCCGTACTTGATCCCGACCAACCGAGAAAGGAATAGCCGTATCTTACCGGCGTATCCGTAGGCAGTACGAGAGTGGTAAAGTAATACTTTTTCACGCTTGATGGAGCGCCGCTTCCTCCGTTTGCATTGAAGGAGACGGTATATGACTTCTCGGCATACCTGACAACACTTGTTGAGGTAGTTGAAGTAAATGTTCCCGAGATGACCGCCGCCGACGGTGTATAGCCGGTAATAGTAGGCGATGTGATCGAATAACTGTCGCCGATCTTACCCGTCTGTGTCTTTGAGGGAGCGGCGGTAGCGTTATTGTGGTTATACACATAATTCACTGTTTTGGATGCTTCCTTAACATAATAAACGGTATATGTCGCCGAGCCCTCGCGGATATAGTTCGTCGGCAAGGAGGTAATAGTCAGCATCGAGTAAGTCACCACCGCATCGCTACTGTTTTTAAGGTAATACCCGCTTATGCTCGGCGAAGTCCAAGAGGGTTTATTGGAATCGGCGGCGTTTATCGTTGTGCTTACCGTAGAGGCCAGCGTATCGCCCGATTCGCTTTTGTAATAGATCGTTACCTTCAAGGCATATCCGCTTGCTGAAACGCAGGTAGCTACAAGCGGAAGAAGTGTAACGATAACAAGAAATACCGATATAAATTTACTCCACTTCATCCGTCACCGCCTCCTTTCTTCCGTCCACGATAAAAGGCTCGCCTTCGATAGTCGGCTCTTTGGGTCTTTCGTTATTACCGTTTGCACCTATAACATCGACGGTAAGCTCCCCGGGGCGGTCAGCGGATGCTCCGCTCTCGTTCTCGTTCGGTTTGATACTCGGAATATCCACGGTATCACTTGTTTCGGCATTCGTTGTTTCGGCATCCGACGTAGCTTCTTCGCGATTACTTACAATGCCGATAACTGCCGCTCCCGCAATCAGAGAAACGAGAGCGATGCACACACCAAAAATGATCTTATTGTTCTTATTTGTCATATTCAACCTTACCTTTCCGTTAATTTTGATATTATCTCTACGGGGACAGTTATATCCGCTACCTTTCTGCCCCATAGTTCGAAAGGTACGGACAAAGTATAGACAGCGCACACGCCTACGCTGTCTTCCGCAAGCGCGGTTATTGTCGGGCGGTACATCGTAAAGCTGTTGTCCGTAGCCGTATATTCCGTAATACTTGCCTGCGAAAATCCGATGCTTGAATATGCGCCTCTGACAAGCTCTGTCTCATCGATATACTTTCTGTATGGCTCGCCCTGCTTCAAAGCATCGTAATACTCGATGGCTTCCTTTGTAATGAAGCTGTCGAGGGTAAGCTGAATGTTTACTCTCTGCTTTCTTATGACATTGTAAACAAAGGCATACTGCAAAAGTATTCCTATGACCATTGCCACGATAAGAGTGAATATACATACGGGGATATAGGACGAGCCTTTCTTGTTACCCAAGACTTCTTTTGATCTTTTCATTTTTACCTCACTTCCAATAGATACGGGACAGACCCGATTCGGTTACTTCCACATCAAAGGGTAAGCTGAATCCTCCGAAGCCCATAAGCTCGGTGGAATAGGTCAATGTGCAGGTTATTACATCACCAAGCTGTACCTTTCCGCTCGATGAATCAAAATAGACCGCACTGAATGATACATTAGGTACAAATCCCGCCTCGGCGCATAACTGCTCGAAGCGCTCCTCGACCTCCGGCCCGATGCGCCCGCTCGCCGTTGCGGCTTCAACAAGCTCATGGCACATATGAGTAAGATCCTGCTTTACTGCTATCTTTGAAAAGATACCCACGGAAAAGACCAAAAGAAAAACGATAACGAGTACCGTTACCGCAATATCTATATAGCCTTCCGCTTTTTTATTCTTCAATAATTTAAGCATATCTCACCTCTCAAAAGATAGCGCCGAGAGAATCCATAAGCACCTGACCGAGAACAACTACATATATCATGATAAAGCAGATAAGCAAAAACATGGAATTTCTTCGTACCTTACGCGGAATGCTGTTTGCTCGCTTCTTAAGCTCATCCTTTTGAAGCTGTGAAAATGTTCCCGCGAGGAGCGTCCAGCTCGCTTCGCTGTAATTGCCCTCGATCACTGCCTTGAGTTTTAGTGTGACTTCGCTTAAGAGTGCCGAGCCTACACGCTGTTCAAGTCTTGTAAGTGCTTCGCTCTGACTTCCCGTTTTCATATCCGCGACGGTTATGGTCAGTTCTTCTTTGAGTGCTTCACCCGCCGTTGATCTATATGAATCAAGGATGGCAATCACATCTCTCGTATGCGTGAGTTTGTTGTTTACGGTAGATACAAATCTCGGAAGCTCCGCCTCTATTGCTTCCCTTTTCTTCTTGATCTTACTTGTAATACCTTTGGTCTCGCCGAAGTAGACAAATACGGCAAAGGCGGCTATAAGCAGACCGAGTATCTTAAATACAAAGAATGCCGGAATTGCAAATATGCCGATCGCCAATGCCTTCGACAATGCTCTCGCGGTAAAAAGCTCTGGAGTTATATCTCCCATGCCCGCGGCGAGAAGGTCTTCGCGGAGCTCCTTGCACTTCCACTCATTGAGCTTTATCCTGCCGGCAAGCTCGGTTGAAACTCCTTCAAGAAAGATGGTTATCGCACCCGCTCTCTTGTCTCCTTTTCTGCCGAGGTTGTGGGTCGCACGGCTGACCTTCATAGTGGGTATCTTAAAGATATCCATAAGGATACATCCCGCACCTACGGCGAAGATGATCCCTATTAAGAATTGAATAATTATCATGTCATTAATCTCCGTATTCGATGGGTCTTGTCTGTTTATTTACGCGAAGCCATGTGACAAGGATGACTATACCGGTCACTCCGAGAACGAGCTTACCGAATACGGTGTGCATGAGCGCATTATACCAATCCTTATTGATGCAATAAAGTATCGGGACATTGGCTACAACAAATGCGACCATGAAGTAGTATTCGCGGCGCACCTCGGAAAGCATTGTGCGAAGCTCGGAGTTTACAAGTCTTTCATCGCGCAGTTTGGAAACTATCGCGGGGAGAGTATCTTTAAGTCCGCCGTCGCTCTGACAAGCTACGAGCTGATCGCACCACTCGCGAAATATGGCGTTATCTACTTTATTCTTCATATGGTAGATCGCTTCCTCCGTATTCGGTGAGATCGTTTCAACCTCTCCGAGAAATTCCTTGAAGATTCCCTTCATTGACGGTCGGAGATCGTCGGCGTACTGCGTGACAGCCGTTTTCAAGTTATCGCAGTCAATATATGCGGTAGTTATAAGCGAGAGCGACATTTCAAGGTCCTCTCTCACATGCTTATTGTAGCTGTTCACGCTTCGCATAAGGTACATAAAGGGCATCATGGCAAAGAGCATGGCGAGAACGGGCGCAAGAAAGATATTATCCATAAGGATAGCAGCTATACATCCGATAACCATGAGAATAAGGGAGACTGTAAGAGCTACCGAAAAGCTCTTTTCCTTTCCCGTTTCGGTAAGTATTCGGCGTATGCGTGAAAGTTCAAGAAGGAGCTTGTTCTGCTTCTTCTTTCCTCGCGCCATCTTTGACATATCCTCAAGCGATTCCCGTTTTTCCAAGAATAGTGACAGATCTTTATTTATCTGTTCGGGAGTAAGTCCGAGCGCCCATACGATGCCCAAAACACATAGCGCAAAGGCGATCAACTGAATAAAAATCATGCTATAAGCTCCTTTCTCATAAAGCCTTCAAGAAGAGGTGTCGGCACACCGCCGCGCAACAGCTTCTCGCAAAGGCTGTCCGAAATAATGTTTTCCTTGACGAACTCACCGTCGATAGTAAACTGACCGTCGCGGTAAATATTGCTTCTTATCTTATATCTGTAAAGCACGCGGTACTCGAGCTCGCCGTCATCATGGACTACGCACTCGGTTATATCCATGATCTTGCGGGCATTATTCTCGAGCTTATGGGCGAATACAACTACGGGAAAGGCAAGCGCCGTCTGCTGAAGCGCGATATGAATGTCATCGGTCTTCATGCCCTTGAGCGCAAGAAAGGCGATCCTTTGGTGCGCGTGCTTGCCTCCCGCGCCGTGTACCGTCGTTATTACAGTATGGTCTGTCGAGCTTGCCTCTATAGCGGAGCTTGCCTCACTGTCTCGCATCTCACCGATACAGATCACATCCGGGTCGAAACGGAGGGATGTGACGACAAGGCTCTCCTGCGTTATATTGGAGCCGCTCTTTTCGGAAGGTCTCGAAAGAGTGTGTACCACATTGTTTACCACTCTTCCGGTCTCATCGCGCTTCACGAGAAATATCTCTCGCGCGCCGTTTTCAATGGTATATATTCTCTTATTATCCGGGAGGGACGAGAGAATGACATTATTGACCGTCGTCTTGCCCGAGCTCGTTCGTCCCGCGGTGACGAAGGAAACACCGTAGCGCAGGCACATTTCAAGAAATGAGAGCATCTCCTCGGTCAATGAATCGCAAGCGAGGAGCGCTTCTCTGTCCACTCTTTTCGGATGGAGCATACGGATGGAGGCCGCGATGCCTCTGTCCTCATCCACTATTGGAGTTTTGAGTACCGTTATACGGGTATTGTTCGGCAGGTGTCCCTCGGCTTTGGGCGAGGCATTGTCTATGGTCATATTCGAGTGCTGTAACAGCTTTTTGACAATATCCGTTGCATGGCTCGGAGAGAAGAATGTCTCCTCGCTTTTTACTATACGACCGTCAAGGAAGGTCAGGGCGATGTCATCCCATCCGTTTATATTGATCTCTTCTATATTCGGATCACTCAAAAACGGCGTAAGGATCGAGTATTCGGCCATCTCTGCATAGAGACGGTCAACGGTCGCCTTTGGCGTTATGCCCTTGACGGAATAGCCGGTATCATAGAGATATTGCGAGATATAGTTCTTCATCTCGCCGCGCTTTGTTATGTCCGTAAGTACGGATGGGTATTTGCGGGATATCATCTCCTGCGTTTTGGTCAGCAGATCTTCCATTTTTATCTGCATATTACTTCACCACCTTTACTCTTATTGATTCAAGTGCAGCATTGTACTTCTTATCCCGAAGAGTTTCGCTCAGATCTCCCGAAACATACTGCTCCTTGAGTGCTTGGCTGTAAGGGAGTATCTGTTCGATCTTCCCGAAATAACCTACGGTGTCCGATGCGCCGTACTGAAATTCGGGAGAGGTAACACTTATGACCTGCATTGTGTTCTCTCCTAAATATCCCTTGCGGATACAGATGGGAGTCTGCGAAAGATAGTTGCTTATACCCTTGAGATCGGGAGAAAGGAGTCTTATTACAACATCTGCTCTTTCAAGCGCGACCTTGGAAAAGAGATTATCTTCGGGATCGGATGAACAGTCTACAACAACAAATTCGGATATCTCCGCCGCGCATTCAAGAAAGGCATTTACCTTATCTCTCGAATATTCGGCATAGCTGTATTTGTTCTCTTTCGCGGTATAACCGAGAAAGCCGAGATCACATCTGTCTTTTACGAAAACAGCATTTGATACCAAGTGATTTCTTGATATATCCGGTTTTTGAAGCACCGAGCCGAGTGAGTAAAGCTCCTCATCCTTCTTATTGGGAAAGATGGTCGGTATTACGGGAGTTTTGTTTTCGGGAAATACTGCGATAGCAGAATGGATGGATCTGTTTTTGCCGCCGAGATTAAGTGCGTTTGCAAATTTAAGCGAGAAAATTGTCTTGCCGCTCTGCGGAGTTCCCCATACTGCTATCACCTTACCCATTATTCCTTGCCTCCGTGTCTTCGGGATCGTATTCGGGAATGGGATTTGCTTCAAGGTACTCGTCCTGCACCTTGATATACTGATCTGCTTTTGCCTTATCTCCTCTGTAGACAAGTACAAAGTGAAGCGATGTTACACTTTCATACTGCGAAAGAAGCTCCGCCTGCTCGGGAGTGACGAGGAGCGTCACGGTCGTTGCCTTTTCTTTCTCGGCTTTTTCGTCCTTATCTATGCCGGCCTCGGTAGTTGTCGTGATAACTCGGACATATTTAAGCTCCGCGGGAATATATGACCTATACTCATCTTTATTATAGATGATAATGGAGATTATATCGCCGTTTTCGATCTTATTTGAAAGACCGTCGGCATAGGAGCCGATAGTGACCGATATAGCTACCTTCTTGCCGTCAAGCGAAGCAAAAACATCATCCGCGCTGTTGCTCTCGCCGGTAATTTTCTCTTTAAGGATATAATCACCTGCAAAGAGATCGGCTGTTGCGTATTTTCCCGCGACCTCGGCTTTGTCCTTTATAACTCCGCTCGGAAGATTATATGAGCCTACGCGCACGATCTCGATATCTGCATCCGTGATCTGCCGGCCTCTCTCGATGGGATTCTTTACACGGACGATATCCGTTTTCTGATCCGAGATACGGTTTACGATAGGAGATACACCGAATGTGACCACAAGCGCGAGAAGTATGCAAACGATACCTATGACCGTTCTGTTGTTTATCTTTTTGTTTTTCATATTTTTCTCCTTTTTCAGTAGATGAAGTACCCCAGCATAAGTCCTGCGGACAGAAACGGCAGCATGGGGAATGAATTTGAATTATCTCTGCCTTTCACTTTATTGTAGATAAGATTGAACGCCACGGCAAGAAGTAGTCCCGCGACAAGACCTATCGCACCGCCTGCGGCTCCGAGCATAAAGCCCGATGCTCCCGCTATCTTGATATCCGCTCCGCCGAAACCTTTTGAACAAAGGACTGTCATTGCAAGCATCGGCACGAATGTAATGCAAAAGCCGCCGAGCATGGAGGGGATGCTCAGGCGGCTTGCATTACACAAACAGAGAAGCAGGATCATTACGAAAAGGCAATCATCCGCTTCTCTGTTCGTTCTGTCTTGAACCGATGCGTAGAGAAGAATAAGGGCAAAGATGATGCCCTTGAGTATCCAAGTATATGAGTCACCGATTGCGCAAAGCGCGACTGTAACGGTGAGAATAACTGCGATATTCAAAGTCCCATTGACCTTGAAGCCCTTATCCTTCATGGTGCGGTTAAGGATCCTTACGGCAACGAATGCCGAAAGTACAATAAGTGAAAGCAGGATGAGTCCGGTAAGGGATATCATCATGCTCTTCGGTTACAGCCTTTACGCGGTATAATTGAACATATCCGCGATCTCGGAATTGAGATTGACAAGGACTACGTTCTTAAAGAGTGCATAAAGTCCGACGAGAATTACACTACCGACTACTACGCCGATAATGATCTTAACGGCGGTGTCGATATAGCCCTCACCCGATGTGGATGTGAGAGCAGTCTTGGTCTGGATCGCGAGGGCATTGAGCTTGCCCATGAGCTTGTTAAAAAGTTTCTTCATGATTTTAAGTTTCCTTTCTGTGAGTGAAGTTGTGTATTGGGTTTAAGGTTACGCGGAGTAGCTGAACATACTGCCGATCTTTGCTTCGAGCGTAGGAAGTACTACGCTATCAAAGAGGGCGTAAAGACCGACGAGGATAACGCCACCAACTACTACGCCGATGATGATTTTAACAGCGGTGTCGATATAGCCCTCACCCGATGTGGATGTGAGAGCGGTCTTGGTCTGAATTGCGAGGGCATTGAGCTTGCCCATGAGCTTGTTAAAAAGTTTTTTCATGATTTTAAGTTTCCTTTCAAATTTGAAGTTTAAGAATTTTTCGGTTAAATGTTTTTGCCGAGAAGAACCGTAGGGTAACAGAACCGATCCGTACCCGCCTCAAATGGCGGCTTTCGGTGCTTTTTGCCGTGAGCGGGCTTGAAAGATTAATATATTCCTGCGCCCACTCACGACAAAAATCCCTCAAAATCCGCTCATTTGAGGTCGCAGAGTTTTAGGCGAGCAAATTTTTGTCATAAGGGCGGAAGCCTTCGCCGCACAGATATTAATCTTTGCAAGAAGGTTTTCGGCGTTAGGGCGGAAATTTGCCGCCTAAAACCGGGTTCGTATCGGTTCTGTTACCCTTACCTCTCGGCAATCTCCTGCCTAAAACATTGATTGGATTCTGTCTGCAAGCCCCGGCAGGACAACACTGTTGAACAGCTCATAAAGACCCGTAAGGATAAGCGATCCGATGACGACCGAGATTATCATCTTCACGGCAGTATCAATATAGCCTTCCGCGCGCTTGTTCGTAAGTGCGGACTTGATCTTGAGAATAAGACTTTTCGTTGTTCTCCCTCCTTTCACGAAATTTAATAGATCACAAGCAACGGCATCACCGTCCTTTCAAAAGAAAAGCCGTAAGAGTTGTATAACTTCTTACGGCTATGTAAAGGGAGATCTATTAAATTACTTCCCGAAAAGGAAAGGGACATCGCATTGTTACGATGTCCCTTTATAAGGTTTATTCTGCTACGGCGAGTATGGTCTCATCAACACCGTCCGTATATTTACCTGCGGCTGCGAGCTTCTCTCTCAAGCTCAAAAGAGCATCGAGGATAAGACGGTATTCATAATCATTGACCGGTATAACTCTCTTTTTCTCTGTCTTCTTAATGAACATCTTTACTTACCTCCATGTTCTTATCTTTCAATAATATTATATCATAGATGTTGAAGTTTTACAAATGTACTACCCGATAGGAGAATATACGATCGTGATACTGCCGTTTGCTTCTCTTACATAATGCGATGCGGGATAACGCCAATTTGTAATGTCCTCTCTTGATATAGACTGAAGATCAGGAACATAACCTTCAATAGCGGGAGCTTCAAGGCTCCAAAGTGTACCGCCTGCGTTCATCTTTTCTTTCTTAAGTAAATTTCCGTTTTCATCGACACATTCTACGATGAAGCCGTAAGCATAACCGCCTGTCGTTCCTTCGGGCGATCTATAGCGCGGCAGAACATATTCAAATGCAAACGACACAATGACAACGATTAAAAGGAATGCGATAAAGGACAGCGCGAAGATCCTTTGACTCTTAACTTCCATAACTATAATACCTCCATATAGTTTATTTAGATAAATTATATCCGATATTTAAGAATATGACAAATGTACGAATATATGTTATATTCTCTTTTCGGTATGTATTGCGGAAAGTATTAAGGGGTTTGGGTGTGGGAAAGGGGTACAAGAAAAGAGACAACACACTCCAAACCCCAAAAGAGTAGAGTTATCCCTTGTAATTATCTTGCATCCCTATTTGATTTACTTTGCCCCTCCTTATGCTGTATCTGTGATCTGCGGTAGGCTATCAAGGCTCTTACTATGGTATCTTCGATCTCTTGCGCCGATGCACCGGGCGCGAAGTATTTCTCGATACGCTCCATAGGAACTTTGATCTTGGGCTTTTGGTTTGGCTTCTCCTCCGAGAGAATAGCTTCGATCCTTTCTTCGGTAAGTACACCTGCTTGGCTTAATTTCTTCATCTCAATGGCTTGTGCATGGGACGGTGTGGCCTCTCCCTCGTCGATATAATAGGAAAGGTCTTTCTGCTCCTCGGGATCGAGATATGAAAGCTCTACAGCAGGTCTGAATGCTATCTTTCCAATATCTACATCCTCAAGCAACTCAGGGATGAGGTATGTGAGGCGGATATAGCGGCGTATTTGATCGCCACTTTCGCCCGATTGTTCACCAACAATATCTCTTGCTGTCCTTCCTAACTTCTGTGCCGTTGGCGCAGAAGTTAAATCATTCCTCTGTCCTTGTCTTTTCAAAGCATCTAACTTCATCTTATAAGCAAATGCTCTTTCTGAAGGTAGGATATGCTCTCTTTGCAGATTTGAATCCACCATATAAATTATGGCTTCTTCTCTGCTCAACTCACGAACAATAACGGGTAGCGTTTCAATCCCTATTCGAGTACAAGCGTGCTTTCGTCTATGACCCGATATAAGCTCATATCTGTCTCCCTTGCCCTTCCTTGCAATTACGGGATTGATTACCCCGAATGTGGATATGCTGTCTATAAGCTCTTGCATTTCTTCATCGTCTCTGACTTGGAAAGGATGATCGGGAGCATCATCAATGAGAGATATGGGAATTAAACGGACTTTCTCCTTTTTCGGCTCGGTGGAATTATTTATGATATCTTCCACTTAAAATTTCCTCCTTGAATTTGTTTCGGAAACAAAAAAAGACCGTAGTTCATTTCTGAATTACGGTCTTTGCGCGTTCCTATGTATTAAGTTATAAAGATCTTAACCCGAATGAGTAGAAAATCAGTACAATTAGTATTTCCCGCTATATCTTTGAATTTGTTGATTAAATAATATAATTTTTCCCTCTATTGCTATAAACGAATATGAAAATTAAATACACAAAAAGCCCTGAAACATAGTGTTTACAAGGCTTTTTCAATGGCTCCCCCTGTTGGGCTCGAACCAACGACAACCTGATTAACAGTCAGGTGCTCTACCGACTGAGCTAAGGAGGATTATAGATATTCAGTTAAAATTCCAAACCATCGCTTTGCGCTAAAAACCTTTGTTAATTTGTATCGCTATCTACATCAAGCGACAACCTGATTAACAGTCAGGTGCTCTACCGACTGAGCTAAGGAGGAATATTGAGTTTAATGATTACAAGGGAAACATTTTGGTGTTTCCCTCATAATATGTCGGCAATGACCTATTTTCCCGATCCGTCGCCAGATAAGTATTTTCGGCACTGCAGAGCTTAACTTCCGTGTTCGGAATGGGAACGGGTGGACCCTCTGCGTTAATATCACCGACTTGTCGCCCCGACAATTGTCAGAGCAACTGTCTTTCACAG
>JAZNMZ010000060.1:0-56463 GCA_045580005.1 Eubacteriales bacterium | reverse complement strand
CTTGCAAGCAAGCATTTTGGCTTCATGGTATAATACACACATAAAGCCTTGCGCTGCAAGTCTTTGGGCTGCGCCCTGCTGTGCATTCGCACAGATGTGATATTGACGGCTTCGCAAAATGCCCTTGCAAGCAAGCATTTTGGCTTCATGGTATAATACACACATAAAGCCTTGCGCTGCAAGTCTTTGGGCTGCGCCCTGCTGTGCATTCGCACAGATGTGATATTGACAAAAAACACAGGAGATACATAATTATGGAACGGAAAAGCGGAGTGCTTATGCACATTTCATCGCTGTTTGGCGAATACTCGACAGGCTCATTCGGAAAGAGCGCAAAATATTTTGTCGATTTTCTCGCCGAGAGCGGTTTTTCATACTGGCAGGTGCTGCCTTTTTGTATGGCAGACGAGTACAACTCGCCGTATAAATCATATTCGGCTTTCGGTGGAAATCCGTATTTTGTAGACCTTGACATTCTTTTTGAAAAAGCACTTCTGACCGAAGAGGAGCTTGCAGGCGCAAGACAGAACGGCGAGTATTTGTGCGAGTTTGAAAGACTAAATGACGAGCGCGTTGCGCTTCTGATGAGGGCGTCAAAGAGGGTTTCTGATAAGCGTGCTGTTGAAAAATATATAAATAATAAACCCCATCTTTTAAAATTTTGCGAGTTTATGGCACTCAAGGCAGAAAACGATAACAAGCCCTGGTATGAGTGGACAAGCGACAGGATGGACGGAGACATTCTCTTTGGCTGGAAGTTTATCCAATATGAATTTTTTACTCAGTGGGCACAGATAAAGGAATATGCAAACAGCAAGGGCATAAGGCTCGTCGGAGATATTCCGATATATGTTTCGCTCGACAGCTGTGATGTATGGAGCAACAAGGAGCAGTATATGCTCGACGCGAGAAACAGACCTACCCTTGTGGCAGGAGTGCCGCCCGACTATTTCAGTGAGGACGGACAGCTCTGGGGGAATCCTTTATACAAGTGGTCGCAGATGAAAAAAGACGGCTTTTCCTGGTGGTGCGACAGGATTGCTCACATGGCAGAAATGTTCGACGCTGTGCGTATCGACCATTTCCGTGCAGTTGAGAGCTTCTGGGCAGTCCCTGCAAATGCAAAAAGCGCAAGGGAGGGCTCGTGGAAAAAGGGCCCCGGTATGGCGTTCCTGCGGGCAATAAAGCAGGCGGCAGGCAGCACGGAGATTATTGCCGAGGATCTTGGCGACATAACGCCCGAGGTGCGGGAGCTTGTTGATAAGAGCTCTTTGCCGGGAATGAGAGTCTTTCAGTTTGGCTTTTTGTCGCAGGAGGACAGCATACACCGTCCGCACAATTATCCCTATAACTGCGTAGCATACACAGGTACTCACGACAACAACACTCTGCTCGGCTACCTCTGGGAGCTTGATTATGAAACAAGGGCAACAATGCTTGAGTACTGTGGACACGCTGGCGATTGGCAGCATGGCTGCGACAGCATGATAAGGAGCATCCTTTCGAGTCACGCACGGCTTGTAATTCTGCCGATACAGGACCTGCTCGGCTTTGGCGTCGACACAAGGCTCAACACCCCCGGCAGGGCAGATGGCAACTGGCGTTACCGTGTGACAAAGACGCAGCTTGACAGTATCGACAGAGGAAGATTTTTGAGACTGAATAGACTCTACTCAAGATAAGCTGTGTCAAAAGGCTTTCGCCTTTGACGGTAAGCTCTGTGAGCTTGCACAAAAACGATATAAACAAAATGCAAAAAAGTCGTTTTTGTCCAAACTTTTCCCGTAAAATGCATTGATTTTTTGTCAAAACAATGCTTTAATGTAGTTGACGAGGTGATGCTTCTATGAGGTGCTTTGAGATAGACCTTAACAAGACGCTGAAAATTGCTATGCTCAACCGCGAAATATATATTCCAAAGAGATACCGTCACTGCACAAGATACAATCCTGAGTATATTATGTATGTTATGGTGGGCGGCAGGCTGTCACTTGAGTCGGGCGGAGAGGAGGTCATTCTTTCTCCGGGCGATATTTACATCTTCCGCAAAGGTGATTTCCAGAAGCCTGTTGATTCTGCCGAATGCGAGTTCTATTATGTTCATTTTGACACCGACGCAATAACCGAAACCGAGCTTTCGGACGATGAGTATTGCAGCCGTGTACAGGAGAACAGGACAGAGTTCTCAAAGGCAAATCTCTGGGGAATCAGGAGCTACGAGTATATGAAAGTGCTTCTGCGTCAGAAGATACATATCGACAGCAAGGAAAAGATGTCGTATATTATAGATGTGCTCAAGAAGAATACCCTCTCAGGCTATGCCGATATGGAGGAGCGGCTTGCTCTTTCGGGAGCTGTTGCAGGGCTTATGCTCAGACTTGAGAGCGTTACGGCTGAGATTTTGGGCAACCGCGGCAGGGAAAACAGCTGGAAGCAGTATTTTGTTGCAAAGAATATTGCCGATTATATCGCCGAGAACTATACACGAGATTTTGGAAGCGAGGAAATAGAAGAAATTTTCTCAATAAGCTTTGACTATGCCAACCGCGTTTTTAAAAAGATTATGGGCAGCAGTATCATAAAGTACCGAAATCTGCTTCGCATCAATGCGGCAAAGACGCAAATGCTCGTCTCGGACAGGACAATAAACGAGATAGCAAGAGAAACAGGCTTTGAGGACGGATATTATTTCAGTAGGTATTTCAAAAAAATGCAGGGTGTTTCTCCCAGTGAATACCGTGAGAAAAAGCTCAAGGAGAAGTTTGACAAGGGACAATAGATATATAGCAGTAAAATCCTGTCGGAAACGGCAGGATTTTTTGTTGCAAAAGTCATTGAAAAGAGGTGTTTTTTATGATATACTATAAAAAACACTATTAAAAATAAAAAGAGGTGAATACTATGAAAATTACAAACGACATCCTGTATATCGGTGTCAATGACCACGAGATTGATCTTTTTGAGGGACAGTACGATGTTCCAAACGGTATGGCATATAACTCATACGCAATAGTTGACGAGAAAATCGCGATCATGGATACCGTTGACGCGCGTTTTACCCACCAGTGGCTTGACAATATACAGAATGCCCTCGGAAAGCGCACTCCCGACTATCTTGTAGTTCAGCATATGGAGCCCGACCATTCTGCCAATATTCTCAATTTTGCAAAAACATATCCCGACGCAAAGATTGTGTCGTCTGCAAAGTCATTTGTTATGATGAAGAACTTCTTCGGCAACGATTTTGCCGACAGACAGGTGGTTGTGGGCGAGGGAGATACACTCAGCCTCGGCAGACATACCCTTTCTTTTGTCACAGCGCCCATGGTTCACTGGCCTGAGGTTATTGTAACCTACGACAGCCTTGACAAGGTGCTCTTTTCTGCAGACGGCTTTGGCAAGTTCGGTGCACTTGATATAGAGGAAGAATGGGCGTGTGAGGCAAGACGCTACTATATCGGTATTGTAGGTAAGTACGGTGCCCAGGTGCAGTCGCTGCTCAAGAAAGCAGCAGCTCTTGACATTGCGGCTATCTGCCCTTTGCACGGACCAGTGCTTCGCGAAAACCTCGGCTATTATATAAATCTTTATAACATCTGGTCGAGCTATCAGGCTGAGAGCGAGGGCATTGTGATTGCGTACACATCGGTATACGGCAACACCAAAAAGGCTGTTTTACAGCTTGCCGAAAAGCTGCGTGCGCTCGGCTGTCCCAAGGTTGTGGTAAACGACCTTGCAAGATGCGATATGGCAGAGGCGGTTGAGGATGCTTTCAGGTACAGCAAAATTGTCTTCGCCACAACAACATATAACGCGGAGATTTTCCCGTTTATGCACGAGTTTATCACTCACCTTACAGAACGCAACTTCCAGAACAAGACGGTTGCCTTTGTTGAAAACGGCAGCTGGGCTCCTCTTGCCGCAAAGGTGATGAAGGGAATGCTTGAAAAATGCAAGAACTTAAAGTACACCGACACGACAGTGACAATTCTCTCAGCTCTCAGTGACGATAGCAAGAAGCAGCTTGACGATCTTGCAGGCGAGCTTTGCCGCGACTATCTTGCACAGCAGGACAAAACCGCCGACAAGAATGACCTCAAGGCGCTCTTTAATATCGGCTACGGTCTTTATGTTGTTACATCAAACGACGGCAAGCGCGACAACGGACTTATTGTGAACACCGTGACACAGGTGACAAATACCCCCAACAGGATTGCCGTTACCATAAATAAGGACAACTATTCTCACCATATCATAAAGGAAACAGGCAAAATGAACATCAACTGCCTGAGCGTTGATGCGCCTTTCAGCGTGTTTGAAAACTTTGGCTTCCGCAGCGGAAGAAATGCCGATAAGTTTGAGGGTATGGAAATTCTGCGATCGGACAACGGTCTTGCTTTCCTTCCCAAGTATATCAACTCATTTATGTCGCTCACCGTTGAGCAGTATGTAGACCTTGACACTCACGGAATGTTCATCTGCTCGGTAGACGAGGCAAGAGTTATAACAGATGAGAAGACGATGACCTACACCTACTATCAGGAAAATGTAAAGCCTAAGCCCCAGACTGAGGGCAAAAAAGGCTATATCTGCAAGATCTGCGGATATGTCTACGAGGGCGAGCCGCTGCCCGAGGACTTTATCTGTCCGTTGTGTAAGCACGGAGCGGCTGATTTTGAAAAGATTAAATAAAATACATCCAGGAGGAAAAGATTATGAAAAAATATGTATGTGACGCGTGCGGCTGGGTTTATGACGAGGAGCTCGGCGCTCCCGAGCTCGGTATTGAACCCGGCACAAAGTTTGAGGATCTTCCCGACGATTTTGAATGCCCTCTTTGCGGAGTAGGCAAGGATATGTTCTCGGAAGAATAATTTTCTGTGAAATACAATAAAAAATCCCCCATACGGGGGATTTTTTATTATTGAACACTATTATTTTATCTCCTGCTCGAGATTTTTAAAGTCTTCTGTATCAAAAAACTCCGACAGTGATATTCCAAGTCCATCACAAAGCATCTTGAGCGTGACAACGCCGGGATTACTGCTTTTGCCGTAAAGAATATTTTTCACAGTGGACGGAGCCACTCCCGATTCTGTTGCTAGCTTGTTTATAGTCATCTTTTTGGCTTCGCATAAAGATAAAAGCCTGTTTTTTACAACCGAATAAGTATTCATAACACTACCTCAAACACTTTATAGCCTAATTATAGCCCTCGGGTATTGACAAAGTAGGCTATATATGATACAATATAGGCTATAAAAAGCCTTTTGCAGGATTGTGCTTTTTGTTGACAGTAATAGCAATTTATGCTATATTAGAATTGTAAAGGAGGAATATTATGTTTTATATCCTTGAGAATATTGTACCAATAATAACTCTCGTGATTCTTATTGCGCTTGGTACATATCTTGGCAGAAAAGAGAATGCTTCAAAGCACATTGGTCGTGCGATAAATCTTCTGTGCGTGGGAGCGGTTTTGTCTGTAGGCGTATTCTACGCTATGATTTTGATTCTTTTTTCGAGCGTGCGTGGCAGTGTGTATGCGTCGATTGTGGCAATACTTGGCTTTCTGGCTTTTGTATCTGTCGCAGGAGCCTTGTGGGGATTTATAAAAAAGAAATATATTTATATCCCGATAATTGCCATAGCCGTCGGATGCATTGTTACAGCGGGCGGTGTGATGTGCTATGATATTTATGTCAACAGCATTCCGACAGTTGGCGAGAACGACGAACTGCTCAAAAGATACGAGCCGTATTCCGAAAGCAGTGAGATTGCCTTGCTCGACGGGGAGGCAGAGCTTGTCTTTGAGGGGGATTTGCCAAAGCTCGACGGTGCGACGGCATTGTATCCTGTTTATTCTGCATTTGCAAACGCCGTATATCCGGAAGAGCTTGTCCTTGAGGACGGAAGCTATAATGTGTGGGCAAACGAAAAAGTCACCTGCTCGACTACAACAGGGGCATACCATAGGATTGTGACGGGAGAGGCCGATATTATCTTTGTCGGCGGTCCGTCGCAGGAGCAGGAGGAATTTGCAAAGGAAAAGGGTGTCGAGCTTGTATATACTCCTATCGGCAAAGAAGCCTTTGTCTTCTTTGTAAACAGCAAGAACCCTATTGAAGACATAACACTCTCGCAAATACAGGATATATATTCGGGCAGTACTGTACGATGGAGCGAGCTTGGAGTGGAGGGATTTGGCAACATACGAGCCTTTCAGCGTGACGAGGGAAGCGGCAGTCAGAGTGCGCTTGTAAAAATAATGGGAGAAAAAGAGCTTATGACCCCTCCCAAAGAGGATGTTATAGGCGGCATGGGCGGAATAATTTCCAGGGCTGCCGATTACAGGAATTATAAGAACGCGATAGGTTATTCTTTCAGATTTTATTCAACCGAAATGGTAAAAAATAACCAGATTAAACTTTTGAGTATAAACGGCGTTGAGCCGACTCTCGAGAATATCGAAAACGGCACATATCCTGTCGCGTCGCATTTCTATGCCGTGACAAGAGCCGATGCTGACGAGAATATTCTGAAGCTTCTTGATTGGATTGTGGGCGAGCAGGGGCAGGAGCTTGTGGAAAAGACAGGCTATACTCCGCTCGGATAAAAAAATCAGCAAAAAGGAGAAAACAGTATGAAAAGAAAGATTACTTTCGCGGCAGTGGCTTTTTGTGTACTCTGCCTTGTTTGTGTTGCAGCAAGCGCGTCGGGCGAGGTTACTGTTCTCATCCCCGACTACGAATGTATAATCGAAAATTCCCCTGTGTACTATTGGGACTCGCTTTATCCGTTTATCTCATACAAGGATATTACATACTTCCCGATGACTTACGATTACTGCCGTGCGCTCGACCTTTCGACTTCGTGGGACAACGAAAAGGGACTGTACATTGTCTATCAGCCGTCGGAGCCGAGCAAGCTTCCGATATATGAAACAACCGTAAACAGCAAGTATCTAAGTGCGGTTTTGCCCGAATATCCGATATATCTCAACGGCAAGAGGATTGACAACAGCGAGCTTGAATATCCGCTGCTTAACCTCAGGGGAGTGACATACTTCCCGATGACCTGGGAGTTTGCCCACGAGGAGTTTGCATGGGAAACCAAGTGGGAAAACAACACATTCTGCCTCGAAACGGGGCTTCATGCCGAGGAGTCATTGAATATTGAAAAATATCTTTCGGATGGCGTTGTTGTGAGCTCTGTGGTAAGCGAGGATATTCCTCTTGAATCCGGCGGATATACCATAAAGGATACGATAAAATATTATAAGTACGACTACGCCACAGGCGAAAGGCACGAGATTGAATACGACCCGAGCGCAGAGGAAAATCAGTTTACATACACCTCTGCTAAGGTGACGGTGACAGATGGTGTTGCGGTTTTCGGCGAGTATGTTCTTCCCGAGGTGACAGTGGTAACAGGAGGGTACGGCACAAAGGAAATTGCGTCTATCAGCAATGATATATGGAGTCGTGGTTATACTCTGGGCGGCGTGCAGTTCTATGACATTACCAACAATTACAGTATATGGTACGAGGACGGCAGTGGAACGATAGGAAGACCTGTCTACAGCTATATCGAAGCCGACGGCAAGCTTTACTATATAGGCAAGGATTTGTTTGTGTGGCAGGCAGCGGTATCGGGCGACGGAAATATCTATTTCAACACGAGAGCGCAGCTCAAGATGATACGCACTTTTACATCCCTGTCAAGCACACTCTGGCGCCTTTGCGACGGCGAGCTTGAGTGCGTGAACGAGGAATTCCCTCAGTGGAACAGTATGGAAATCATAGGCAGCATTGACGGCAGGATTTATCTGCGAAATGTGGCATGCCCCGGATATGAGTACCCGATGGTTGTGCGCGACTATTATGAGGTGTCTGCTGTGGATGACGGATATTTTACCTACGACGGTGTGGGTAGTATTCCGCAAAGAATTGCCGAATATGTATACGCAGACGACAGCTTTGTGTCGCCCGACGGCGGGATTTATGTTCTTGTCAGATGGCAAGGGCAGATAAGAAAGCTTGAAAACTGAGTTGTGAAAATAAGGACCGAAGCAAAATTTTGCTTCGGTCTTTTGTTTTTTGGCGAATATTTTGCGGTAAAATAGCAAAATATAAGAGCAAAAGAAAAGGGAGGACAAAATTATGTTCAAACACGAAAAAATGCTCTTTCATCCCGTGGCAGTAGAAAAACCAAATCCGCAGTATGCGGCTCTTTTGCAGGAGCAGCTGGGCGGCGCAAACGGTGAGCTCAAGGCGGCAATGCAGTATATGTCCCAGAGCTTTCGAATCAAGGACCCCGAGATAAAGGACCTGTTTCTTGATATTGCAGCCGAGGAGCTTGGTCACATGGAAATGGTGGCGCAGACAATAAGTCTTTTGAACGGACATGATGTCAACGCCTCGGCTGTGCCTGCGGGAGAGATACAGACCCATGTGCTCACAGGACTTAACCCCGGACTTATCAATGCGTCGGGCTACTCCTGGACAGGCGACTATGTGAGCGTGACGGGCGACCTTTGCGCGGACCTGCTTTCAAATATAGCCTCCGAGCAGAGAGCAAAGGTGGTTTATGAGTATCTCTACCGACAGATAAACGACAAAAAGGTAAGAGAAACAATAGACTTTCTCCTAAACAGAGAAGAGGCGCATAACGCAATGTTCAGAGAAGCCTTTAACAGAGTGCAGAATACAGGCTCAAACAGAGATTTCGGCACAACAAAGGCAGCAAAAATGTATTTCAGTATGTCCGAGCCGTCTCCCGGTAACAATAGTTTTGCCGACACGCAGGTAAAAGAGCCATCTTTTAACTGAAAAATGCGATATATAAATTGACAAACGCTCTTTTTTATGCTATAATTTACTCGATACAGAGATTTGGAGGCGTATCAGAATAAACTCTCAAAGACGGGGGTTTATTTTGGTGCGTCTTTTTTGCGCTCAAAAATAAGAAAAGGGAGATGTTTTTTATGTATGATGTAGCCATTATCGGAGCAGGCGTTGTGGGAGGAATGATAGCAAGAACTCTCTCACAGTACAGGCTCAGTATATGCATACTCGAAAAGGAAAACGATGTTGCCATGGGTGCCACAAAGGCAAACTCCGCCATTGTTCACGCAGGATTTGACGCCGAACACGGAAGCCTCAAGGCAAAGCTCAATGTACAAGGTTCTCGGATGATGGAAAAGGTGACAGCAGAGCTCGGAGTAAAGTATAAGAAAAACGGCTCAATTGTCATAGGCTTTTCTGATGAGGACAAAAAGACGATAGAAGCGCTTTATGAGCGTGGAGTAAGAAACGGTGTAAAAGAGCTTAGTATTCTTGACGGCGACGAGGCACGAAAGATAGAACCCAACATATCAGACAGCGTTACCTGCGCTCTGCTTGCTCCCACTGGAGCTATTGTATGTCCGTATGAGCTGACAATCGCTGCAATAGGAAACGCCATGGATAACGGTGCTCAGCTTATGCGTAATTTTGAAGTAAAGAGCATTACAAAAACCGATGGCGGATATGAGATTTTCTCCGAAAACAGCAGCGTGCAGGCAAGATATGTTGTTAACGCAGCAGGACTGTTTGCTGATAGGATAGCGTCTTTTGCGGGCGATAGTTCTTTTAAGATTACTCCCAGACGCGGCGAGTATATACTGCTTGACAGAGAATGCGGGAACCTTGTGTCGCACACGGTTTTCAGAACACCCACAAAAGCAGGCAAGGGTATACTTGTTACTCCCACAGTCGACGGAAACCTGCTCACAGGCCCCACCTCTGTCAATATTTCCGACAAGGAAGATCACAGCACCACCGCCGAGGGATTTTCTCATATCATAAAGGAAGCGAGCGAAAATCTGAAGTCGGTTCCTTACGGCAAGACAATTACTTCTTTTTGCGGTCTGCGTGCTGCAGGCAATACAGGCGATTTTATCATAACTTCACCTCTCAAGGGCTTTATCAATGTGGCAGGAATTGAATCTCCCGGCCTTTCGGCTTCCCCTGCAATTGCTCTTATGGTGTGCGATATGCTGCGCGAGGGCGGACTTGAAATGAAAGAAAACGCAAGCTACAACCCCACAAGAGAGCCTGCGCATTTCTTCTCCGAGGCAAGTATCGAAAAGAAGAATGAAATAATAAACAAAGACAAAACCTACGGCAGAATAATCTGCCGCTGTGAAAGTGTGAGCGAGGGCGAGATTCTCGCTGCAATAAGAGCAAACCCCAGGCCATTTGACCTTGACGGCGTAAAGCGCCGCACAAGAGCGCAGACGGGCAGATGCCAGGGCGGATTTTGCACACCGTATATTATGGGACTTTTGTCAAGGGAGCTTGGTATTCCGTATGAGGATATAACAAAATGCGGCGGAAATTCAAAGCTTATCACAGGCATAACAAAGGAGGGAAAATAAGATATGACAGAGCTTGTTATTATCGGAGGAGGGCCGGCAGGCATGAGCGCTGCGGTGGCGGCGTATGAGCAGGGTGTCCGCGACATTCTTATCCTTGAGAGAGACAGCGCGCTCGGCGGAATACTCCGGCAGTGTATACACAACGGTTTCGGGCTTCACAAGTTCGGAGAGGAACTCACAGGACCCGAGTATGCCTGGAGATACGAAAAGCGCGTAAAGGAGCTTGGAATCCCTTATAAGCTCAACACAATGGTGCTTGATATAACAGAAGACAAGGTTATCACTGCGACAAACACTGAGGACGGCATTTTTCAGATTGAGGCAAAGGCAATAATCCTTGCAATGGGCTGCCGTGAGCGCTCGAAGGGAGCACTCAACATCCCCGGCACAAGACCTGCAGGCATATACAGTGCAGGAACGGCGCAGAAGCTTGTAAACCTTGAGGGCTATATGCCCGGCAAAAAGGTGGTAATCTTAGGCTCGGGCGACATAGGTCTTATCATGGCAAGAAGAATGACGCTTGAGGGTGCAAAGGTTATGGCTGTATGCGAGCTTATGCCGTATTCGGGCGGTCTTGCACGCAATATAGAGCAGTGCCTTAATGACTTTGATATTCCTCTGAAACTCAGTCACACTGTTGTCGAGATACACGGCAGGGAGCGTGTGAGCGGCGTTACTGTCGCAAAGGTCGACGAGAACAGACGCCCTATAGCCGAAACACGCGAGTATATCGAGTGCGACACACTCCTTTTGTCTGTCGGACTTATCCCGGAAAATGAGCTTACAAGCAAGGCATCAATCGCTCTTGACAGAATTACAAACGGCGCAAGTGTCGACCAGGACAGACAGACCTCATGCGAGGGTGTTTTTGCCTGTGGCAATGTGCTTCATGTACACGACCTTGTCGATTATGTGTCAGAGGAAGCCGAGATTGCAGGAAAGAGCGCAGCAGACTATATAAAGAACACGGACGGGGAAAAAATTGACATTTCCATAAGGACCGACGGCAAAATCCGCTACACTGTTCCCCAGACAATTACAAAGAAGAAGGATGTAACGGTATATTTCAGAGTATCGGATGTATTCAGAAATGTAAAAATAAGTGTAGTGAGCGGCGACAAGGTAATCCTTTCAAAGAAAAAGGCAAAGGTCGCTCCCGGCGAAATGGAAAGCATAAAGCTTGGAAATGAGCTTTTTGACGGAGTCTCGGAGCTCAGATTTATCCTTGAGGAGGCAAAGTGATGACAAGAGAACTTACATGCATAGTGTGTCCCATAGGCTGCAGCCTTAGAGTTGAGCTGAAAGACGGCAAGGTTGTAAAGGTAGAGGGCAACACTTGTCCCAGAGGCGAAACTTATGCCCGTACCGAGTGCACAAACCCAATGCGTACAATTACCACAACCGTAAAAAGCAGCAGCGGCGAGCTTGTTCCTGTCAAGACAAACGAGCCTATTCCCAAAGGAAAAATCTTTGAAGCAATGAAAATTATAAATAATGCAAAACCCGACTTGCCAATTTGCGTTGGTGATGTTATAATAGAAGATGTATTCGGCAGTAAGCTTGTTGCTACAAAAAATGTTGACTGAAAAGGGGAGAGAGTGAAATGACACACGGAAAGATAATTGCCGCAGTAAGAAGTAACCAAGAGCTTATCGAGGCTGTGAAATCTGATGTAGAAATGATATTTCTGCTCGCTCCCAATATTGCTGAAATAAAGGCGCAGACAGAGCTTGCACACACAGCAGGCAAAAAGCTGTTTGTACATATAGACCTCGCTGAGGGTATCGGCAAGGACGAGTACGGCATCCGTTTTGCAACAGAACAGGGTGTTGACGGTATTATCAGCACGCGCACAAATATCATAAAGATCGCAAAAAGAATCGGAGTGTTCACTATACAGAGGTTTTTTATAGTTGATTCGCACTCTGTCGAAACAACGGTAGACGCAGCAAAATCGTCAAAAGCGGATATGATAGAGATTATGCCCGGAACAATGCCAAAGGTGATTACAAGACTTAAGAGCGAGCTTGATATGCCGATAGTGCTCGGAGGTCTTATAGAAACAGTCGACGAAATAAAAGCCGCAGTAGACGGCGGAGCTGAGGCTGTGTCGGTGAGCAAAAAAGATTTTTGGAGGAAAGATACAATATGAGCGGTCTTAAGGGAAAAAAGCTGTTCTTGCTTGATATGGACGGTACAATATATCTTGATAACGACTTGTTTGACGGAACGATTGATTTTCTTGAATATGTGAAGAGTATAGGCGGAAGATATATTTTTCTGACAAACAACTCCTCAAAGAGCGTTGACAAGTATGTTCAGAAGCTCGCTTCTCTTGGCATTTCTGCCACACAGGACGATTTTCTCACCTCGGTCAATGCGACGGTTCTGTATCTTGAAAAGAAAAACTACAAAAAGATTTATGCTTTCGGCACACAGTCTTTTGCCGAGCAGCTCGGGGATGCAGGGCTGCCTGTCACGGTTGAGCTTGAAGACGATATAGACTGTCTTTGCATGGGCTTTGACACCGAGCTTACCTTTAAAAAGCTTGAGGAGGCATGTATCCTGCTTGGCAGAGGTGTCGATTATATTGCGACAAATCCTGACTGGGTGTGTCCGACATGGTACGGCTTTGTCCCCGACTGTGGCTCGGTGAGCGAAATGCTTTTTAATGCTACAAAAAGACGCCCGGTCTTTATCGGTAAGCCTCAGCCCACAATGGCGCAGCTTGCTATGGAAAAGACAGGCTACAAAAAGGAAGAAACCGCGCTTGTTGGCGACAGACTCTATACCGACATTGCCTGCGGAGTTAATGCGGGTATCTCGAGTGTGTTTGTGCTGAGCGGTGAGGGAACAATGGACGACCTTATGACAAGCGAAGTAAAGCCCGAATTTATCTATGACAACATCCGCGCAATAGTCGACGAGCTTACAAAATAGCAGATAGGAGAGGACAAAAGTCTTCTCCTTTTTTGTTGTGCAAAAAGCACAAAAAGAAAGAGGCTTTTTCTACCCCCAAAAAAATTAAAATTGTTGAATTTGTATGTTTCAAATGCTATAATTAACTCGAACAATGAAAAAAGAGGGTGTCACAATGAAACAACAGCAGGCGTTTATCGGTGGCGGAAAAATGCTCAAGGGCAATCTGCACTGCCACACTACACGCTCCGACGGCAACACTACCCCCGAGCAGACAATGCGGTATCTTATGGAGCGGGGATACGATTTTCTCGCTATCACCGACCACAGAAGATATAATTTCGAGAACTTTGCCCCCGAAACAGGCATTACAATCATTCCGGGTATGGAGTTTGACAATGAGTTTGTGCGCGACAAGGGCTTCCGTTGCTTCCATACATTGTGTATCGGTCCGTCAAAGGAGGACGGCAACGGCTACAACCACGACGACACCTTCCCGTCTGGAAGAGCGAAGGACCAGCATGAGTATCAGGCATTTCTTGACGAAGCTCATGCTAAGAATAACCTCACGATATACTGTCATCCGCAGTGGAGCTCGACTCCTGCAAGACACTTCGAAAAGCAAAAAGGCAATTTTGCCATGGAAATCTGGAACACAACCAGCGCCATATATTACGACATGGATACAGACGCGGCATACTGGGACGAGCTTCTGGGGCAGGGTATCCGTATTTACGGAGTTGCAGCCGACGATGCACACGGGCTTGAAACCTTGGCCGGAGGCTGGGTAATGGTAAAGGCTGAGAATGATATAAATTCTATTCTTCGCGCACTTGCGGCAGGCAAATTTTATTCGTCCTGCGGTCCCGAGATTTATAACTTCTATGTTGATGAACAAAAAGCTTATATAGATTGCTCTCCTGCGGCAAGAATCCGCATCCACAGCGCAAATCACCCGACGCGTTATATAGACAGTGCCGATGGCAGTATGACTCACGCTGAGTTTGAACTTGACTGGTGGGCAGGCAGGCACGAGTATGTGCGTATGACTGTAATCGACGCCGACGGCAAGTATGCCTGGACAAATCCGATTTTTCTTGATTGAGGGGTGATGATATGAAACAGCAGCAGGCTTTTATCGGCACAGAGAGAATGCTCAAGGGCAATCTGCATTGTCACACAACCCGTTCGGATGGCAGGATAGAGCCGGCGGAGGTAATAAGACTTTATGCCGAAAAGGGTTATGACTTTCTCGCTATCACCGACCACAGAAAATACAATCTTGAGAATTTTGCACCCGAAACGGGCATGGTCATAATTCCAGGCATGGAGTTTGATAACACATTACCTGCGGAATATGGCTTCAAGTGCTTCCACACCGTGTGTATAGGTCCCTCGGGGGAAGATGGCAACGGCTACAGTCAGGATGAAAAATTACCCGGCGGTACAGCAAAAGACCAGCTCGAGTATCAGAAGTATCTTGACGATATCCATGCCAAAAAGAATCTCACGGTATACTGCCATCCCGAATGGAGCGGCACAGGAGCGCGTGATTTTGAGAAGCAAAAAGGCAATTTTGCCATGGAAATCTGGAACTCCGGCAGTGTCGAGTGGCACGATATAGACAAGGACGCTATGTACTGGGATGAGCTTTTGGGACAGGGTATCCGTATTTACGGCGTGGCAAACGACGATATGCACAGCCATCCGCAGATGGGATGCGGATGGATAATGGTGCGCGCCGATAAGAACATTAATTCTATATTTCATGCGCTTGAGGCAGGAGCGTTTTATTCGTCCTGTGGACCTGAGATTTATAATTTTTATGTCGACGGCAATGTCGCATATGTCGACTGCTCGCCTGTAAAAAAGATAAGACTCCACAGTGATATGCACCCGACAAAGCTTGTAAAGGACGATAGCGGTAATCTCACTCACGCTGAGTTTGCACTTGATGTATGGCCCGGGCTTTACGATTATGTCAGAGCTACGGTAATCGACGCCGACGGCAAGTATGCCTGGACAAATCCGATTTTTCTTGATTGAAAAAAGTCCTGCAGTTTTCTGCAGGACTTCTTTATAAATTCTTTTTGAGTATCTGGGCGTAGCGTCTGGGGTAGGTTTTGTCTGTTTTTGATACCTTTTCTATCACAATAAGGCAGTGCTTTTTGTCACCGAGCTCCTCGTCGGGAAAGAACTCAGACAGGTCGTAGTGATATACTCCGGCAAGCTTTCCGCCTAGCTTTGATATGGCGCTGAGCGAGCGTGAAAGCTCGCTTTCGCTATCGGAGGTGTCCGACGCCTTTTCTGCCTTGTAGGCGATAAATCTGCCGCCAACCTTTACAAAGGGCAGTGCCAGCTCACAAAGCACAGGCAGGTTTGCCATAGCTCGTGATACTGCAATGTCATATGTCTCGCGGTGAGACTTGTCCTGAGCTGCATCCTCTGCACGCACAGGCAGAATCGTGGAATAAAATCCAAGCACTCCGCTCACTTTCTCTGTAAACTTCAGCTTTTTTGCCGTGCTGTCAAGAAACGATATGTCAATATCGCCCCTTGCAACCTTGAGCGGAAGACCCGGGAAGCCTGCTCCGCAGCCGACATCAATCACCCTTGCTCCCTGCGGGATAAGGTCAAACGACAGCGAGCTTAAAGAGTCGAGATGGTGCTTTACCGTGACTCCGTACTCGTCCCTTACTGCCGTGAGGTTTGTGTGCGAATTGTACTCGAGTAGCTCTGATGTCAGAAGCATAAGATCGCAAATAGCTTTATCTTCGATTTTGATATTGTTTTTTTCGCAGAAATGCTTTATAATATCGTGTAGAGACTGCATAAAAACCTCTTTCTTGAAATATAGGGCCGAATATGTTATACAAAAATATAAACAAGATTTATCTTGATTTTTTTAAAGAAGAAAAAATTGAATATTTCCGCAGTATGCCATACGAGAGTGCTGCGGTGATAAATCCGCGCAAGCTGCCGCAAAGGGCGCAGAGTATAGTCGTCTTTCTTGTGCCGTACTATTACCCCGAGCAGGAGCGGAATGTTTCGCTGTATGCTGTGAGCAGGGATTATCATCTGCTGGCGCGCGAGCTTGAAGTAAAGCTGAGAGAAAGACTCTGCGAGTGCTTTCCCGATATAGCCGAGATGACGCATATTTTTGCCGATAATTCGCCTTTTTCAGAGGTGAAGCTTGCAAACGACGCCTATCTCGGAGTGCGCGGCCGCAATGGTCTTCTGATAAACGAAAAATACGGCAGTTATGTATTTATCTTTGTCGTAACAAGTCCTGCGGAGCTTGATATTTCAAGCGACAATCTTACAGACAGGAGTGTATGTGCCGACTGTGGCAGATGTGTGTCTGCCTGTCCCACAGGAGCCTTAAACGGCTGTGGTGAGTGTATGTCGGCTCTCACACAGAAAAAGCAGCTCACAGACGAGCAGGAAGACACCGTTTCGTCCCACAAGCTTGTGTGGGGGTGCGATATATGCCAGGAGGTCTGCCCGATGAATAAAGGGACAGCAACAACTCCCGTCGACTTCTTTTTGCAAGACAGGACACCTGTCATCACAAAAGAGCTGCTGCTCGGCATGACAAAAGAACAGTTCGGCGAGCGTGCATACGCCTGGCGAGGGCTTGCGACAATACTGCGAAACCTTGATTTTCATGAATAATTATAACAGAAATCAGGATAAATTACAACACCAACAGGGATTTTTTTATGAACAAAGAATATTTTTATGCCTTTTGTGACAAATATGAGCTCACGGAAGAAGAAAAAAACACGGTAATACCTGTATATAAAAAGGTTTTTGAACAAAAAGGCGAGCTTGCAGACGAACTGTGGGAGATGCTTATTACCGAGGAAAAAGAGATTATCGGCACACTCCACTATCACAAAGACTGTTATTATCCGTCGCGCTATATTGAGCGCATAAAGGAGATTTCACAAGAGAGCGGAGAAGACCTTTTTGTTCTTCATCTTGCAGCGACAATAACTCTTTCGGAAAAGACAAAGCTGCTTTATACCAAAAACGGCATACCGGACAGTATGTTTGACAGTATCGCAAGGTTGATTGTACTGTGGGGCCGCAAGAACGCGCGTCTGTGCGGCAAATTTGCGCTGTCCGACTATCCTTGGTGTGTCTATTATATCGGATATGTCATATTTAATATCGGAGGACTCGACTACCAGCTGTGCGGATATATTTATGACGATTATGAAAACTTGAAAAAAGGCGATATGGTACTCAAAATCCATATACCCGAGGGCACGCCCTTTGACAGGGAATCGAGAAAGAACTCATATAGGCAAGCCTATAGGTTTTACAGTTCAAGGCTCGGGATAAAAAAGCTCTGGTTCGTCTGTGACAGCTGGCTTATGGCACGCGATCACAAGGAGTTTCTTGCAGGATCGAATCTTGCCGGCTTCAGGGATGATTTTACAATCATTTCGGAGCACGAGGCGGACGAGAGCGGCAATTTGTGGAGAATTTTCGGCACAGAGAATTTTGCAAGCCCCGACACTCTCCCCGAAAAGACAAGGCTGCAAAGACTTTATAAGAAAAAGCTCTTGCACGGTGAGCCGTACTATTCGGCGGTGGGAGTATTCTGCATGGAGGAAAAGGATATTGGAGAAAATTAAGCTATCGTGCGCAGTGCTGTGCGAGGGAAAGTACGACAAAATCAAGCTCTCTTCAATACTCGACGCCATGATAATTACGACAGACGGTTTTGGCGTTTTTAACAATGAGGAAAAAAAGACGCTTCTTCGCAAAATCTGCGAAACAAGAGGACTTGTGATAATAACCGACAGCGACAAGGCGGGATTTTTTATAAGAAACAAGCTCAAGGGTATGCTGCCTGCCGATAAGGTGATAAATCTTTATATCCCCGAAATTTTCGGCAAGGAAAAGCGCAAGACTGCTCCCTCCAAGGAGGGACTCCTCGGTGTTGAGGGAATAGACGCAGAAAGACTGCGCTCGATTTTTGTTTCGGCAGGACTCACAGGCGAGAATACTCATACAGGCAGTGTGAGAATAACAAAGGCACGCCTTTATGAGCTCGGACTTTCGGGCAGAGCCGACAGCAAGGAAAAAAGAAAAGAGCTATGCCGCGAGCACGGGCTTCCCGAGAGCCTGTCCTCCGACGCCCTGTGCAGGGCACTTGAGCTTCTGGGAATAAGCATATAAAAAAGACTTTCGAAAATGATATGCACCTCCAAAAGTGTCTAACTTTTGGGGTGCACATCAAAAACGGAAGTCTTTTAGTTTTTATAAAAGCTTTTTACGGAGCTCCTCGCCGCTCATGTCCGAAAGATATGCTGGGGGGATGTCGAAAATTGTCTTACAGCCGCGCATACCCTCTTTGTTCATACGGTATGCCGCTCTTGCACAGGCAACAAGCACCGAGGCTGTGAACTCGGGGTTTGAGTCGAGCTTCAAGCTATATTCGATGATGTGGCTGTTCTCGCCGTTCCAGCCCGTCTTGCCGCTTCTTATCACAAAGCCGCCGTGGGGGAGAGCCGAGTGCTCGGATTTCATCTGCTCTGCCGTGATAAAGTGAACAACAGTGTCGTAGTCTGCAAAGTAGTTTGGCATTGTGACAATCTCTTTTTCGATTTTCTCTTTGTCAGCGCCCTCTTTTGCCACTACAAAGCACTCGCGCAGATGCTTCTGTCTTGCGGTAAGCTCGGGGTTTTCTCCGCTGCGCACAGCATCGAGAGCCTCTTTTAACGGAATGGTATACTGCCGTGCATCCAGTACGCCCTCTATTCTTCTTATTGCGTCAGAATGACCCTGGCTTACGCCCTTGCCCCAGAAAGTATAGTCTGCGCCATCGCGGAGTATTGCTCCTGCATAAAGGCGGTTTATCGAGAACATACCGGGATCCCAGCCTGCCGAAATAACGGCAACCTTGCCGCATCTGTCGGCAACCTCATCTACATCTTCAAAATGCTCGGGGATTTTTGCATGAGTGTCAAAGCTGTCTACAACATTAAAGTATTTTACAAATTCGGGGGTCTGCTCGGGGAGATCCTTTGCGCTGCCGCCGCAGATGATGAGAACATCAATTTCGTCTTTCATATTTTTCGCTTGGTCGATGTGAAGCACGGGAACGCCTTTTGTGAGAATTTCTACACTTTCAGGAGGGCGTCTTGTGAATACTGCCGCGAGAACCATATCGGGGTTTTGTCTGATGGCACATTCAACACCACGGCCAAGATTTCCGTAACCTAAAATTCCAATTCGCATAATGTTACTCCTAAAAATTATCGGCAAAGAAATGCCGCCTATGCGACGGCGCTTCTTTGCCACCTGTCAGTTTATTTGCGTGTAAGCTTAAATACAGCCGCGTCAAGAGGAGCAACCTCGTTGATATCGCCGTAGTAAACTTCTGAGATTTCATATGCGTCGGCAATCTGAATACCTGTTGTTTGCGGATTGTCTGAGTAGTTGACCATAACACAGTATACACCGTCGTCTGCAGGATGAAGTGTTGTGCCGATGTACTTGTTGGAGGATGTAACCTCGTGAGTCGCAATCTTTTCGGCAAACGCCTTGCTGTAGAGCTTGTATGTGTTGCCGTCAAAGGCATTGCTTCTGCCGAGGAGCATTGTTTCTGCAGGGAAGTTTACAAAGTAAACCTTGCCCTTGCCGTAGTTATTAACAGCAAATGCAGGATTGCCCTTGCTGTCAAATGCGAGTATTTCTGCACTTGTTCCTGCAAGCTCGTAGCGCATTTTGCGCGAGAAGAAGATATCCTCGCACTCAACACTTACTGTGTCGGAGTCACAGGCAAGGCTGGAGTCGAGAACTCTCATGCCGAAGAAAGGTTCAAAGTCTGCAAGGTGACCATCGTCAACCGACACATAAAGTGTGGCGCCGTCATAAACCTTGCGGCGGAGCTCAAGGTAAAGCTCTCTTGGCATAAGTGCAACGCCTGCAACAGACGGAAGAATGTAGCAGTCTGAGTCAACAAGCTTGTCGCTGTTTTCCATATATGTAATGTTGAGTCCTGCCTGCTTTGCAAGAGCGTATGTTGTAAACGCCGCGCCCCACGCGTTCTGGTCGCGTGTGAGGATACAAACTGCGTCATCCTTTGCGGCAGGAAGTGTGAAGTCAAATCCCTCGAGAATCTTGCGGATTCTGAGTGTTTCTTCAAGCACAGGCTTGGGCTTGAGATTTTCATAGGTCATACCGAGCTCAATCTCGCACATCTGCCATGTGTAAGGAGCGCTCTTTAGCATATTCTGCTCGTGGGCACACCACCACATCACACCCATGCTGCCGTTTGCCCAGTTGGAAAACAGTTGCAGGCGCATAAAGTCTGCTGCAGTCTTGTCGTCGCACATCATCGGACCCATTGTGCCGATTTCTTCTACAAGACAGGGCTTGCCACCGAGTGCTGCATAGAGCTTGGTCTCGCAGGTGGGATGTATGAGTGTACGGAAGCTCTTATAGTTGTCCTTATACACATCCGATACCCAGTATGCATAAGGATGTGTTGTGAGAATATCGCAGAACTCTGCCTGGCCCTTTATTGTCCAGGTGTTATGAAGTTCTGATGTCTTAAGCCCGTGCATACCCGAAACAACGGGGCGTGTGGGGTCGTTGGCTTTGATAGCATTTGATATAATACCTGTCCAGGTGCTTGCTTCCTGCTGACCCGAGCACGGGTACATACAGTTACACTCGTTTCCGAGATCCCATGCATAGATAGCTTTCTTGTCACGGAAGCGCTCAACAATGCCCTTTACAAATCTCTGCTCAAACAGAAGCGCTGTCGGATTGGAATAAAGACTCTTGTCAAAAAGTGCCGCAGGTATAAACAGTCTTCCACTCATCCAGCCGGTGACAATACCGACGATAAGCTTGATACCGTATTCCTCGCTGATATCGCAAAGAGTGCCGAATCTGTCGAGCATTACCTCATCGAGGAAGTAAGGGTTTTCGGGCATTCTGTCACCCTCGAGTCTGTATTCAAAGAGATTTGCAGCACCTGCATACATGGGTATAACAGGCTGGAAATCACGCCAGAGAGGAAATACTCTTATATATTCGATACCGTGCTCTGAAAGGAGTTTCAGGTCGTTTTTTACTACTTTTTCGTCCCACTGTCTCCACATCTCCGTGCCGGCATTGGAGGCCCAGTAGTTACAACCGATCATAAAATCCATGGTGTTGTGCTCCTTAAATTAAATAATATGAAATATCAAATAAAGATATTATAGACATTCTAGCACAAATAGGTATAAAATGCAAGAGCCTACAGGCAGTTTTTGGGAAATTAACCTCTCTTTTTGGGAGAATAACCAAAAAATTCCTTATATCTTCTTGAGAAGACATGGATAGACGAGTATCCCAGCTTTTCGCTTACCTGAGTCACACTCATACCGCCCGAGAGCATATTGTCAGCGTATCTCATCTTTTCTTCGATAAAGAACTTGTTCAAGGTCTTGCCCGAGGTGTTCTTGAAGCACTTTGCTATATACTGGATATTGTAATTGAATTCCTTTTCAAGGTCGCGCAGCGATTTTATATCGCACACATTTTTGCTTATGTAATTGCGCACCTGATATGCCAGGGAGGACGAGTAAGTAATGCGGGGCGAGTAGCGCTCGACATTAACCTTTGTGTACTTGCGGATAAACTTTGCAAGAAGCTCTGTCATTCTCAGGGCAATCATTTCTCCGTGAAAAACCTTTTTGGACTCGAGCTCAGAGAACATATCAAAGAAAAGCTCTTCTGCCGAGTGCAGAGGAACAATACGGCATCCTTCCTTTTTGAAAAGGCGTTCAAGCTCTCCTATGAGCTGACCGAAGATGTCGTCGTCATTTGTCTTGCCGAAGCTGACAAATGAGTAACGCAGCGGCTCACTTCCGATGGCTGAGATTTTGTGCTTTTCTCCCGTCATTGACAGAATAAGGTCTCCTTTCTTTGCACGCACAGAGTCATTCCCGTGAAAGATATCGCATTCACCCGAGGTGACATAAGTAAACTCATGACTCCTCTGCTCGTGATATGGAATAATCTTTCCCGGATCGCACAACATTTCTCCCAACTGATAAATGAGAATGTTTCCGCATACGATTGGATTAACATAGTAGTTGTTAAAATGATATTTTTCGTATTCGTTTGACATGACTTTATTATAACAAGTGCACAAACATTTTTCAACCTCTTGTATAAAAAATGCAAAATTTGGCACCGAAAATGCTAAATACAACCATGGCGCTGAGTGATATAATTAGGCTGTAACCATGTAATTTGAAAAGGAGAAAGATTATGGCAAAGACTACAATTGCGGTAATTGGTTGCGGCAGAATATCAGATATAGCTCATTTTCCCGCACTTTCCAAGAACGAAAATGTAAGAATTAAGTATGCCTGCGACCTCATTCCCGAAAAGGCACAGGACAAGGTTGACCGTTACGGTGCAGAACAGGCGATTACAGATTATAAAATTGCGCTTGCTGACAAGGAGGTTGAGGCGGTATATGTTCTCACTCCCAACTACGCGCACTACGAGATTACAATGGACGCGTTGCGTGCCGACAAGCATGTTTTCTGCGAAAAGCCTATAACAGTAAGCTATGCACTCTCCTGCGAGATGGCAGAAGAAGCAAAAAAGAGAGGCAAGCTCCTCAACATCGGCGTATGCAACCGCTATCATTCAACAGTTGAAACTATCGAAAAGCTCAACCGCGAGGGCAAGCTCGGCAATATCTATCATATTTATTGCTCGTTCAGAGAGTTCAGAAGCATTCCCGGTCTTGGCGGTCCTTTCACAACAAAGGCTCATTCGGGTGGCGGCGTTCTTATCGACTGGGGCGTTCACTTCCTCGACCTTATCCTTTATATCCTCGGCGGAGCAAAGGTTAAGACAGTTACAGCTGATACATACTGCGAAATGGCAAAGAACATTCCCGATTACAAATTTGACGAAATGTGGGCAGGTCCTCCTGTTCTCGACGGCATCAACGATGTTGACGACTTTGTAACAGGCCATATCCGTACAGATAAGGCTACAATTTCGTTCAACGGCGCATGGGCTCAGAACATCAACGAGAGAGAAATGTTTATTGACTTTCTCGGTGATAAGGGCGGCGTGAGAATGGAATACCGCAAGGAAGTCAAGCTCTATGTTTATGAGGACGGCGAGTTCAAGACGCTCAAGCCCGAGCTCAACGGTCTTAACGACTATGTGCTCGAGGACAACGACTTTATCGCTGCAATCAGAGAGGGCAGAACTACCAGAAATCAGGTAGACACAGTTCTCCAGAGCGCAAAGCTTCTTGATATGATTTACGAATCGGCTCAGAAGAAGTGCGAGCTTGTTGCTGAATAAAAAATAACTTGACGAAATCCCTCCCGGGTGATAGAATATATTATGAGTATTCTATCCTTACGGGAGGGATTTTTGTGGTAAATGTAATAGGACTCGGCTATATCGGACTTCCCACGGCACTCATGCTCGCTTCGTCCGGAGTGGAGGTTGTCGGCACCGACTGCAAGAGCAGTGTTGTCGATACTCTGCGTAAGGGCGAGATTACCTTCTGCGAGAGGGGGCTTTCTGATATTTTTGAAAAGGCAAAGGAAAATATCAGCTTCACCACCCATGCGGTGATAGCCGACGCATATATTATCGCAGTCGCAACTCCTTATGACACCGAGAGCAAGAGGATTGACGCAAGCTTTGTGTGCAATGCTGTAAAGGATGTCCTTGCAGTATGCCCTGAGGGTGCTTATATTATTATAGAATCAACCGTGTCCCCCGGTACGGTAGACAAGCTTATCCGACCCATCATAAAAGAATATGGCTTTACTCCCGAAAAAGATATTTTCCTCGCATATGCCCCCGAGAGAATAATCCCCGGAAATATGCTCTGCGAGCTTGTAGAAAATTCACGCACTATAGGCGCCGACAGCGAGAAGACCGGCGAGTATGTAAAGAAGCTTTACAGCAGCTTCTGCCACGGCGAGATAATACTATGCGACATCAAGACTGCCGAGATGACAAAGGTTGTAGAGAACACATACCGCGCGGTAAATATCGCTCTTGCCAATGAGCTTGCCAAGATATGCCGATATGACGGTATGGATGTATATAAGATCATTGACATTTGTAACAGACATCCCAGAGTAAATATACTCTCGCCCGGGCCGGGAGTCGGAGGACACTGTATTTCTGTCGACCCGTGGTTTTTGGTGGGAGATTATCCCAAGCTTACAAATCTTATATCCGAGGCGCTCAAGGTAAATATAAGTATGCCCGAGTATGTTCAGGAAAGAATATGCGAGATTATGGAGCAAAAGGGGATAGACGATTTTTCTAAGGTAGGTCTTTATGGGTTGTCCTACAAGGAAAATGTCGACGACCACAGAGAGTCACCGACACTTCAGCTTATTGAATTTCAAAAGAAAACCATCGGCAAAACGCCGAGAGTATACGACCCGTATATCAGAGAAAAAATCTGCGACAATCAGTATTTTGACCTTGAAAAGTTCCTTGACGGACTGTCGCTTGTGGTAATCCTTGTCGGACACGACGAGATAAAAGAGAATATGCAAAAGCTTTGCGGCAAGACTGTGCTTGACACGCGCAATGTCTGCACTCTTGATGGAACAGAGAAGCTCTGAGTAAAAATAAAAAGAGGAGAAATTCTCCTCTTTTTTGTCATCAAAAGCACTTCGACTCGCGCTTTTCGCTGCACACGCTGTCTTTGCCGCAGTGGTAGCACAGCTCGTTTTTGCAAAAACCGTTTTGAAAAAATTCTGCTATATTCTCGGTTGTTGTTGACGCGATGTTGTCGAGTGCGTCCGAGGTGAGAAACGCCTGATGGGAAGTGAGTATGACATTCGGCATAGATACAAGCCGTGCAAGCGTGTCGTCCTGCATAATATGTCCCGAGAAATCTTCAAAGAAAATATCCGACTCTTCCTCGTATACATCAAGACAGGCAGCACCCACTTTCTTTTCTTTTATTCCGTCAATCAGTGCGTCGGTATCAACAAGACCTCCTCGTGAGGTGTTGAGGATGACAACGCCTTTTTTCATCTTGTCAATACTTTTCTTGCAGATTATGTGAGCAGATTCCTTTGTGAGAGGAAGATGGAGTGAGATGATGTCGCTCTTTGCAAAAAGCTCGTCTGTGCTTACATACTCTATATCGCTGTTTTTGTCGGGGTACAAATCGTAGGCAATAACATCCATACCGAATCCGCGGCAGATATCAATAAAAATCCTGCCTATTTTACCTGTTCCGATAACGCCCACCGTCTTCCCGTGCAGGTCAAAGCCCGATAGTCCCACAAGCGAGAAGTTGAACTCGCGAGTTCTGTTGTACGCCTTGTGAATACGACGGATAGAGGTGAGCAGCAGCGCCATTGTGTGCTCGGCAACAGCATACGGAGAATAGGCAGGTACACGCACGACATGAATTTTTTTGTATGAGGCTTTTATGTCGACATTGTTAAAGCCTGCACAACGCAGGGCGATAAGCTTGATTCCCAGAGCATGCAGCTTGTCGATAACGGCAGAGCTCAGGTCGTCGTTAACAAAAACGCACACGCCGTCACAGCCTTTTGCAAGCTCGGCGGTATCCTCGTTGAGCTTTGTTTCGTAATACTTGAACTTTATGTTCGCCTGATTGCCGTATTTTTCAAAGCCCTCTTTGTCGTATGGTTTTGTATCAAAAAATGCAAATTTCAGCATATATTTTTCCTTTCATTTTTACTCCTGATATAAGTTTACTATTATTCTGTGCAAAATGCAAGTCTTTTATAAAAAATGATAAAAATACAGCACTGTTCCCGCAAAGCTCTTGCATAAAGACTTTTGAGTGTGTATAATATTAGCAAAGGAATAAAAAAGGAGGTGCAGGGAATGAAAAAAACAGCAAGAATTATCTCAGCCTTTGCGCTGTCGCTGCTTGCAGTCTGCTTTCTTTGCGCTGTATGCTCGGCTCTTGAGCGCGGATATGACAGCTATCTTGTGAAAATTTCGGGCCCCACGCTGTTTAGTGCCGAGGCAGACCCCAACGGCTGGGTAGAGGTGACAGCAGACGAGCTTTCCGAGCTTATCGAAAACGACGCGGTGCTGCAGTATGAGCCAAACTATACAGTCGAGCTTTTTGATATTGCCTTTGACGATACATACTATAGCTCCCAGTGGGGACATAGCGCCGATATGATGAGCACAAAGCGTGCGCTCGAGTATGGTGCACAGGGCAGCAGTGTCACCGTCGGCATTATCGACTCTGGTATTGCCGAACACCCGGACCTTGCAGGCAGGGTTGTCGGCGGATACGATTATTATAACAGCAAGGCCGACTACACCGACAACTACGGTCACGGCACGGCAGTGGCAGGAATAATCTCTGCAAATATGTGCAACGGCGAGGGTATCGTGGGCATGGCGCCGAGGGCAGATCTTGTTATACTCAAGGCTTTTGAAAAGAACACAACAAGTATCCGCAAGATAAATAACGCAATATACGCCGCAGTTGACACATATAGCTGCGATGTAATCAATATGAGCTTCGGCTTTGACGAGGAATATTCCGACGCAATGAGCGAGGCGATAAATTACGCCGCAGAAAAGGGCGTTATCATAGTTGCGGCAGTGGGTAACAATTCGGGCACAGCCCTGCAGTATCCTGCAGCATACAGCAATGTTATAGGTGTCGGCTCGATAAATTCGAAGTACCAGAAATCCTCGTTTTCACAGTACAATGAGAGCGTTTTTGTATGTGCTCCGGGCGAGAATGTGTACTGTACTCTTTATACAGGCGGCTACGGCACAAAGAGCGGCACATCCTTTGCAGCTCCCTGCGTGAGCGGAATTATAGCGTCAATGCTCTCTTGCGACAGCTCTCTTACTTTTGGCGAGGTGTGCGCATATCTCAAGGATAACGCTACATATCTCGGTGAGGAAGGTGTGAGCTACAATACAAGCTTCGGCTACGGTCTTGTCAATTTTGAAAAGACAATAAAAAGCGTGATTGCCGACAGTGAAATTTTCATATCAGCTCCCGACAGCGACGGTACCGATAGCTTTGTTTATGTGACAAACAATTCGGACAGCGATTTTTCGGGACTTCTTTGCGACAACAGTGTGCTTGGCGAAATATCTCTTGCCTCCGGTGAGAGCGAGATGATGTATTTCACACAGCAGGACGACAGCGTTGCTCTTTTTGCGGTAAGCTCGTGTGACGATATTTCTGTCATTTCAAAAAGCGCGCCGACGGGAATTTCAAAGAATGCTGTCAGAGAACTTTCCGTGTCGGATTTTTATGTCACCGACGGTGGCATCGGCAATATGCAGGCGCATTTTTCACTGACAGTCGACGAGGGCACAGTATACAATCTCAAGCTCAGCTATTATTCTGAAGATATGCCCGAGTCAAAGACAACGGTTTTGCTTCAGCAAAAGGATTTTTCCGACAGCACAGTGACAGTGGATTTTGACGATGTGCGCGAGGATAATATTGTGTTTGAGGTGACTCTTTGCGGCAGCGGAGAGCCTGCAAGCGAGAGCTTTACTCTTTGTCAGAGGGGCGATATAAACGCCGACGGCACAGTCACCACCTCCGACCTTATTCTGCTCAGAAGAGCGGTAGCAATGCTTTTTGAACCGACAGATGAGCAAAAAGCTCTTTGCGACCTTGACGGCAACGGTGCGGTTACCACCGCCGACCTTATTTTGATGAGAAAACTTATAGCACAGCTGATATAATAAAAATGCCTGCAAAAACTGCAGGCATTTTTTACTTGACAAAAGAGTTAATTTTTAATATAATTATTGATAGTGTGTGATATGCCCCCATAGTTAAATGGATATAACAAGCCCCTCCTAAGGGCTAGTTGTGAGTTCGATTCTCGCTGGGGGTGCCAGTTTCAGCTGTCAGAAAAGCGCTTCTTAAGAAGCGCTTTTTTAAATGGATATAAGAACCTGCCGCGAGCGGCAGAACCTTGATACTCGCTACGCTCGTATAAACAAGCCCCTCCTAAGGGCTAGTTGTGAGTTCGATTTTCGCCGGGGGTGCTAAATAGAGTCATCATTCTCACACCTTACTGAGCAGAGCAAAAACTGCGCGGCAAAAAACGCGGTGATTATAGCCGCCGTAATTGTGTAATATCTCATACCGAGAGTAAGCGGCATAATAGAAATTACAAAGCCTGCAACAGCAAGCACCTTTATTGCAGACGCGATTATCTCGCTGTCATTAAAAATGCTTACAATCACAAACACCGCCATAACGCACGAGATTATTGCCGTCAGAAAAGGCGCGAAATTTGCATATCCGAAAGGCGTCAGGTCAAAGTACGAGAATGTGCGCCGTATTGCTTCGCCCTCCTCGGGAGGTCTGCCAAAGTTGAGAACTGCTCCGTAGGGCAGAATTTCGAGTACAATAATTGCCGCCGTTATCAAAAGACTTATGTGTTTTTTATTTCTCACCGTGTTTTCCTCTCATAAAAGTGCGCGGAGCTTGTCAAGAAAAGCTTCCTCGCCCCAGGTGTTGATCTTGAAAAAGAGCGCCTGACTTCCGCCCGATGTGATTGCTGAAAGGTGGATTTTCTCGCCGTCGTCAAAAAGAGTGACGCTCAGACTTACACGGTTGCTGCCTGTGTAGCTGTATCGTTCAAAAACACGCACGCTGCAGCGCACATTGCTACTCGAAAAGTCGCTCGACTCCTCAAGACTTGCCGATATGCTGCCGTTTACAATTCCGTTTTGAATTCTGTCAAGGATTTCATAAAAGCTGCCGCTTAAAGTTGTTTCGAGTTTTGCCATAATGTACCCTCCTTTGGGCTATATCTTAAGTGCCTTTAAAAAGTCAGCAAGTCCCTCCGGAAGATTCTCTTTCACCAGAAGATAACCTTGATTTTTTGCAATCATAAGATAAAAGTTTGTTTTGGTTTCTATGATTTTGTAGAGCTTGGCGTATTCGATTCTCGATTCGCTCAGCTCTGTTTTTTCGGTAAAATATGTATCGTAAAAATCAAAGCGAACTTCAATATCCTTGAGCAGCTTGTTTGTCATAAATACCTTTTCTATATGCTTATTCTGCCAGATAAGCAGAGCTGCAAGCAGAATCGGGTAGATAACCGCCGAAACCGCCATAATCTTGTTGTCAAGGAAGAATCCTGTGAATATCATCAAAAATTCGCAAACAAGCCATAGTACTATACGGGATTTCTTTTTCATCAGAGCCCAGGAGTATTTTTTGTATTCTTCAACCATATATTTTGTAACTGTACTGTATAAAAAATCCATACTGTGCGCCTCCTTTGTACTTTAGACGGAAAAACCTTTTAAAAGTTTCCGTTTTTTACCAACTTTTTAATAATCCCGTTTTCCCTTTACCGCTCCCGTGATCAGCATAGATATGACACTGAGGACAAGATAAATTGCAGAATAAATAGCAAAAGCAATTTCCCCCGGTTCCATGAGAGCCCACATCGAGGCAAGATAAAAGAATGCCGAGATCACCGGGATATACCAGCGCTTTTTGATTTCGGTTCCGCAAAGCACGCCGAGAATAATAGAGTATAAAGGACAGATCCCCAGAAAGAACATGAGAATAAAGAGAAAGAACATATCGGGCGACGGCATAAGAGCGAGTGATGCCCAGGGGATAGCTACCATAACGAGAAGAGATACGGCAATAAGCAAAAGGGTCTTTTTCATAAGATTTTCCTCCCTGATTGATTAACCTGTCTAGAATAATTATATCACGGCAGTACCGGGTAATCAATTAATCTTTATAATATTTAGAAAAAATTAAATTTTTCACACCTGTTCGGATAATGCTGTTTGTTTTTGATCTTTTTTGCACAAAAACCTGTTGTAATTGCGCCGATAATGTTGACATTGATGCTTTATCGTGATAAAATAATATATTATCCTTAAATATAATATCCTGGGTTTAAAAGGAGCGTTATCATGACAAAGCTTGATGAAGCAAGAAGTATCATAAATAGGGTGGACAAGGAAATTGCTTCTTTGTTTTGCGAGAGAATGAGGGCAGCAAGCCTTGTCGCACAGTATAAGGCTGAGCACGGGCTTCCGATTTTTGACTCTCAGAGAGAAAAGGAAGTTATCGCACGCAACAGCACACTTATTGAAGATGACACCTTAAGAGAATACTATATTCCTTTTTTACAGAATGTGATGGATGTTTCAAAAAGCTATCAGCACAGACTTCTGTCGGGTATGCGTATAGCATACAGCGGGGTTGAGGGTGCATTTGCGCATATTGCGACTCAGAGGATTTTTCCCGACGGCACCGCTGTTTCTTTTCCCGATTTTGCCTCGGCGTATGAGGCTGTCGTAAAGGGCGAGTGCGACGCGGTTGTTCTGCCCACCGAAAACAGCTACGCAGGCGAGGTTGGACAGGTGACAGACCTGATTTTTCAGGGCTCGCTGTTCGTCAACGGAGTGTATGAGCTTGCAGTAAATCAAAATCTGCTGGCGCTTCCCGAGGCGAGTGTTGACGATATCAAAACTGTTGTGAGCCACGCTCAGGCGCTCGCCCAATGTGCACCTTATATAAGAGAGCACGGGTTTTTGACTATGGAATATGCCAATACCGCACTTGCCGCACAGTTTGTAAAGGAAAGCGGCGATGTGAGCTTTGCCGCTGTCGCAAGCGAGGAAACGGCGCAGATCTACGGACTTAAGGTTTTACAGGCAAATATAAATATGAGCAACACCAACACAACAAAGTTTGCGGTGCTCACGCGCTCTCTCAACAAAGATCACAGCACCAAAGGACTTTGTTCTGTAATTCTTTTTACTGCCAAGAACGAGGCAGGCTCACTTGCAGCTGCCATTGACATTATCGGCTCGCACAAGTTCAATATGAGGACACTGCGCAGCCGTCCGATGAAGGAGCTTTTGTGGGAGTATTACTTCTATGCAGAGATTGAGGGAGATGTCACAAGCGAGCAGGGAAAAGCAATGCTTTCTGAGCTTTCGCACAGCTGCGATAAGGTGAAGGTCGCAGGAGTATTTCTTCCCCATCAGTGTATTTGAGAGGTGTAATATGACAATACCGATAAATTTAGGCGAAAAGAGCTACGACATACTCGTCGAGCGAGGAGCGCTCGGGAGAGTATCGGACGAGCTTAATCTTAATAGAAAAGCCCTTGTCGTGACAGACAGCGGTGTCCCTGTCGAATATGCAAAGACGGTTGCCTCGCAATGCGCCGACGCCACTATTGTGACAGTGCCGAGCGGCGAGGAGAGCAAGTCTATTGCTGTGTTTGAAAAGCTGCTCTCTGTTATGCTCAACAAGCACTTTACAAGAGGCGACTGCGTTATTGCTGTAGGCGGCGGCGTTGTCGGAGACCTTTCGGGCTTTGTGGCGTCTGCATATATGAGAGGTGTTGATTTTTACAACATTCCCACAACACTTCTGTCTCAGGTGGACTCATCTATCGGCGGCAAGGTTGCAGTCAACTTCGGCGAGATTAAGAATGTTGTCGGCGCCTTTTATCAGCCGAAGAAAGTAATTATAGATCCCGATGTGCTCGCAACTTTGCCCAAAAGACAGCTTCTTTCGGGCTTTGCCGAGTCGATAAAAATGGCAATGACATTTGACGAGGAGCTCTTTTGCGACATAGAAAAAGGCGGGTTATATGATGTCGAGGACATCATTGTGCGCTCGCTTAAGATAAAAAAGCACTTTGTAGAGAACGATGAAAAGGAAAACGGCATAAGAAAGGTCCTCAACTTCGGTCATACGATAGGCCACGCGATAGAGAGTGCGGCGAATTTCACAGAGCTTTATCACGGCGAGTGCGTGGCACTCGGAATGCTCTATATGTGCGACGGCGAGGTAAGACGCAGACTTATATCGGTGCTCGAGAGGGTAGGACTTCCCACTGCTCACAGCTACGAAAATCTCTTTGACGCCGTGACACACGACAAAAAGGCGTCTGCCGGGGGAGTAACCGTGGTGTATGTTGAAAGAATAGGCGAGTATCAGCTTCGCAATATTTCTTTTGACGAAATAAAAAAATATATAGATTCCATATAAGGAGTTCTTTATGAAAAACTCATTCGGACAAAGCGTATCTCTTACAATTTTCGGTGAGAGCCACGGCACAGCTATCGGCGCAGTGCTCGACGGACTTGCTCCCGGAATTAGCGTTGATAAGGAATATATTCAGAGTAAAATCGACAGGCGCAAGAGCACAGGACTTATATCTACTCCGCGCCGCGAAGCAGATGAGGTCGAGTTTTTGAGCGGTGTTTTTGAGGGAAAGACCACAGGCACACCCATAGCTGTTGTTATCAAAAACGGCGACACAAAGAGCAAGGACTATTCTGCCACACGCCCGCTTGCGCGCCCCGGACATGCCGATTATGCCGCTTTTTGCAAGTACCACGGATACGAGGACTATCGCGGCGGAGGACATTTTTCGGGCAGAATCACAGCACCTCTTGTAGCGCTCGGCGCTCTTTGTCAGTATGCTCTGCGTGAAAAAGGTATTCTTGTCGGCACGCATATCGCGCGCTGCAAAGGGGTATCCGACAGAGCGTTTTGCGACATAAGGGATGACATAATTTCTCTTGAAAAAGGCAATTTCCCACTGCTTGATATGACAAAGAAAGAGGCTGTCGAAGCCGAAATCCTTAAAGCAAGAGAAAATCTCGACAGCGTTGGTGCCCTACTTGAAACGGCAGTATACGGTATGCCTGCAGGTGTGGGCGAGCCTTTCTTTGACAGTATGGAAAGCGTGCTTTCCCACGCGCTCTTCTCGGTGCCCGGTATCAAGGGCGTTGAGTTCGGCGCAGGCTTTTCGCTCTGTGATATGTACGGAAGTGCAGCTAACGACGCTTTCTGTATGGAAAACGGCAAGGTCGTGACAAAGACCAACAACAACGGCGGTATCAACGGCGGTATCACAAATGGCATGGAGCTTATCTTCCGCTGTGCGGTAAAGCCTACACCGTCTATTGCAAGAAAGCAGGATACAGTAAACTTCTTTGAAAATAAGGACGCGCAGATAGAAATCACAGGCAGACACGACCCTGCAATCTTCCACCGCGCGGCAGTTGTTGTCGACAGTGTCGTTTCACTTGCACTTTGTGATATGCTTGCCATACGGTTCGGCACAGACTACCTTGCCTGAGGGAAAAATATGCAGTACGGACTTATAGGTGAAAAACTTCCACACAGTTTTTCAAAAGAAATACACGCGCTTTTTGCCGGCTATGATTATAAAATCTGCGAGATAGAACCATGTGAGCTCGACAGCTTTATGAAAGAGCGGGATTTTTTGGGTATTAATGTGACAATCCCTTATAAAAAGGCGGTTATCCCATATCTTGATTATATCAGCGATGAGGCAAAGGCAATAGGAGCTGTCAATACTATCGTCAACAAAGACGGCAGACTTTGCGGATACAACACCGATTTTGCAGGTCTTAAAGGCCTTATTTTGCACTGCAAAATGGAGCTTTTTGGCAAGAAGGTGCTTATCTTGGGCTCGGGCGGAACATCCCTCACAGCACGCGCTGTGGCAGCTTCGCTCGGAGCGAGAGAAATATATACTGTCAGCAGAACACCGGCTGACGGCGAAATCAGCTATTGTGATGCCGAGCGCGAGCATAATGACGCCGAGGTGATTATCAATACCACGCCTGTCGGAATGTTCCCGAAGCATGACGCGACACCTGTCGATATAAATAAATTTCCGAAGCTCTTGTATGTGGTTGACGCGATATACAATCCGCTCCGCACAGAGCTTGTTTTTTCCTGTATAAAAAAGGGTATTAACGCATCGGGCGGTCTTTATATGCTGATGTATCAGGGAGCAAAGGCAGCAGAGCTCTTCCTTGACACCAAAATTTCAGACGAAACTGCCGAGGCGGCGTTTAAGAAAATCACTGCTATGAAAGAGAACATAGTGCTCACAGGTATGCCGTCATCGGGAAAGACCACCGTCGGCAGAATCCTGTCAGAAACTCTCGGTATCAAAGTTTTTGACAGTGATGATGAGATAAAAAACAGAATTGGCATGGAAATATCCGATTTCTTTGCAAAACACGGGGAGAAGGCTTTCAGAGATATAGAGAGCGAGGTAATAGCAGAGCTTTCGGGCAAGACGGGATGTATTATCTCGACAGGCGGCGGAGCTATATTGCGCGAAGAAAATATTAAAAACCTCAAGAAAAACGGCAGAATATATTTCCTCGACCGACCGCTTGAAAGGCTGCTTGTCACACCAGACAGACCCTTGTCATCCGATAGCGAGGCTCTCAAAAAGCGCTACGACGAGAGATACGGAATATATCTTGCAAGCTGTGATGTGAGGATTGACTCGTCCGGCACAGCAAAAGAGTGCGCAGAAAAAATAGCAAAGGACAGAACAAAATGAAACTAATGATTATAAACGGGCCCAACCTCAATATGCTTGGCATCAGAGAACCCGACATATACGGAAGCGCCACATACAAAAGTCTGTGCGAGCAGATTTCGGATCACTGCGGAGACAGAGGGATAGAGTGCGAGTTTTTCCAGTCAAATCACGAGGGCGACCTTGTCGACTATATCCAGAAAGCATATTTTGACAAGTTTGACGGCATTGTGATAAATCCCGGAGCATATACCCACACAAGTGTGGCGATTCTCGACGCGGTAAAGGCAGTCAGCCTGCCTGCGGTTGAGGTGCATATATCAGATGTTGACAACCGCGATGAGTTCAGAAAAATAAGCTATATAAGACAGGGCTGTATTGAGATGGTATCAGGCAAGGGCTTTGCAGGATATATAGAAGCTGTAGACCTGCTTGTAGAGCACATCGGAGCAAAAAAATGAAAGTAACGGTACAAAAATCAGCCGCAAGAGGCTGTGTCAAGGCTCCTCCGTCAAAGAGCATGGCGCACAGACTTCTCATTGCCGCGGCGTTTTGCCGGGGGCAGAGTGTTGTACATAATATAAGCCTTTCGGAGGATATCAAGGCAACAATATCCTGTCTTGAATCGCTCGGAATCGAGTGTCACTACGAGGACGGCAGCGTGTATGTGAACGGAGGAAAGCTCACAAAAGCAAAAGACACGCTTTTTTGCAACGAGAGCGGAAGTACACTTCGCTTTTTTGTACCTGTGGCACTTTTACTCGGAGAGCCGGTAAAATTTGTCGGCAGCGAAAAGCTGTTTTCAAGACCTCTTGACGAATATGAAAAAATCTGCCGTGAAAACGGCTTTGAATTTACAAAATGCAAGGACAGCCTTACCGTATGCGGCAGGCTTTCTGCAGGCAGATATTCTGTAATGGGCAATATCAGCAGCCAGTATATTACGGGGCTTGTTTTTGCGCTGTCGCTCCTTGACGAGGACAGTGTTATAGATATTACTCCTCCCGTGTCGAGCCGCTCGTATATCGACCTTACGATAGGCGCACTCGCGCAGTTTGGTGTACAGGTATACTGGCAGGACGACCACACTCTTTATATCTCGGCAAAAGATAAGTACACGCCGCGCGAGGTGACTGTTGAGGGCGACTGCTCAAACGCAGCTTTCCTGGAGGCATTTAATCTTATCGGCGGCGATGTTCGGGTGACAGGACTTTTAAAGGAAACTATCCAGGGTGACAGAGTGTATCGAGAGATGTTCCCGCAGCTTGCACAGGGCGCACCCACACTTCACATTGATGATTGCCCCGATCTTGCCCCGGTTCTTTTCACTATGGCGTCAATGCTTGGCGGAGCTACCTTTTACGGCACGCAAAGACTCAAGATAAAAGAAAGCGACAGAGCCGCAGTTATGGCAAGCGAGCTTTCTAAGTTCGGCGCTGATATTGAAGTGCACGATGATTATGTTGTGGTAAAAAAAGCTCAGCTTCATACCCCTGTACAAGAGCTTTACGGACACAACGATCACAGGATAGTGATGTCGCTTGCGCTGATAAGCTCGGTTTACGGCGGCAGCATCGACGGCGCCGAGGCGGTAAAAAAGAGTTTCCCCGACTTTTTTGAAGTGATAGAAACTCTCGGAATTAAATTCTCAAAGGAGCAGAAATGATGAATTTTGATCAGAATACAAATGTACTCATAGTAGGACTTGGTCTTATAGGCGGAAGCTATGCACGCGCCCTTACAAAAAAAGGCTACAATGTCAGCGCAATTACAAGAAGCCCCGCCTCAATAGACTATGCCTTGCGCGAGGGTATCATATCGAGCGGTACTACGGCAGTCAGCGAGGAAACGGTAAAGAATGCCGACCTTATTGTCTTCTGCCTTTATCCAAAGGTGTTTGTCGAGTGGATAGAAAAGTATCAGAAGTACATAAAAAGCGGAGCAATAATCACTGATGTAACGGGTGTTAAGGCACCTATTGTTTACAAAATTCAGGAGATACTGCGTGATGATGTGGAATTTATCGCCGCTCACCCTATGGCGGGTCGCGAGGTATATGGCGTTGAAAACAGCGACGAGCGCATATTCAAGGGCGCAAACTATATAGTAACACCGACAGATAAGAACAGCGAGCAGGCAATAGAGGCGTGCTGTACTCTCGGCACGGTGCTCGGATTCGGCAATATCTCGGTGACCTCGCCCGAGGAGCACGATGAGATGATAGGCTTCCTCTCGCAGCTTACTCACTGTATAGCAATTTCACTTATGACCTGCCGCGACTGTGAGCATTTTATAAAGTACACAGGCGACTCTTTCAGGGACCTTACAAGAATTTCGAGAATAAACGAAGATATGTGGAGCGAGCTGTTCTCTCTCAACAAGGACGCGCTGCTTTCGCAGATGGAAATTTTTGAAAAGGAATTTTCGAGGCTCAAAGATATGCTGGCTGCAGACGATATTGAGGGCATGAAAGAAATGATGAGAAAATCGACCGAACGGAGAAAACTGTTCGATAAGGTATAAAGGAGACACAGACAATGAATATGAATTTTATCAGAAAGCTTCCCATCCCTATGGAAGTAAAGGAAATGTATCCACTTTCGGCGGCTGCTGCAGAAGCAAAAGAAAAGAACGATGTACAAATCAAAAAGATTTTTGAAGGCAAGAGCGACAAGCTCGTGCTTGTTATAGGCCCGTGCTCTGCGGATAACGAGGACTCTGTGCTTGACTATATCACAAGGCTCAGAGAAGTGCAGGAAAAGGTAAGCGACAAGATTCTTATCATTCCCAGAATATATACAAACAAGCCCCGTACAACAGGCGACGGCTACAAGGGAATGCTTCATCAGCCCGATCCGGAAAAAGACCCTGATATGTTCAAGGGAATTGTCGCAATCAGAAGACTGCACATGAAAGCTATCGAACAGACAGGATTCTCCTGTGCCGATGAGATGCTCTATCCCGAAAATCATCGTTACCTTTCGGATATTCTATCTTATGTTGCAGTAGGTGCACGCAGTGTTGAAAACCAGCAGCACAGACTCACAGCCAGCGGTCTTGATATCCCTGTCGGTATGAAAAATCCGACAAGCGGCGACCTTTCGATTATGATGAACGCAATCACCGCAGGACAGCATCAGCACACATTTCTCTATCGCGGATGGGAGGTTAAGAGCGGCGGCAATAACTTTACTCACTCGATTCTTCGAGGATATACAAACAAGTTCGGACAGTCACAGCCCAACTACCACTATGAGGACCTTGTGGCTCTCTGCCAGACATATGCAAAGACAGACCTCAAGAACCCCGGTGTTATCATTGATACAAACCACGCAAACTCAGGTAAGGACTACACCCAGCAGCCGAGAATTGCAAAGGAGGTTCTTCACAGCTGCCGTCACAATGCCGATATCAAAAAGCTTGTAAAGGGCTTTATGATTGAGAGTTATATCGAAGATGGTTGTCAGAAGATAGGTGCCGAGCACACATACGGACAGTCAATTACAGACCCGTGCCTCGGCTGGGAAAAGACAGAACGCCTCATCCTCGATATCGCAGACCTTCTTTAATAAAACAAAAAACTGCAGAAAATCTGCAGTTTTTTTATATATGGGTAAGAACAAACTCGACGACAAACACCGGGGCACAGGTGCCCAGGGCAACAGTGAGAAGGCTCTTATCAAAAAATGCAAGGAGTATTGCAACCATAAAGCCTATCACCCCAGACAGGATGTTTTCTGTTGCGTAGAATATAGCCGGTAGTGTCATCGCTGCGAGGACTGTATAGGGAATGTAGTACAAAAACGATTTTACAAACCTGTTTTGTATTTTTTTCTTTATGATGAGAACAGGAAGAAGTCTTACAAGATATGTAACGCCTGCCATTACAAAAAGATAAAGGGCAAATTTAAGTGCGTGCGGCATAGCTTACTTCCTCCTTTTCGGACTCTTGGCTTTCCTCGGAAATAGGCGCTATCAGCGCAAAAACAAGACTTGACACGACAGCGCAGATGATGATAACAAAGCCGCTGCCGATGCGATTAAGGAAAGGAATATAATAAAAAGCGCAGCTCAGTGCGATCGAGAGGATTACTGACATAAGGGTTGCGCGGTTTTTCTTGCAGGGTGGAAGAACGATGGCAACAAACATTCCGTATATTGCAACTCCGAGCGCCGAGCTTATGCTCTCGGGCAGAATGTTGCCTGCCACAGCCCCGAGAAGCGTGCCCAGTGTCCAGCCGATGGGCGGCGTGAGAGCAAGACCCAGCATATATCTTCTGCCGACAGCATGAGGCTTTCCCGATGCTACGGCAAAAATTTCGTCTGTCGTGCAAAAGGCAATCCAGAATCTGTCGCGCAGACGCACGCTGTCGCCGAATTTTTGCGAGAGCGAGATTGACATGAGCGAATAGCGCAGGTTGATAATAAGCTGTGTTGCGGCAAGCTCGGACAGCGAGCCGAAAGAGGCAATAATAGGCGCTCCCGCAAGCTGGCCTGCCGAGGTGAGATTGAATAGTGAAATAAGCACTGCTTCAAGGACAGAAAGTCCCATGCCAACCGCCGATATTCCGAATGCAAACGATACCGACAGGTATCCGAGACAAATCGGTATACCGTCGCGTATTCCCTCAAGAAAATTTTCGTGTTGCTTTGACATATTTATACACTTTCTTTTATCTTAAAGTACACGGGGTGCTTATCAGAATGGAACTTTCATAAACAGAGCTACGCAGCAAAGGATAATCGCGCAGGGCACATACAGATACTTTCCGCAGTAGTACCAGAGCTTTCCGTGAGGCTTTGATTCACCTTTGTTTATCTCAGAAAGCAAATCGTTCTTTCTCATTATCCAGAACCATGATATAGCTCCCAGAGTTGCGCCTATCGGGATGATGTAGATTGAAACGATGTCCATCCACGGGCCCCATTTTGCAATCGGTTCCATAAAAATGCCGAATCCGAGGCATATTACACACAGAATAACAAGCACTGCCGCACGGCCGAGCTTTGGGAAGCGTGTCTGCAGAGATTCGCCGACAGCTTCAAACATATTCTGCAGAGAGCTTATTCCTGCAAAAACCATAGCTGTATAAAGTATGATTGCAAACACCTGTCCGAAAGGAATGTCCTGTAAAATATTCGGCAGTGTCACAAAGAGAAGTGACGGACCCGCACCGATGTCAAGACCATATGCAAAGCATGCAGGGATGATTACAAGTGCGGCGACAAGAGCTGCTATTGTATCAAAAACTGCGGTTCTCACAGCAAGAGGAACCACACTCTCGCTCTCGTCGAGATATGCGCCGTATACAATCATTCCGCTTCCTGTTACAGAAAGTGAGAAGAAAGCCTGTCCCATAGCCCACACCCATACCATAGGATCGCGCAGTGCCGTCCAGTCGGGGGTGAACATAAATTTATAACCCTCAGAAGCTCCGGGAAGAAACGCAACACGGACTGCAAGCACCACAAAAATGCAGAAGAATACAGGCATCATTATTTTGTTTGATTTTTCGATACTGCGAGCGCCCAGAAGCAGTGTCAAAAGTGTTACGACTACGACTATAATGTGAAAAGGAACAACTGAGAACGACGAAGACGAGAAACCATCAAACCATACGCCTGTATCGGCTGTCATGAGCTCGCCTGTAAGAGAGTTCCAGAAAGCCTTAAGTACATACGAAATAATTACCGCATAACCTATAGCGATGCAAATTGAGCCTGCAAGGGGCAGCCAGCCGAGAGCTCCGCCTGCCTTGCCGAGCTTTTTGTTCCTTGATGTCCACGCGGATTTATATGCACCGAGCGCGCCTGTGTGCGCGCGTCTGCCGATAGCGTATTCAGCAGAAAGACCCACTACGCTGAAAAGCGCAATAAAGATAAGATATGCCACAAGAAAAGCGGCTCCGCCGTTTGTTCCCATTTTTGCAGGGAAGCCCCACACATTTGCCATTCCCACTGCAGATCCCACTGCCGCAAGCACAAAGCCCCAGCGAGTAGAGAACAGTGAATGTTTCTTTTGATTCATAGAATCCTCCTGAAAAATATACTCTCAACAGTATATCATAACTTGCCGAAAAAGTCAAATGTCGACAAATAAAAAGAGCTGCCGGGCATCTCTTTTTGCAAGGTTAAAATTTTTTATTGACGGAAGTCGATTATTGTAGTATCATATAGTAGGAAAAAAGGAAGTGGAAAAATATGCTAGGAAGATTTATTCATTATTACAAGCCGCACACAAAAATGCTCGTACTTGATATGCTTGCATCACTGCTCATATCTGTTATTGGAATGGTATATCCTGTTGTGACAAACAATATGCTCAATATCTATATCCCGGGCAAAATGTACAGGACGATTGTAATTGCGGGACTTGTTGTTCTTGCTCTTTATGTGCTTCGTATGTTTCTGCGCTATTTTGTGCAGTATTACGGTCATATAATCGGCGTCCGTATGCAGTCGCAGATGAGGCTCGATCTTTTTGCACATCTGCAGAAGCTCCCGTTCAGCTTTTATGACAATAACGAAACCGGACGCATTATGACAAGAATCACAAGCGATCTTTTTGAGGTCTGCGAACTTGCTCACCATGGCCCCGAGAATCTGCTTATAAGCTCGGTGATGATAGTGCTGTCGTTTGTTTATCTTTTTATGATAGATCCGATTCTGACACTTATTATCTTTGCCTGTGTTCCGATACTTGTTGTGGTAACTATGCACTTCCGCAAGGCTATGAGTCGCGCCTTTGATGAGAGAAGAAAGAGCAATGCCACAATAAATGCCGCGGTTGAAAGCAGCGTTACCGGTATACGCGTAACCAAGGCTTTTACAAACTCACTTCGCGAAACCGAAAAGTTCGCAAAGGGTGACGAGGAGTTTGTAAGCTCCTCACGCAAGGCGTATAATGCAATGGCAAAATTTCATTCGTCTACATCGTTTGTAACAGATATATTCAATGTGTTTATTCTTATCGCAGGAGGGCTTTTCCTTTACGCAGGCAGGATTTCGTTTGGCGATTATTCTACATTTATTGTTTCGGTAAATTTATTTATCAATCCCGTAAACACCCTTATAGGCTTTATGGAGCAGTATCAGAACGGAGTGAGCGGATTCCGCCGCTTTGTTGAGATAATGGACGAGGAGCCCGAAAAGGACTCGCCCGACGCACAGGAGCTCTGCGATGTACAGGGCGTGATAGAGTTCCGGAATGTGTCGTGCTCCTACGACGACTCAAAGGAAGTTCTGCACAATATCAATCTCAAGATTGATAGGGGCTGCAAGCTCGCCCTTGTCGGCCCGTCAGGCGGCGGCAAGACAACACTTTGCCACCTGCTCCCCAATTTCTACAAGCTCAGTTCGGATGACGGTGCTATTCTGATTGACGGCAGAGATATCCGTGATATTACTCTTGAGTCGCTCCGCAAAAATATCGGTATCGTACAGCAGGATGTATTCCTTTTTGTCGGCACAATACGCGAGAATATTCTCTACGGACGCCCTGACGCTACCGAGGAGGAAGTGATTGCTGCCGCAAAGCGAGCGAATATACACGACTACATTATGACTCTCGAGAACGGCTATGACACCGAGATAGGCGAGAGGGGAGTCAAGCTTTCGGGAGGACAGAAGCAGCGACTCAGTATAGCAAGAGTGTTCCTCAAGGATCCTGCTATACTTATTCTTGATGAGGCGACAAGCGCGCTTGACAACACAACAGAGGTGCTCATTCAGCAGGCTCTTGACGAGCTCTGCTGCGGAAGAACGACTCTTGTCGTAGCCCACCGCCTGTCGACAATAAGAGGCGCCGATGAGATAGCCGTTGTGATAGACGGCAGAATTACCGAGCGCGGCACGCACGATGAGCTTATCAGTGCCGATGGTACATATAAGTCGCTATATTCACTGCAGTTCAGAGAATAAAAACAAAAAGACACCCAAGGGTGTCTTTTTCTTATATTCCAGCTTGCTTGTCAAGCTTTCTGTTTCTGAAATACAGCAGCAAATCCGCGCCCACCATAATAAAGTTAAGACAGTAGAAAAACAGCACATACCACTTGCTTGCAAACTGTGCCATATAAGTTTCGTTTACGAGCTTTGACGCGATACCTGCTATGTAGCCAAAGAAGATAAGGCATAAAAAGGCAAGACTCTTGCCTTTGGCAGTTCTCACACGGTACGATTTTACAACATTCATCGGCCAGGACGCACCAAAGCTCACTATCATCACAATCTCAAGAAATTCTGACATATTATTCCTCTTTTCTATCTTCGTTTGTTTTTGCTTTGCTATGGCTGTGGTGCGAAAGCACAGCCGGGCACGGCCCAAAGACTTGCAGCGCAAGGCTTTATGTGAGTATTATACCATGAAGCAAAAATGCTTGCTCGCAAGGGCATTTTGCGAAGCCGTCAATATCACAACTGTGCGAACGCACAGCCGGGCGCAGCCCAAAGACTTGCAGCGCAAGGCTTTATGTGAGTATTATACCATATTTTTAGGAGTTTGTAAAGAGTGATGTTGCGGCAAGCCGCAGTGATGTTATTCGCTTCGCTCATAGTGATGTTGCTCCCGTTGGTCGCAGAGATGAGATGTTTGCCCACTACGCCGTCAGGCGTAACATCACTCACGCAGTGAACATCACTGCCGAAGGCAACATCTCTTGCCCGCAAGGGCAAACATCATTCCAAAAAGAAAAACCATCCAAATGGATGGTTTTCTTTTTGGTTGCGGGGGTGGGATTTGAACCTCACGACCTCCGGGTTATGAGCCCGACGAGCTACCAAGCTGCTCTACCCCGCGATATATTTTGTATGAGCAAAAGATTGTGGTGCCGGAAACCGGGCTCGAACCGGTACGGGATTTGAGTCCCACGGGATTTTAAGTCCCGGGCGTATGCCAGTTCCGCCACTCCGGCATATAAAACACTGCTCTTTGCTCGTGCCATATTAGTATAACACGCAATTTTGAGTTTGTCAAGAGCTTTTGTGACATTTGTTGAATTTTTCTATGACTTTTTGTGACAAAAGCCGATATACGCGCTGTTTCCATAAGAAAAAACAGTATTACATTTTTCTGCAAAATATCACGATAGGTTTACATAATCTAACGATATTTCTGCTAATTTATAAAACAAATTCAATTAACGACAGCGGCTTTTTTGCCTTTTCTCATAACATCCTGTGTAATATAGAAAATACAACTCAAAACGAAAGGATGAAAAAGATGTCTATATTTACACAGCTTGCCTCGGGCGAGCAGGGGAAATTGCGCCATATCCCTGTAGACAAGCTTCTGCCCAACAGAATGCAGCCGAGAAAATTCTTTGATAAGGAGGGACTCAAGTCGCTTGCAGACAGTATCGAGAAGTTTGGAGTCATACAGCCGCTCACAGTGCGCGAGTGCGGAGGAAAGTATGAGATAATAGCAGGGGAGAGAAGATTGCGCGCCGCAAAGCTTGCAGGTTTACATAAAGTTCCGTGTATTCTGCTTGAGGCAGAGGACAGAAAATCTGCCGAGATGGCTATTGTCGAAAACCTGGTGCGCTGTGACCTTGATTTTTTTGAACAGGCTCAGGCAATACAATCACTGCTGCGCGAGGGTGGTGTGACGCAGGAGCAGCTTGCCGAGCGACTATCCATGTCGCAGTCGGCACTTGCAAACAAGCTGCGGCTTCTGCGCTATGACGCCGAGCAGAGAAAAATCATTTTAAAAAGCGGACTTTCCGAGCGCAGTGCACGCACGATACTCCGGCTCCCTCCTGAAAAGCGCACCGAGGGGCTAATATATGCCGCCGAAAATTCTCTCGGAACGGCAGGAGTTGAAAACTATGTGACGGGACTGCTTTGCAGCATGGCGGCAAACTCAGGCTACGAGCGTGCCGAAAAGCAGCGAAAAAGCAGAAAGCGAGAAAAGTCGGCAAAAGACTGCCGCGAAGAACATACCTATCCTCTGCGCCGTGTTCTGATAGGCGATCTTACGCTTTTTGACAACAGCATAACAAGAAGTGTACAGCTTTTGCGCTCGGCAGGCTTTGCTGCGAACATGACAAAAGAAGAGGGCGACGGCGAGGTGCGCTATTATGTGACTGTAAAGTGCGAGTAGATACCTCGCATCTCTCAGAAAACGCTGTTCATAATATGTAATGTATGAAAAAATGGTAAAAACATACAAAAAAGTGCCAATTTTTGCATAAATTTTGTCTGTTTTTCAAAAATGATAAATTTTAGAGTATAAAATGCTAAATACAAATATAGATTCCTGTGCTAGAATTATAACACGATTATTGTGGATGTTTGTATCTTTTGAGACAAATGCACAAAATTTTTAAGGAGGAAAATGTATGAACAAGACATTTTCAAAAGCACTCAGCGTACTATTAAGTATCGCGATGCTTCTGTCTATGAGTTCTTTCTCTGTTTTTGCACAGGAAACTGATGTAATTGGAGAAACGGTAGAAATTGTTGAAACAGAGACAGCTGATGAAACAGCTGAGGTTCAAGAGATTGAAGAAACCATAGAAGAAGAAACTATTATCAATGATACGGAAGAAGCTCCCGAAGAGGAAGCTGCTCTTTCCGAAGAGCCTGAGGAGGAAGAAGTATTTCTTCTCGGCGCTACAGACGGTCTTTATGTATCTCACAAGAACGGTAACGACGAAGAAGGTGACGGTACAGAAGGAAACCCCTATAAGACACTCGGTGCGGCAAAGGCAGCTCTCGGCGACCTTTCCAAGATCTACATTGTAGACGCAGAGTATAGCATTACAACAGGAACAAAGCCTGACATGCTTAATTGGGACAGAACAGCATATACCAAGACAATTACTTATGTTGGTGTAGATCCCGACGGTAAGTCAGCTTTCATTTCCAACGGCAACAATGTTTACCTTGACGGACCTTCGAAGTTCGAAAACCTTACAATCGTAACAAACTATGCCGGAACTTTTGACTGGCGTGGCTTTATAGCTCAGAGTAACGACTTTACGCTTGACAATGTAAGCTTTATACTTGTTACCAGCGGCACCTATAATCAGGACAGCCAGAGAGCTGACTATAATCTTATATTCCCCTCGCAGTATGGCACATGGGGCACACGCACTTTTACCCTTGCAAACGGAACATACGGCGGCATGATACTTGGCGCGAGAGACCCCGGCTACTATAATACAGCTGATTCAGTTACAGTTAATATCGAAAATGCCACAGTCGGCAGCCTTGACCTTTCGTACATAGGCGAGTGGGGAAACAATGCGCACAGCACTATAAAGACCCCCAAGCTTTTTGTAAATCTTGATGGCTCGACTCTTACAAACGGAATTACACATACATCCACAACTGTTACTGACACAAGTGTTGAGAATCTTCAGATTCTCGCCGTAAACGGCTCGGAAATTCCTGCTATCAGCGATGCGGCAGCTTCGTTTATTCAGAACACATGGCTTGTAGAGGTAGACGGCGGCGAGCTTGTAGCAACAAGCACTCCCGGTACACTTACAGTACCCACAGGAAGTACGGCTTACTGGTATGAGGACGCAAAGACAGTTAAGTATGCAACAGGCAAGCTAACACTTGAACCCGGCACACACAGTGTAAGTGTTACAGAGGGTAACCTTGCAGATGTTCTCAAAGCACCTGCAGCTCCCGATGGACAGACATTTCTCGGCTGGTCTGACAACGGAAACGGCACTCTGACTGCGAAGTATATTGTAGAAGTTCCCGGCGCTCTTTATGTATCTCACAAGAACGGTAACGACGAGGAAGGTGACGGTACAGCAGCAAATCCCTATAAGACACTTGGCGCAGCAAGAACAGCTCTCGGCAGCGTTGACGGCAAGATTGCCATCGTTGACTCTGAATATACAGTTGTGAAGGGCACAAAGCCTGACATGCTGATGTGGGAAACGGAGACCGCGCACACAAATAAAATTACTTACATAGGTGTTGATGCTGACGGCAAGTCCGGAATCGGTCTGGGAGGAAATCTCCAGACTATGGGACCTGTATGTTTTGAAAATCTCACAATTGTTACAAATTACACCGCCAACACATCTTATGACTATTTTTATGGTCCGGGTAATGCGTACAACGGATTCATCTACTCGCTGGATAATGTAAGGTTTATCCATGTCAAGAACGGTACATATACTCAGGACAGCCAAGGCGATCTTTATGAGAAACTCGGTCCGTCTCCTTACGGTTGGTGGGGAACATCACAGTTTACCTTTGCTAATGGCAATTATGGTATATTCCGTCTTTCGGGTGCGCTGGGCGGTAATGTTAATGCTACAACTGCAACCGTAGATCTTGACAATGCCACATTCGGTAGTATTGACCTTGCAAGTGGTGCAAACTTCACAAAGCTTACAAGCTGGTTTGTGAATCTTGACAACGCTTCATCTGTTACCAACGGAATTACTCTTACAGGTACAGGAGAAACATCTGCTGTAACAAATCTTCAGGTTCTCGCTACAAATGGTTCTACCGCTCCTGTTATAAGCGATGCTGTAAAGAATGTCACTACAAATCTCTGGGTTGTAACTGCTGACGGTGCACTTGCTGCAACAGGCACAGCAGGTAAATTCACAATTCCTGCAGGCAGTATGGTATATGAGTATGAGGATGATTACACAGTTAAGTATGTGACAGGAACACTTACACTCGCTGCAGGTACACATACAGTAAATGTTGCAGAAGGCGATATCACAGCTATACTTGAAGAGCCTGAGGCTCCTCTCGGATATGAATTTACAGGATGGGTTGACGACACAGAGGGCACTGTTACAGCAACCTTCAAGGAAGTTGAAAGAAACAAGCATGTACTTTCTGCAACAGGCAGCTCGGTAAATGCTTTTGAGGGTACAACAACATACAATGTAGAAAATACCACTCTTCATAACCTCCAGGTTAAGAAGATTTACGGCTCCGGTAAGGACGACAACTTCTACAGCTGGAGCAATCTTGTTGATACAAACGGAAAGACAATTCCGATTTCTGAGGCAAGATATGTTACAATCAACTACTTCTACGAGTCATCCGACCAGACACCTGCTCTTGTTGGTGTATCTCCCAAGTGGAGCCAGTCTGTAACAGTTGACGGAACAAAGACCTTTACAGGCAACCTTGATTCTTCAACATATACGGGTACAGCTCCCAAGACCTATGTTGCAAATCAGTGGGCAACAATTACAATTGACCTTGCGGCTAAGGATACTTACGCAGGATTTATGTTAACAAATCCCACAACTCTGCTTGGTCAGTACAAGTTCTATCCCATGGGCGGTGTTGCACTTGGTGCGAACGATGTACTCTACATCGGCGATATCTGGTTTACAAGCCACGATCCCGCTCTCGAGCTTAACGGACGCAATCTTGTATTCGTTGATGCAGTAAACGGTAACGATGATAACAACGGCAGCTCTCCTGCTTACGCAGTTAAAACTATTGACGCAGCATACGGCATCATCACAGAGGACGCAAGAATTATCCTCTGCTCAGACGCAGTATACGATGCTGCAGCAACAGTACAGGCAAATGTACAGATCGCATCCCTTGACGCAGCAAACCCCGTTACAATCACATTCACTGCAGACACAGCTGCGGCAAGCAATGTAACACTTTCTGACATTGTAGTCGCAGGTGAAGTTAAGGTTGACGGAACAGCACTTACAGTTCTTGGCAACGCACAGGCGTCTGCTACCGCAACAGTTACAGACGGCACTCTTGAGCTTTATGCAGGCACATGGGCGGTTAATGTTGCAGGTGCAGAGGGCGATGAAACAGCAAATGTAATCATCGACGGCGCAACAGTTGATACAGTTGAAGTTTCGGGCGATATTACAAGCGCTATGATCACTGTATACACAGATACTGTAGGACAGATAACAGGTACAGGTACAGCCGAAGCATTGACTGTAATGGCTGACAAGAAAGTAACTTACACCGACACTTACGCAGGTACAGCAGCTAAGAAGATCAACATCACAGCTCCTACACCAGAGTCAAGTACAGGCGTGCCTTTCTCGATAGTTGCACTTGATGTGACCGGCACTTATGCAACATGGAGCGGAAACGATCTCAACTACGGTGGCGGTAACAAGACTTATACAGCATATACCTACAGCCCCGACGGCAATGCAGTTTACTATTCAGACGCAGACACAGGCTATGTTCTCACAATCCCCGAGTCGGGCGATTATGTAATGAACATCATCTGCGAAAATTCCTACGCTCAGGGCGGCGGTACAGTACAGGGCTTCGGTCTTGGTATCCTTACACTTCCCGAGGGCGCACTCTCGTGGTCTGATGACGGCAAGGGTACAATTACAGCAGTATTTGAAGAAGAGGAAGAAACAATCGACCTCACAGGCGCGCTTTATGTATCTCACAAGAACGGTAACGACGAAGAAGGTGACGGTACAGCAGCAAAGCCCTATAAGACAATCGCGGCAGCTCAGGCAGCACTTAACGGCGCCAACGGCAAGATCGCCATTGTTGACGCAGAATATTCTGTAACACAGAACTGGTCAACTGCTCCCGATATGCTTATTTATGATGCTGTGGCACATACAAACACAATCACTTATATCGGTGTAGATCCTGACGGAAAGTCGGGTATGTGCGTAGGTGGAACCACACTCACCATGAAGGGTCATTCTCACTTCAAGAACCTCACAATCATTACAGGTTACACACACAATACAGCCTGGAACTTTATAAACCAGACTCAGAACGGCGGTACTAACTTCTCGTTTGAGAATGTTAAGTTTATTGATACATTGCCGGGCGGAGGAACTGTAAATCAGGATTCGGAGCCTATGACAAACTACGGTCCGATGTTCATTTCAAATTCCGGCTTCTGGAATAATATCACTATCGGATTTGCAGGCGGCAATTACGGCACACTTCTTATGACTGCTCAGTCTAACGACGCAAATGCAGGTATAGAAAACGGCGGAATTACAGTAAACGCTAAGGACGCTGTTGTTGAAGCAATCGACCTTACATCAAGCACATTCAAGGACTTCAACAATATAGGTATCTATAAGAACCTCTTTATCAATCTTGACAACTCTACTGTAACAAACGGTATCATCCATTCTCTTACAGACAAAAGCTCGCAGATTGCAAATGTACAGATTCTCGCAACAAACGGCTCACCCGAGCCTACAGTAAGCATTGACGCAGCTACTATCACAAACAAGTGGATAGTAGCAGTAGACGGAGCACTTACTGCAACAAGCACGGCAGGTACATTTACAGTAGACGGCGGTAAGCTTGCTAAAGCTGTAAATGACAGCACAGGCGATGTTGTTTACTCATCGGGTACAACACTTACACTCCCCACAGGCGAATGGACAGTATGCTTTATTGATGCACTTATCGAAACAGACGGCACATACATCAAGGCAAACGCTGATACAACAATCAATCTTGCAGACTATGACGCAGCTAAGGTTGCAGGCAAGACATTTATCGGCTGGACATATGAGAACGGAGAAGCAGCTACAGCAGAGGTTGCACTTGCAGAGGGCGACAAGCTCGTTGCAAAGTACATCGACTTTGACGGTTCCGTACGCGCAGACCTTTCTGTAATCGGTGCTCAGATAAGAAACGCAGCTCCTCAGGGCCTCAGATATATTTCTCAGATTGATAAGGACTATCTTGCACAGTTTGGCGAAGACGCAGAGATTGGCTCTGTAATTCTTCCTGAGGACATTCTCGGCGGCAAGGAGCTTCTCGCAGAAACATCCTATTCTTATAAAGGAACAGATTATGAATCTTCTCTCGTTCCTGCAGAAAAGATTTATAAGGACGAGGAAGCTTACAAGCAGTTCACTGTTGTACTTATTAAGATTTCAACAGCAAACTACACACGCAACTACACAGTTCGTTCTTATATCAAATTCACTGATATCAACGGTGTTACAAGATACACCTACGGCAACGAGTACAGCACAAGCATATTTGAAATGGCTCAGTACGCTCTTGAACACAGCGAGGGCCTTTCCGAAACAGCTAAGAATACTTGCGAGAGTATCATAGCTACAGGTATTGAGGTTACAGACACAGCTGCAACATACTGGCTCGGAAGTGCGGATTCTACAGAGGAAGAATACGCACAGGGCAAGGTAATCTACCAGACAGCAACGGGTATCGAAGTGCGTGAGATTCATATCGAAGCAGGTACAAACCCCAACGCTAAGGACGCCACAATCGGCATTGTAACAGATATTCACTTCAATCTTATCAACGAAGAGGACTACGAAAATGCCGAAACAATGCTCACATACCAGACAAGAACATTCCTCAAGGATGGCGAGTCTATACCTAACGCAGTTCGTTCTTTGAAATTTGCAAGTATGTTTGACCAGATTGCAATTCCCGGTGACATTCTTGACTACCTGTCATGCGGTGCAAGAGAAGCAACTAAGGAATATATCATAAATCCTTATCCGGATGTTATGATGGTGCCCGGTAACCACGATATTATCAGAAACAGCCAGTCGGGACTTTCTGATGTGACAACACTTGAGTCACGCTATGACTTCCTCAGAGAATTCTGGCCTCACGACCTGCTTTACATGTCAAAGGTTGTAAATGACAATGTTATGGTAATTATGCTCGACAATGCATACTTCACATACTGGGCAGAGCAGGTGCCCAATCTTGAGGCAGACCTTGCTACAGCAAGAGAGAACGGCTACTCGGTAGTTATTATCCAGCATGTTCCGATCGGCACAAAGAATGAGGCTGATACTGCAGTTGAATCTTTCAACATCCACGGCACAGGCGAGGATAAGGCAGTTAACTTCTACAGCGACCGCACAGGCGGTGTAATGACTGTCATGAACAACGAGCCTTCTCAGCAGGTTTACCACCTCATCAGAAGCAACTCTGACATCATCAAGGCAGTTGTTGCAGGCCACCAGCATTCTGACTACTACACAGAAATCATAGCAACAGACAGCGAAGGAAATGCGATTGACGCAGTTATTCCTCAGCATGTTGTAAATGCTTCTTTCTGGACAACAGCAGGCAGAACAGGTACTGTTACAAAGCTTGTTTTCGATGTAGCAGAGGCTGAATAAAACAAAATGACAAAATCCGGGCGTTTCGCCCGGATTCTTTATGCCCAAAGAGGACAAACAGTTGAAATTACAGCTCAGTTACTGTATAATATACATATGAATAATTTCTCGCAAAAAGGGGAAAAAGAATGAAAAAGAAAACAAAATTACTGTCGGCAATACTAGCACTTATACTGCTTGCTTCGTGCGTTACATTCGCAGGTGTATCGGCAGACGCTGCAGCTGTGGAAATCGACGGCATAAATACGGCTTTTGTGTCGGCATTCGGCAAGCTTGTGTATAAATCTCAAGGATATACAGCCTTCAAGAGCTTTGACAAGGCTTATGAGGCAATAGGCAACGGTGGCAGGGTTGTCATTTCGGGCGATGTAGATGTTCCGAACACCCTGGGTTTTGAGAACGCGCCACTTATGCTCGAGGGTATCGGCTCAAGAGCTATCGGCAATGCAATGAAGCCCGAGAACGAAGCTGATATCGAGCTTGCAGGCGATGTAACACTTGACAATGTGGCATTCAAGTCGCACAAGGGCGGTATCACAATCAAGACAAACGGCAAGAATTTTTATGCTCCAAATCTTGATGTTACCTATACAATCATAAATAACGAAACGCAGGAGCGCAGCTACTCGGGCCCTATGAATGTTGACACGGGCGCGGCAGAAAATGCGTACACTCTCGAGCTCGGTGGCGGATATTTCACCGATGTCAGAGTGACAGGAGCTTCGTTTGACGGCGAAAGCACGCTCAATATTGCCTCCGGCGAATTTGACTGTGTATCTGTCGGAGCTGTCGGTGGCAAAACAAACGGCGACTTTACTGTCAACATCTCAGGCGGCAGCATCAAAGAACTCAGAGTCGGCGCGATAGACGGCAATTTTGACGGAAATATCTATGTTAATATTACAGGCGGTTATGTCGAAAAACTCATCTGCGGCGCAGCCGATGGCGAAAAGCTCTCGGGCAATGTTACGGTTATGCACAGCGCAGGCGAGCTCGCAAGAGTTTCGGACGAGACAAGCGGCAGCGTTTCGGGCGTTATTACATACGCTCTGTCTTCCTACCACAATATTGAAATAGGCGAAAAGCTCACCAAAGACTATCTTGTTTATCTTGATAACGGCACTTTAAAACCTGCATTCAAAAGTGGAAAGTTCACAGGCTTTGAGGCTTTTGACGAATTCGGTGTGCCTGCCGCAAAGATTATCTCGGGCATTGACGAGTATATGCCCAAGGACGGAGTTTTCACACTCCCAAAAGGCGAATTTAGAGCAAGAATTGTCCCTGAGATCGATCTTGCAATTAACGACGGGGCAAAATTTGTCACAGGCTATGCCGACGGCAGCTTTCTTCCTCAGAATAATATCACAAGAGCCGAGGCAATAACACTTCTCACACGCATAATCTCGGATGAGGAGTATGTAAAAAAGACCGGTATTGAATCTACCTTTGCCGATGTCGCGCCCGACGCTTGGTACTCATCGAATATAGGCTTTTTTGAAGCTGCGGGACTGCTTGAGGCGGTTGCTGATGGTGAAAATTTCTATCCCGACACCTATATCACAAGAGGCGAGTTTGTACAGCTTATCTACAACATCGAAAAGACAATCGGTGAAAAGGACACATACGCCGAGCTTTGCAAGCTTGTGTACAATGTTTCTGCCAATATCGGAATTGCCGAGCAGTACTATGACTTTTCGGATGTTGACTATGCCAACAAATATGACTACGCAGTTTATCACGCGGTTGCAAACGGCTATGTGACAGGCTATGCCGACGGCAGCTTTGCTCCCGACGGCAATATCACGCGCGCCGAGGTTGTAACTGTTGTAAACAGAGTGCTTGGCAGACACGCAAAGGACAGTACCGCGGCTCTCTTTACGGATACAGCTTCACATTGGGCAAATGGACAGATCAGCGCAGCTGTCGGAGAATACGACAAGATGGGAGCCGACGGCCTTGCAGCCGACGGCAGCACGGTCGCAGATTATATCGTAAAGCTTATGGCAAACGATGAAACCGACCTTGTTATTACAATGGCAAATAATGTTTATAAAAAAGCACTTGCCGCAACAGCGTCGTATGACATAACAGCCGAGCAAAAAGAAGTTTTAAAGGCTGCTCTTGAGCTCGCAAAGGTCACTTCAAGAACCGAAAAGGATAATGAAGTGCAAATTATTGCGGGAAGCGCCGGTGATGTGAATACATTTATTTATACAGACGAAAACGGTATTTTTGTAAGAGAGGCGCATATTGCGAGCAACAAGCCCGACACAGAGCCTGTCGAGATTGTGCAGATTTCGGATGTCCATTTCAACTATTATAATAAGCGCGACATTGCCGAGGACTCTCCCGACCTTATGAGCACAAGGCTGCACAGAACATGGCTTGCAAACGCGGCTTCAACCCCTTTTGCAAGAAAGGTTATGAACTACGCAAGATTTGCCGACCAGACAGTGCTCACAGGTGATATTCTTGACGCACTCTCGTGGGGCGCTATAGAGAAGATGAATGAGTTTATCTTCAGAATCGACACAGATGTGCTTGTTTCGCTCGGAAATCATGAATATGCAAGACAGGTAGAGGGCAAGGTGCCCAGCACAATGTCGTATGCTGAGATGGAAGTGATGCTGCAGGAAAACTGGCTGCACAATATCTTCTATGAGTCAAAGGTGATAAAAGACAAGGTTATGGTAGTTGTTCTTGACAACGGTGCATTCAAGTATCGCGAGGAACAGAAAGTGGCTCTTGAGGCAGACATAAAGAAAGCCCGTGCGAACGGCTATATTATCCTCATATTCCAGCATATACCGATTTGTACAAACAACCCCGAGGACACCGCTGTCGAGCCTCTCAGACTCGCAAACGGCGTCACAAAGGACTTTTATAACGAATGGATCGGCAATGCTTCAACCGTGGGTGTGACTCTTGAGGTGTATAACCTTATTACTCAGAACGCCGATGTTGTAAGAGGAGTATTCTGCGGACATCTGCACGGCGACTATTATACAGAAATCAAGGGCTCGTATACCGACGCTGACGGAAATACAGTAGAATCCGTAATCCCTCAGTATGTACTTATGTCGGCGGCATTTGACAACAATAAGGGCCATGTAATGAAGATTACTGTTGAATAAGCTTTTACAGTACATATAACGCAAAAAGACTACCGTTTTTTCGGTAGTCTTTTTTGCTGCGTTTAATGAAATGTAACTTCGAACCAGGTTTTATTGACCTTTGCCGCAATATAGCCGAGCACTGAGGCTATTGCGGCGCCGATGCAGTCAATAATTATGTCATACATGGTGTCGGCAAGAGCGGCGCTGCCGACAAGGACTGTTCCGTCCTCAAGGATAAATTTTTGCATATTAAGTCCGAAAAGACTGTCTGCGCTGAATTCGTATATCTCCCAAACTGCGCCCACCATAACCGAAAAGCAAAAGGCAAAGAGGGCGGCAAAAATGGGCGAGAGCTTCATTGTGACAGAGCTGTTGCGATTGAGAATGGATATCATCATAAATCCGAAAATTCCCGACATAACACTCGACATACAATGCAGAATATCGTCCCAGTAAGGCACAACATAGTAAAAGCTTCGCACCTCACCCAGGAATATCGCACAGTAAAGAAAAACGATATACATACTGTAAAGAAAAGGGGGGAACACAAATCTGAACTTTTTTGACAGAAAAGACGGAACATGGATAACAACTATTCCAAGGAGACACTCGAGAAGCATAAGTATATAATCAGCTCTAGAGCGGTAAGAGCTTGCAAGCTCGTCGCCCGACTGCCCTATGACAATACGCACAACAAGGTATGCTATCGGCAGAATAAAGCTTGTAAGTACAAATGTATAAAGCATTCTGTTATAACGGGTCGAATGTTCTTTGTAGCTGTATTTTTCCATATTATCCCTCCTGAACAAATTAATTGTAGCTTTCTTTTATTAACTTTTTGTTTCATAATATATATATTATTGCAAATTCGACACACAATATGCCAGAGTTGTATATTTTTGCAGAACTTGTCGAAAGAAATTCATAATATGTGTGTTGACTTTTTGTAAAAAATAGTGCATAATAATTATAAGTATTTTGTTCGTGATATATAGCAGCTTTAAAATCCGGAGAATTCCAGGCACAAAGCACACACAGGTCCGTACCGTTTACGGAGTATGCCTTGTGTGTTTTTTGCGGAATATCCCCCGGAATACTTTTGCTGTCTTTATTTTTACAAATTATGCTTTTACATACAAAATTTATAAAAGGAGAAAGATTTAAATTGGCAAGACAGAAAAACAACAAACCCAAAGTAAACAAAGAAAAAGTAAGAATAATACCCTTAGGCGGAATAGGCGAAATCGGCAAGAATATGACTGTTGTGGAATACGGCGAGGACATTATCGTTGTTGACTGCGGTCTGGGATTTCCCGATGAGGATATGCCGGGTATTGATCTTGTTATTCCCGATACCACCTATCTTGAGAAGAATTCCGACAGAGTGAGGGGCATTGTCATCACTCACGGACACGAGGACCATATCGGCGCGATTCCGTATGTTCTGCGTGTTATTAACGCACCGATTTACGGAACAAAGCTCACACTTGGCATTATTGAGGGCAAGCTTCTTGAGCACGGCCTTGAAAAGCAGGCACAGCTCAACTGTA
>JAZNMZ010000059.1:0-11832 GCA_045580005.1 Eubacteriales bacterium | reverse complement strand
AGGTATTTACATATATACAAGGTGGTCTAGCATGAGCGAAGAAGGAAGATTTTTGATTTTTTGCATTGAGATATATAGGTCTGCGAAAAATCTAAAAGGAAAAGAAGTTATGCAGTTGTTTGAAAAATATAATGTCTGCGAATATATAATGGACTGTTATGGTGCATTGCATACCACCGGAACAAACTATATTATCAATGATATAGACTTGTATATTGAAGCAAGACAAGTTGCTGTATAAAAAACAAATTTTTTTGTCCCTAACTTGACAAAATCATAGTAAGAGTGTCGAAAAAAGTCGAGAACAAAAAAGCCTCCCCTGTGTAAGGGGAGGTGGGTTTGCGAAGCAAACTCGGAGGGGTTGTGAATAAGCCAATAAACACAATCCCTCAGTCAGCTATGCTGACAGCTCCCTTTACACAAGGGAGCCTAAGTTGCATCTAAACCTTATGCCTCGCAATCGCAAAAAAACTGGGCATCCAGATGATGGATTTGAAAAATAGGCATTATCTCTTTTTGTGAACGGCATCTGAATTATTCAGTAATTTTTCTATTGTCTATTACACGAGGGTCTAACAATGAACAAAAAAGTTTTAAATGCTATTTATATTGGCGCTTTGTGCTCGATATCATATCTTGCGGTGTATTTTGCAAGAAATATCCTCGGGGCGGTTACACCGCAGATGATTGAGGACGGATATACCGAAAGCTATATCGGCAAGGTATCGTCTATATACTTTGTTTTCTATGCTGTAGGACAGCTGATTAACGGTGCGATAGGAGATAAAATCAAAGCGAGATATATGATAAGCACGGGCCTTTTCATGGCGGCTGTAACAAACTTTCTGTTTTCGCGGCTGTCGTATGATTATGCCAACGCGGCTTTGATTATATACGGCTTTACAGGATATTTCCTGTCAATGATATATGGTCCTATGACAAAGGTCGTGGCAGAAAACACAGAGCCGATATACGCCACAAGATGTAGCCTGGGATATACCTTTGCTTCGTTCTTCGGCTCGCCGCTGGCAGGAGTTGCAGCGGCAGTTCTGGTGTGGCAGAATGTATTTTTTACAAGCAGCACAATTCTTGTTATAATGGCGGTTGTGTGCTTTTGCGTCTTTTTGATATTCGAAAAAAAGGGGATTGTAAAATACCATCAATATGACCGCAAAATAGAAAAAGGCGGCAATATCGGGGTTTTGATAAAGCATGGGATAATAAAATTCACATTTATTTCGATAATAACCGGCGTTATCAGGACAACGGTAGTCTTCTGGCTGCCCACATACATATCCCAGTATCTCGGATTTGACCCGAAAAGTGCGGCTGCGATATTCACTGCTGCGACATTTATAATATCATTTACTGCTTTTGTTTCGGTTTTTGTGTACGAAAGACTTGAAAGGAATATGGAGCTTACAATACGATTGATGTTTATTTTTGCAACACTGTTTTTCCTGCTGGTCTATTTTGTGAAGCACCCTGTTATAAATATAGTGTTTATGGTGCTTGCAATAATGTCGTCAAACGGCGCAGCCTCAATGCTGTGGAGCAGATATTGTCCGAGCCTCAGAGATACGGGCATGGTTTCAAGTGCTACGGGATTCCTCGATTTTGTGAGCTATATGGCGGCGTCTGTGTCCAGTATGCTCTTTGCCAACGCCGCAACAACAATAGGCTGGGGAAATCTCATCCTTGTCTGGTGCGCTCTTATGGCGTGCGGTGTGATTGTAGCACTTCCGTATAAAAAACTTATGAAAATATAAAAACGAAAGGTATAATTGTGAAAAGTATGGAAAGAATAGCAAGCTTTAAGATAAATCATCTTGTACTCGACCCGGGACTTTATGTTTCAAGACGGGACAGCAGGAACGGCACGGGTATAACTACCTTTGATATGAGAATAACTTCTCCCAACAAGGAGCCTGTGATTGATATGCCGGCGCTGCACACAATAGAGCATCTCGGCGCGACTTATCTTCGCAACAGTGAAAAGAAAGACGATATAGTCTACTTCGGCCCTATGGGCTGCAGGACAGGCTGTTATCTTGTTATGTTCGGCGAGCTTGACTCAGAGGATGTGTATGAGCTTGTCTTGTCGCTGTGCGATTTTGTCCTGAACTATGAGGGCGAAATTCCCGGAGCAAGACCTGAGGAATGCGGTAATTACAGCGAACAGAATCTTGCAATGGCAAAATACTATGTGGCAAAATATAAAAAGGCACTTATCCAGAACAAGTGCTTTGAGTATAAAGCGTAAGAAATTTTGGAGGTTTTTATGAGTACGGACCTTAAAAGAATACAAAACGATCTTTACGCTCTCGGTATACGCGAGGGAGACAGAGTGCTTGTTCACTCCTCATATAAGTCGCTGGGAGGGGTAGACGGCGGCATTATCACATTTATTGACGCACTCAAAGACATGGTCGGAACTGGAGGCACCATACTTTTCCCGACCTTTACATATGACTATGTGAATTTGAGAAACCCGGTGTTTGATACAGCCGGTACAAAGTGCAATGTGGGTGCCGTTCCTGAGGTGTTCAGACATACAGACGGCGTAAAACGAAGCCTGCACCCGACACATTCTCTTGCGGTGTGGGGAAGACGGCGAGATGAGTATATTGCCGACCACAGACGCGACAATGTTGAGGTGGGCAAGAACTCCCCCATATATAAGCTCAAGGACGATGGCGGAAAGATACTTATGGTGGGCTGCGGAATAACACATAACACGCTCATACACGGAGTTGAGGATTATGTGCGACCGCCGTATGTATACAAAATGGACTACACGGTTTCTCCCTATCACAGAGAATATGCCTGCATTGACGAGAACGACAATGTCACAAGAGCCGAGTTCTTCCATGAGTTTATAGAGCCTTACGGCTACGAGCAGGACTACGGCAAGCTTGCCGAGATAACCGAAATCAAAAGCGGCAATGTGCTTGCGGCAGAAAGCTTTATTTTTGATGCGGCAAGGCTGTGGAACACTGTTGAAAAAAAGATGAGGCAAGAGCCTTACTTCTTTGTAAAAAAGGCAGAATAATAAGAAAAAAAGACAAATTTTGTGTTTGTCTTTTTTTAAATGCCAAAAAGTTTAATTCTTAAGAAATCTTAATAAAGCTTTGTCGCAAATCTTAAGAAATATATTGTATCCTATAGCAGGAGGTGTAAGTATGAACATACTTGTAGTTGATGACGACAGAGAAATTGTTGACAGTATTGCGATATTTCTGTCGGGTGAGGATTATACCGTGCTCAAGGCATACGACGGAATAGAGGCACTTGATATTCTTTGCGAGAGTGAGGTGCATCTTATGATACTTGATGTTATGATGCCAAGGCTTGACGGGATAAAAACCCTTATGCAGCTCAGACAGACAAGAAACATTCCTGTGATTGTGCTATCTGCAAAATCCGAGGACGCAGACAAAATACTGGGTCTTACGGCAGGAGCTGATGATTATGTGACAAAGCCATTTAACCCGTCAGAGCTTGTAGCAAGAGTCAAATCACAGCTCAGACGCTACACGACCCTAGGCTCTATCGAAAAGAAAAGCGGCGAAATTACAATCCAGGGACTCACCATAAACACAGAACAAAAAATCGTAAAAGTAGACGGAGAGGATGTGCGGCTGACGCCTATCGAGTACAAGATACTCGAGCTTTTGTGCCGCAACCGCGGCAGGGTGTTCTCTGCAGAGGAAATTTACCGCAGTGTATGGAATGAGGAGAGTGTCGTGGGTGACAACACCATCGCTGTACATATAAGGCATATCCGTGAAAAAATAGAGATAAACCCCAAAGAGCCCAAGTACCTGAGAGTTGTCTGGGGTATAGGCTATAAGGTTGATTAGGAGTAAGGAAAATGAAAAAAATAATATATTCGTCGATTACAAAATTCCTAGCGCTGTTATTGCTTGTCGCAAGTGTTCTTGCAGCACTTAATTTTGCAATCGACGGAGTTGCAAGCTATACAAATGAAGAGCCGGATGTGTATGGTTTTGAGGACAGCTTTGAAAATACAAGCTACTTCTCGTGGATGCTGACAGAGCCTGTCGAGTATGTGTGTGGTGCTTTCACTATGTATGAGAATGATAAGGATGAGTTTGAAAAAACGCATAAAGTTCCTTTAGTGGTGTGGAACAGTGTTGTAACTACAAATGAGAATGCTCAAGAATCTGATACGGCAGAGTCGGATATTCACTTTCTCCGTCCGGGTGCCGACACTGCGCAGGGCGGCACCGAGATAGTTGATGTCTATGAGCTCCCATTTATCGGCGCAGCCCCCGCCTTTGATAAAACGGTTTATGACTATATCGAGGAGTCGCTCAGAAATATATATAACATTGGCAAACTCAATTATTATATCAAGGTCAATGACAGGGTATTCACAAATAACAGCGAAATGAGCATGGAAGACTATATGAACTGCAGCTTCCATGTTGTAGCTCAAAGGAACGACGACGGATATGTCGAGTTCTTGTCCGAGAGCGGAAGCCACTATTATGGTTGGTTTTATGATCTTGACTTGCTCGACCGAGAATACGATATCACCATTTGCACAAGTATAAAAGAGGAATATGTCACAGAGTGTGAGGCAATCTGGCACAGACAGGAGGGGTATATCAGGGAAATATTCGTAAAGAGCTTCGGTCTTGCTCTTGTTGCGCTCCTTATGCTCATTTATCTTATTGCCGCCTGCGGCAAAAACTCGCGAGGAGAGAGTGTGTCCTCTTGGGTGGACGCCGTGTGGGTCGAGATACATCTCGCGACAATTTCCCTTGCTGCATTTGCGACAATCGGCTGCGGACTTGTCATACTTGAGAGCACTTTTGCAAGAAATATTCCGTTTTATATGGGCAAGTCGGTCACACTTCTTGCCGCAACACTCGGAGGACTTCTTATTGTAAACTCACTGCTTTCTATTGTGCGAAAGCTAAAAAACGGAAGCTTTGCAAAGACAAGTATAATTATAATTGTTCTAAAATCGTCGTGGGAAATCTTTGTTGATATCATTCGCGCACTTAAGGCTTTTTTTAAGCACATATCAAAGGTTTTTAACAAGAAAAGCGTAATCATTCTTGTGACATTGCTTGGCGTGTATACGACGGCAGTTCTGTTTTGCGGAATTTTTGGCTATCGTAATCCAGGTGCTTTTCTTCCGCTGAATTCCTTGCTGTTTTTGCTTGCCTGCATCTTTGTGGCATACAGGGCAAGGGATATTGACGAAATAAGAAAGGGTGCACAGAGGATACACTCGGGCGAGCTTACTTACAAAATCCCCGAACTTCGCAGCGAAGACCTGCGATGCCTTGCAAGCAACATCAACGATATAGCAAAAGGACTTGATGAGTCGGTTTCTGCAAAAATGAAAGCAGAAAAGCTCAAGACCGACCTTATTACAAATGTATCGCACGACCTCAAGACTCCTCTGACATCCATTATTAGTTACACTGAGCTTCTTTCTAAGGTTGAGGGCTTGCCTGACGAGGCGAGAGACTATATTGGCATTATCGCCAAAAAGAGCGACAGGCTCAAGAGCCTTACACAGGACCTTTTTGACATATCAAAGGTGCAGAGCGGCAACGAAAGGGTAGAGCTTGAAAAGCTTGATGTTGCACTGCTTATAAATCAGTCGCTCGGTGAGCACGACAACGAGATAAACGAGTCGGGACTTCCTTTGATTGTCAGTGTTGATAAGGAACTTTATATAAATGCCGACGGCAGAAAAATGTCGAGAGTTGTGAGCAATCTCATCGGCAATATTCTCAAATATGCTATGAAAAACACAAGAGTGTTTATCTCGGCGAACGAGCGCGACGGAAAGGCTGTAATAGAGTTCAAGAATATTTCGTCATATCCTATGGATTTTGACGCTCAGGAAATAATCGGAAGATTTGTAAGAGGCGACCAGTCGCGTACCACAGAAGGCAACGGACTTGGACTTGCAATCGCCAAGAGCTATACCGAAGCCTGCGGAGGCAGCTTTGATGTCATCATCGACGGCGACCTCTTTAAAGCAGTAATAAAATTTGATAAAGTCTGAAAATAACAAATTGGCATAGGGGAAAGGTCTCCTGTGCCTTTTTTTGCCGTAAAAAGAGCTTTTTCGTCAGCATTTTACCTTGTTAAAAATATGGCAATAAATATAGCAAAATTTGTTCAATAAAAAAACAGATACTTTTCACTTTAAGCACATTGCAGGAACACAAAAATATGTGATAATTATAATCGACAAGAAATTTTTGACGGAGGTATCGGATGAACAGCTTGGACACAAAGCAGGGAGAGCCTGCAGTAAGTGCGGTAGATAAGAAAACCGAAACAAACAATCAAAAGAAATCTGAAAAGGTCAACAAAAAGAAAACTATCACCATTTCGGTTGTGGTAATAGCCTTGTTGCTTTTTGTTGTTTTGGGCATAGGACCTGTGAGGACTCTCATTTTCAAAGGTCCGGGTCAGACACAGGAGCAGGAGTATGTACAGTACACTGTTGCAAGACGCACTATCACAAACTCACTTACAGGTACAGGTACGCTTGAGCCGTATGACTCGTATACCGTAACAGCAACAGTTACAGGCGATATTCTGTCGGCAGAGTTTGAGGAAATGGACCAGGTGCTTGAGGATCAGGTGCTGTATGTTGTAGATTCCGAGGATGTACAGGATGACATTGAGGACAAAAAAGAGGATGTATCCGAGGCGTACGAGGATTATCTAGAGGCGCTTGAGGACTACAACGACCTGTATGTTTATTCGGACTATACAGGTACCATCCGCCAGCTTTATATAGAAGAGGGCGACAATGTTAACGGCGGCGGACAGGTTGCGTACATAGTAGACAGTGAAACAATGCTGCTTGAGGTTCCTTTCTTTGCAAGCGAGACCGATTATTTTGTAAAGGGCAGCAGTGCGACCGTCAGCTTCTCGTCAACAGGAGAGGTGCTGACAGGTGTTGTTACAGAAATTTCAAATCTCACAGAGCTTAACGCCACGAATTCTTTCACAAGAAAGGTGACAATTTCAGTCGGCAACCCCGGCGGTATTACCTTTGGGATGAAAGCTTATGCAAGCATAATCGGCACCGACGGCGTGACTTATTCTTGCTGCGGCGAGGGAACATTCAAGTACAACGAGGAAGAAACCATCACTTCAGATGTTATGGGAGAGGTCGAGTCGCTCAGCGTGAGAGAGGGAGACAGGGTAAGAAAAGGCCAGCTTATCGCCACCCTTTCTTCCAAGACGCTTGACAATCAGGTGGAACAGTACAAAAAGGCGTGGGAGAGCCAGCAGGATCAGCTTGAGGCTTTCGAGGAGCTGCTTGAGGACCACACAATAAAGGCTCCTATTTCGGGCACGGTTGTTCAGAAGAACTACAAGGCCCTCGACACAATCGGCTCAAATTCGATGTCCTCCACAACAACTCTTGCGATTATTTACGATATGTCAAAGCTCACATTTGATATGAATATCGATGAGCTTGACCTTTCGCTTGTCAAGGTTGGTCAGGAGGTAATTGTTACCTCCGATTCACTCGTGGGCGAGAGATTTAGCGGTATTATCAGCAAAAAGAGCATTGTGGGCACAACACAGAACGGCACTACAAGCTATCCTATCACAATAGAAATAGACGGCAACGACAAGCTTTTGCCGGGAATGAATGTGGACGCCGAAATTCTTGTTGAAAAGGCTGAGAATGTCCTTGCTATTCCTGTTTCGGCAGTGAGCCGCGGAAACACCGTAAGACTCAAAAAAGGCGAGGAAATTGAGGTTGTAACAGTTGAGCTCGGTGTGAGCGACGATGACTATATAGAAGTTATATCGGGACTTTCCGAGGGAGATATAATAGAGCATAGACCCATAGCAGACGCGCCGGTACAATCGCTCTTTGCAGGAATGATGAATATGGGTGGAATGTCGGGCGGTATGCCCTCAGGCGGTATGCCCTCGGGTGGAATGGGCGGCATGCGCGGCGGTATAAGATAAGGAAACGCCTATGAAAGAACTGATAAGATTTGACCATGTGTCAAAAATTTATATAATGGGCGACAATGAGGTAAGAGCGGCGGATGACATATCATTTACAATAAATCAAGGTGAGTTTGTGGCAATTGTCGGACAGTCGGGCTCGGGTAAATCAACCTGTATGAATATTATAGGTGCTCTTGATACGCCGACATCCGGCAGGTATTATCTCGGCGGTATTGATGTAAGCACGATGAATGACAACAAGCTTGCGCATATACGCAACAAGATGTTAGGCTTTATCTTTCAGCAGTACAACCTTATCCCCAAGCTTACTGTGCAGGAAAATGTCGAGCTTCCGCTATTGTATGCCGGACTTTCCAAAAAGGAAAGACGCGAAAGGGCGCTTGAATCGCTCGGGCGTGTGGGGCTTTCCGACAAGGCACGCAACAAGCCGTCACAGCTGTCGGGCGGTCAGCAGCAGCGAGTTTCTATTGCAAGAGCGCTTGCAGGAAATCCGTCTGTTATCCTTGCCGACGAGCCAACGGGCGCGCTTGACTCGCGTACAGGCAAAGAGGTGCTCGGCTTTTTGCAGCAGCTACACAGTGAGGGCAATACAATCGTACTTATCACCCACGACAACAGCATCGCAAAGCAGGCAGAGCGTATAATAAGGCTTCAGGATGGCAAGATTGTATACGACGGTCCGGCGCATATACCAGAGGCGGTTGTAAACCCCGACTTGCCGTTTGAGGCACAGGGAAAGGCAGGCGAGTGAGATGGGAATATATCAGTCATTTATGCTTGCTCTCAAGAGCCTTTTAAACAACAAAATGCGAGCTTTTTTGACAATGCTTGGCATTATCATCGGCGTTGGCTCGGTAATACTCATTATGAGTCTTGGCAACGGTATGACAACAACCGTGAGCGACTCGTTTGAGAGTATTGGTACACAGAACATCAGCGTCACCCTCACAGGCAGGGGAAGCTCTACAAGAACTGTGTCGGTTGACGATATGTATGAGTTTGCGAGTGAAAACACCGAGATTGTCAAAGCTATGTCACCAACTGTATCGTCTACGGCGTCTGTCAAGGTGCCCGGCGACTCTGACACCTTAGGCTCGACGGTCACAGGCGTCGGTGAGGATTACCTCACCGTAAAGACCTGGGAAATGGGAGAGGGCAGATTTATCGAGTACATAGATATTTACAAGAACAAAAAAGTCTGCGTTGTCGGTGCGTATCTCAACAGCGAAGAGGTCTACGCAGGCGAGGCTCTAGGCAGTAATATCAAGATCAACGGAGAGAACTACCGTATTATCGGCGTGCTCGGAGAGATATCAGATGCCACCGATGAGGACGGCTCTGACAATTGTGTCGTTGTTCCGTATTCAACCGCCTCGAGAAAGCTTTCGAGGAACGCAAACATATCGTCGTACACTTTTCTTGCCACAAGCAAGGACACGGTGCAGGATTTAAAAAAGGCTCTCAACAACGAGCTTTACGGAGCATATGGTTCTGACAGCTCCTATTCGGTTATAGCGTATGCCGACATACTTGATACGATAAACGAGGTTATGGACACCATGGTGATTGTGATTGCTGCCATTGCGGGAATATCACTTCTTGTCGGCGGTATCGGTATTATGAATATCATGCTCGTGTCGGTAACCGAGCGTACACGCGAGATAGGTATCAGAAAAGCACTTGGTGCAAAAAAAGGCGACATTAAGCTGCAGTTTGTGATTGAGGCTATGACAACAAGCCTAATAGGTGGACTTATCGGGCTTGCCGTCGGTGTGTTTGGCGCAGGTTTTGCTGGAGATCTTCTCGGTATGCAGGCAACCCCCTCTGTTGGGTCTGTTGCTCTTGCAGTGGGTATATCGGTAGGTATCGGAGTACTCTTTGGATATCTTCCTGCAAACAAGGCTGCAAATCTTAATCCTATTGATGCGTTGAGGTATGAGTGATGCATAATGCACAAAGTGAGGCTTTGTGCATTATGCGCGGAGTTTTGAAAATCAAAACTCCAAAACAGGAAGCAGAAACTTCATCAAAGTGAGGCTTTGTGCATTATGCGCGGAGTTTTGAAAATCAAAACTCCAAATAAACTCTGGATAAGCACAATTATATACAATAACTGGAAGGATTTTTTATGAAACGAATTATATGTGCCGTTATGGTTCTTTTGATTGTTTTTTCTTCACTGCCGGTTCTGGCTGTCGACACAGGCTCGGCAGAGGATGAGATAATAAGCGTTCTGGGCGCTATGAGGATTATGAACGGCGACCAATATGGAAATCTGAATTTAGAGAACAATGTCACAAGGGCAGAGTTTACAAAAATGCTTGTTTCGGCGTCACTTTACAAGGATGACGCTGAGGCGGCGGTGTCTGTATCGCCCTTTCCCGATGTCAGAGCCTCGCACTGGGCGGCTCCGTATGTCAAGATTGCTGTGACAGGCGGTATTGTAAACGGCTATCTCGACGGAACATTCAAGCCCGACAATAATGTAACTCTAGAGGAAGCTGTGACGCTTGTGATCAAAATGTTAGGATATACCGATTCTGATTTTGCAGGCGCTTATCCCGATGGACAGCTTGCAAAGTACAGAAGTGTTGACCTTGACAAGAACATATCTGCCAAAAGGGGACAGGTGCTCACAAGACGCGAGTGTATGCATCTTATCTACAATATGCTTTGCAGCAGTACAAAGGACGGTAGAGCCTATGCCACTCTTATAGGCTACACGGTAGACGCACATGGCAATATCGACTCGTCGGCAGTTATCTCATCCGGCAAAAAGGGCCCTTATATCGTAAAGGACAAGAGCAGTATAAGTGCCGATATCGGATTTCCTGCAGAGAGTGCGGTATGCTATAAGGACAACAGAGTTGTGAGCTTTGACGATATTGAGGTATATGACATTCTTTATTACTCCGAAAATCTTGAAGCTGTATGGATATATTCAGACAAGGCAGTAGGTACAATAGACGATTTTTTGCCCGACAAGGCAAATCCGTCGGCACTCATTCTTTCCGGTACTACCTATACTATCGGCAACGCAACACAGGCAAAGAGTGTTTTGTCAGGCACAGGCTCTTTTGGAATAGGCGATACTGCCGTGCTTCTTCTTGACGAGAGTGCCGAGGCGGTTTATGCTCTTAAGGCTCAGGGGCCTGTTGTCGCAGGAAGCTTCGGTGCTGCAGCAACCTATGTAAATGATGCCCGCAAGGACAGACATACTATAGACGGCAACGACCTTGTATACTATTGCAGCGAGCTTGGCGCAGCGTGGATATATACTGCCAATGTGTCTGGAATTGTGGAGCAGGTTATCCCGTCAGCGGAAGACCCAAAGAGTATTGTTGTGGGAGGCAAGACCTACACTCTCGGCAGCAGTGTTAAGGAAAAATTCAAGAACGAAGCTGAGTTTTCCGAAAAGGATTTTGTGACATTATATCTTAGGGGCAGCACTGTCGAATATGCTGCTCACGCTGACATATCCGATACATCGGTATATGAGGACAACGGTCTAAATTTTGCGTCACTTGTTCAGTCAACGGTGAAAGGTCCTGTTATTGTGACAGGAACACAGTGGCAGGATAAGATGGATATTGACGCACAACAGGCAACATATTACAGCGGGACAAGCGAGATTCCGTATAACAGCGTAAAAAACTTTGATGTGCTTTATTATTCGAAGGCGTTTGACAGTGTGTGGGTATATACTGACAAGGTTACCGGAACACTTGAGGAGGTTCTTCCTAATACAGTAGCACCCGTGTCCGTAACAGTTGCCGGCACCTCTTATCAGATAGAAACGGCTGAGGCGGCAATTAGCCTTACAGGCAGGGG
>JAZNMZ010000058.1:0-19747 GCA_045580005.1 Eubacteriales bacterium | reverse complement strand
TATGACTTTGACCGCTTCCACTCAGAAGACATCTTACCGATGTTTGCAAAATATCATATCACAACATTTTGTGCACCGCCTACAATGTACCGTTTCTTCATTAAAGAGGATTTGTCAAAGTACGATCTTTCTTCTATCGAGTATGCTACAACAGCTGGCGAAGCATTAAATCCGGAAGTATTCAATCAGTTCAAGAAAGCAACAGGACTTACCATTATGGAAGGCTTTGGACAGACAGAAACAACACTCTCTATCGCAAACTTTGTTGGCTCAACACCGAAAATCGGCTCTATGGGCAGACCGAGTCCTTTGTATGATGTAGTTGTCCTTGATCCTGACGGAAACGAATGCAAGACCGGTGATACAGGCGAAATCTGCATCCGTGTAAAGGATGATATCCCTTGCGGTCTCTTTATCGGTTATTACCTGGACGAAGAAAAAACAAACGAAGTATGGCATGACGGATATTATCACACAGGCGACCAGGCAACAATGGACGAAGACGGATATCTTTGGTATGTGGGCAGAATTGATGATGTTATCAAATCATCCGGTTACCGTATCGGACCTTTTGAAATCGAAAGCGTTATCATGGAGCTTCCATATGTACTTGAATGTGCAATCACTCCTGTTCCCGATGAAGTTCGCGGTCAGATTGTAAAGGCTACCATCGTACTTTTAAAAGGAACGCAAGCGTCAGACGAACTCAAAAAAGAAATTCAGGAATATGTTAAGACACATACTGCCCCCTATAAATATCCAAGAATTGTTGAGTTTGTAGATGAACTGCCAAAGACCATCAGCGGTAAGGTAAGACGCGTTGAAATCCGTAAAAATGACTTGGAGAAAATGAATAAGTAATTTTACGGAAAACATATATTCAGCACATAAAAGACCTAAACATCTGTAAAAGTCTCACTTCGTATAAAGCGGTGAATTCTGATAAGATAACAGCATTATGGAAGGATATTGATAATCTGACAGAACCGCTTACGCAATTGGCTTTTTCGATTTTGAGGAACTGAAGTTTGAGGTATATGAATGTAAAGGCGGTCACCTGCCCGGTGAGACCGCGCTGGATTCTTCAAAGCATATTGCAATTACAGGTGATATTTATATCAACACACCCAGTCTGACAGTAGAACAAGCAGAATATAACCAGTATGCACCGATACTGATGACCTCAGTTGACACTGATCAAATTGATAACAAGTTAACCGAAGCTTATCATGGCAAAGGTCTTAATACTGCCTGTGGGTATTTTTTGGGCATTTCACCTTATAGGTGAAATGCCCTTTTGTTGCAAACAAACGCAGAGGCGAAAGCCTCTGCGTTAACTTATTGACAAAGCTGAAATGCCGTGTTATTTCAAAAGCCATACAACAACGGTACAGGTAAAGATGAACAATGCCGAACACAGTCCGAAAACGGCAACACCGCGATGCAACCTCCATTCTTGAATTGACTGGATAAGTAATACCAATCCTATCAGAGGTGCGGCAATATTGATTGCTTGGTCGCATACTCCAAACAACTGAAGAGTCACGAACACAACGACGCCGACAGAAGCAATAATTCTGATTATCAGTATTGCTTTATCAGCGGTTGTCATTTCGTTCCATCTGATTTTCATAGTGCGTCCACCTCTAAAAACAGGATTATTTATCAATAGAATTGTATCATAATACAAAAGCTGTAAGTTATGCCTTGTGCCAAAGGAGCATATTGTCATCAAAAGCTGTGTTAATTTTTCCGTCGTTTTTGAGCCAGGAAAGATACGAGCGTACGGTGCTTCCGACGAGTATATTCTGCTCAAAGTTCATAGTCAGTTCGTACTGTTCAAACAGCTTTTGCAAGAGTGCTTCGAAGCTTATCGGCTCTGCGCACAGAGTGACGATTGTTTGCGCCACCTCAAGGACCTTGTCAATATTGTACTGCGCAAGCGGTGCGATGTTGTCGGTGGCAGGAGCGTGCGACGGGACAAATACTTTTGCCTCAAGTGTCTTTACCTTTTCTAAGGTTTCAAGATACTGAGCGACATCGTAAATGAAGCAGATTTTATATTTGTCAAGTGTTTCTCGGCTTGAAAGACAGTCTGCAAGATACACTACATCGTCTGATGTACGAAATCCCACCATATCAAACGAATGACCGGGAAGCTCTATTATCTCAAAGCCGTCGGGAAGAACGCTTTTTGAAAGCGGCTCGGCGCAGCTGCTGTCTGCCATAAGAAATTTGTGTCTGAGTTCGGCGTAGGGAAATCCTCCGTGAAGAAAAGACGGCTCAAGTATAGGATAGTTTGTAAAACAGCTCTCAATGCCCGGAGCATAAATTCTGCAGCCTGTCTGCTCGGAAAGATACCTGTTTCCGCCTATATGGTCGGCGTGCGCATGAGTGTTGTATATAGCGCATAGGGTCCAGCCTTGCTCGTCGAGAATTTTTCTAACCTTTTTGCCTGCGTCCTTGTTGTTGCCGCTGTCAATGAGAACGACATTGTTGTCGCTTGTTTTGACAAAGCCTATTTTTGACGGGCAGTCGATATAATAGCAGTCGTCCGAAACCTTAATAAGTTCGTACATATTTGTTACTTCCTTTTGCTTTATTCTTTTTTTATTTTACAACAAAATGGGGGGCATTGTCAATCTTTCGGGCTCTTTGGTACTTAAACAAACGCTTTTTTATCATTTTTAGATAAAATTTTATTTGTTGTTGACATTTATCCTTTAATGATATATAATACGAAAAACTAAAAGTATAAAGGAGACATGGTATGGTACTTAGTAAGATTTTGCCGCAGGAGAAAAAATGCACTTTCGGGCAGGGAAATGCGTTTTTTGAAAAGGCTATTTGGACCGAGAACCATGGCTGGGATGATATTGTGAGTGGGTTCTGTAGCTCGTTTGAAAAGGTTCACGAGGTGAAGCTTGAGAACAAGAAGGGCGGAATTGAGCTTGTTTATGATGTAAATGTAAATGAGAATGCATATGAGCTTCGTGTGTCGGATGGCGGTATGCAGATTTATGCCTCGGCAAACGAGGGTATACTTTATGGTCTTTCAAGCGCTCTGCAGCTTGCAAGCGTATCAGGCAATAAGCTGAGCGCACCTGTGCTTCACATAAACGACTATCCCGACAAGGACTATCGTGGACTTATGATAGATCTCGGTCATACATGGAACAGCGCAAAGTCTATTTTTAAGTACATAGATATTTGCTTTCTTTTCAAGATAAAGTATTTACATCTGCATTTTATGGATAATGTAGTCTACTCCTTGCCGTCAAAGGCTTTTCCCAAGCTTGCCATTCCCGGAAAGAGCTATACCTTTGAGGAGATAGCCGCATTTTGCGAATATGCAAAGAAAAGGGGAGTTGTGATAATTCCTGAAATAGAGCTCCCCGGACACGCAAGCGCGCTTGTTGCTGCATATCCTGAGATTTTTGCAAACACTCTTGACAGCGAGCTTGAATACTACAGACCCGATCTAGGAGAGAAAAAGGACGGAAGCGATGTTATCTGCGTGGGTAGTGACAAAACGATGGCAGCTCTTGAAACAATAGTTGACGAAATATGTGATATGTTCCCAGATTCTCCGTATATCCATATCGGTGGAGACGAGGTTAATCACTATGTGTGGAAAGCCTGTCCCTGCTGCAGGAAATATATAAAGGACAACGGTCTTGCAGATGAAAACGAGCTGTACAGCGAGTTTATCGGAAGAATGGCAAAAATGGTGCTTGCAAAGGGCAGGACACCTATAGTATGGGAGGGCTTCCCCAAGGAGAGCGCACACCATGTACCAAAGGAAACGATAGTTATAGCGTGGGAGTCGCTCTATCATCTGGCGTATGATCTGCTTGACGAGGGATACAAAATCATCAATGCATCGTGGAAACCGCTTTATATTGTAAAAAGAATTTCAACAAAATGGAACCCTTATGACATAATGGCGTGGAATATGTACAGGTGGGAAAATCACTTTGACCAGTCTGAGGCAACCCTGAATCCTGTCCAGGTAACTCCGACAGACAGGGTGCTTGGTGCACAGGTTTCTGTATGGGGAACAAATTATGAGCACGATGTCGGATTTATTATAGATAACCTCGCAGCGCTGGCTGAACGCACCTGGAACGAAAAGCGCAGATATACCGATGAGCAGTTTACAGGGTGTCACTCAAAGGCTGTAACTGTTGCCTCAAAGCTAATTGCCGATAAATAATCTTTTAAAACATTCACTCGTTTTGGGTGAATGTTTTTCGTTGTTGCTATAGGCCCAGGTCGCTTTTGTCCATCAAAATCCCGAAAATGGCTATTGACAACATATAGAAAAAATATATAATAATGTTAGTAATGTTTCTTTAGAAACATAAAACTTTATTTAGAGGTGCATACCTATGAAGCTATTTGAAACAAAGTATAACAGCGAGGGACTTGTAATTTCACGCGGGGGAAAAGAGTTCCTCAGACTTCCTTTTGCAGTTAGCATTAACGATAAGATTGACAAGCTTGCACTCACTTCGCACAGCGACAGCAATATAGTTCTTGAGGGCGACGGTGCAAAGATGACCTGTGATATTTACGACGACTGTATTATTATAGGCTACAAAAAACAGTACGACCGCAAAACTCCCATATACAAGGTGAGGGCCTTTGCAACCGAGAGAGGTATTGACCTTGCCGGTTTTGACAGAGCTTTCTGCACACAGCCGAGAAGAAACGATATGCGTAATATGTCGTACTATCACAATCTTCCTGATATCTCTATGAACGGATATTTCACCGCTCCCGCTCTGGAGCTTGCTATCGGTAACAGTGACGGCTGGGCGTCGATTGGTCTTCTTGACCTGCCGGACACTTTTTCTTGCCGTCTTGAGGATGACAGATCTTTCCTTATAGAAAGCTGCGGTGGCAACAAGGTTACAGACGAAAACAATGTATATACAATGCCCCGTGTTATTGTTTACTTCCCAGAGGACGAGCTCGATTCTATAAGAAAGCTCCGCACGCTTCTGGAAAAGTATACCGACTACACTCCCAAGCAGCTTAAGTTCTCGGAAATTCCGTCATGGTGGAAGGATCCCCTTGTATGTATCTATGGTGACCAGCTCAACGAGGATATAGTAGGACAGGGCATTACCGCAGGCTGGGTAAGCAGCATTGTCGACAAGGCAGAAAAAGAGTGGGGTATTACTAATATGAACCTCCTTATCGACGATAACTGGCAGCTTCCTCACGCATTTGAGCCTCAGGCTGACAAAAAGCGTTTTCCTAACTTCAGGGAATACATCGACAGCCTGCACGCCAGAGGACACCATGTTATCCTCTGGCAGACACCTCTTTTTGAAACCACCTCAAACGGCTTTGAAACAAGAGCACAGAAGCTTGGTGTTACATCAGACTGCCTGCTCGACACACCATATTTCAAGAACTTCCCAGGCACATACGCAATAGACTATACACACGACAATGCGCGTGAGTTTATCCGTCAGTATGTAAGAAAGCTATTCGGCAATGGTGAGGGTGAATACAATGCCGATGGTATAAAACTCGACTTTCTCGGCTGTCTGCGCAATCCTGAGGATACACAGAGCTATGCACATCCCGAAAAGGGTATTGGTATGAGAGAGCTTCTGCACTTCTTTGAAATGTTCTATGAGGAAGCAAAGAAAGTAAAGCCCGATGTTGTTATTAATTCCTCGGTAGGCGACCCCAGATTTGAACATACCGTTGACCTTAACAGACTTCACGATACGCACAGCGGTGTTGAAGAAAAGGAAATGCGCGCAGCAATCTCGCTTGCAGGCTGTCCCACGACTGTTATCGACTCTGACGGAGCGTTTATGTTCCTGTCTTGGGTAAAGCGTCACTACATCAACGCAGCACTTTATTCGGTACCATCAAACTACTATACAGGCGACCATACAGAGGCCACAATTGACAGCGAGCGCAACTTTGTCTTCGGTAAGTACAGCGACCGCAGAGGTCTTGCTGCAAACGAGAAGAAAGCTCTCGGCACACTCTTGCAGATGACAAAATATCGTCCTGACGGTGTTGCCGAAAGATATAAGGATATAGACTGGATTCTACGCGATGGTGACAAGGTAAACGGCGTTACCGTAAACGGCGAGACAGTAGTTTACTTCCCTACAGAAAAAGGCGGTAAGGGATATATCTACTCGCTTGCAGACGAGGCGGTTATTATTCCGCTTTTTGGGCACAAAATATCGGCTTTAACTCCCGAGGCGAGAGATAAGTTTTTCTATGTGGACTATGCCCGCGACAGAGTTATATTAAGACCCAACCCCGGCAAGCTCTATGAGTTTGTCGGAGAGGACGACGGCAGCTCTATCGACTCGAAGTTCCAGAAATCAGAGTTCAGCAAGCGTGATGCAGGCGTAGATTATGTTAACTGATATTCAAGAGAACGGCTTTGCCGTTCTCTTTTTTTGATTATATGTTGAAAAGATAGAGAAAATATGCTATTATATAATTGGAAATAATAAAAAAGGAGGAGCAGATATGGCGATAATATTTAATCCCGATGAGGAAATAGTAAAGGTTGTAAAAGAGGGTCTTAAAAAAACAGGCGGATACTGTCCCTGCCGCAGAGAAAGAACCCAGGAGTATAAGTGCATCTGCAAAGAGTTTCGCGAGCAGATGGCAGACCCCGATTTTGAGGGCTTTTGCCACTGTATGCTCTACTACAAAAAGAAAGATTAAAGGAGAAAAACAATGGAAGTAACAATCACAAAATCAAATTTTAAAGACGAAGTATTAAACAGCCCCGCTCCTGTTCTCGTAGACTTTTGGGCAACCTGGTGCGGTCCGTGCAGAATGATAGCTCCGATTATCGAGGAGCTTGCAGCAGAGCTTGACGGAAAAGCAAAGATCGGAAAAGTAAATGTCGATGACGAGAGCGAGCTTGCAATACAGTTCCGCATAGAGAGCATTCCGACAGTACTAATATTCAAAAACGGCGAGCTGTGCGGTAAGAAGGTAGGCCTTTGCTCCAAGGGAGAGCTTATGGCTTTGCTTAATCTTTAATAAATAAAAAAGAGTTGTGCAAAAGCACAACTCTTAAATTTTATTTTACAAATTTTAGAACGGGAGCTCCTTGCCCTCTTTCTTCCACTCATAGAATTCGGCTGTTGCAGCAAAGAGAACATCGCCCGAGGAGTTGATGGCTGTTTCGAGAGAGTCCTGAATAACTCCTATGATAAAGCCAACACCAACAACCTGCATTGCAATATCGTTGCTGATGCCAAACAGTGAGCACGCCATGGGGATAAGAAGCAGCGAACCGCCTGCAACGCCCGAAGCACCGCACGCACCGAGAGCAGCAAGAACACTGAGAAGAATTGCTGTGGGGATATCCACAGACACTCCTGTTGTGAATGCAGCAGCAAGAGCCATTACAGTGATTGTGATAGCAGCGCCGTCCATGTTGATTGTAGCTCCGAGGGGGATAGATACAGAGTACATATCCTTGTTAAGACCGAGCTTCTCGCAAAGAGCCATATTTACGGGGATGTTAGCAGCAGAGCTTCTTGTGAAGAAAGCTGTAACACCGCTCTCCTTAAAGCAGCGGAATACGAGCGGATAAGGATTCTTGCGGAGTAGGATAAATGCGATAAGCGGGTCAACGATAAGAGCAACGCCGAGCATACATCCTACAAGAACAAGCAGAAGCTTGCCGTATTCTGTGAATATATCAAGACCGCTTGTCGAGATGGAATCATAGATAAGACCGAGAATACCGAAAGGCGCAAGATTGATTATCCAGCGAACTGCCTGAGAAACAGCGTTTGAAAGGTCGCCGAGGAATTCCTTTGTGCTCTCTGAAGCAAAGCCCTTGAGAGCAAGACCGAGAACAACTGCCCAGAAGAGAATTCCGAGGTAGTTTGCGTTCATAATGGCAGCTACGGGGTTTGTGAATATGTTTGTAAGGAGCGAAGAAAGAACTTCACCGATTCCTGTTGGAGCTGCCTGATTAACAGCATCCTTGAGAGTGAGTGTCACGGGGAATGCAAAGCTTGCAAGAACGGCTACAACTGCTGCAAGGAATGTACTGAGCATATAAAGAAAGATAACCATACGGAATTTCTTTCCTATGCCGCCCTTGGCCTGAGCAAGTGAGCTTGTGACAAGCACGAAAACGAGTATCGGAGCGATTGCTTTGAGGGCACCTACAAAAAGGGTACCGAGAAGTGTAATCACGGGAATGCCCGGTTTTATAAGGGCAATTACCACACCGATAACAATGCCGATTGCGATACGGAGGATAAGGCTTATGCCATTCCATGCATTGAGTAATTTTTTCATAAAATTTCCTCTCTTTTAAATATTAGGTAAAACCTACGATTATTATATCATAGGCTACACATATAGTCAAGAGAAAGAGGATTTTTTGTCGAATTTGCACATATTTATATAGCGACTCTTATTTCCTCAATTTCGCACACATATGTAATATGGAAATCATTTTTAGGATAATTCTTTTCAATAAGGCTCTTGTCAATAAAACTTTCGTGTGTCATACTCTGGCGGTACAGCTTTTTGCCAACAATAGTTATTTTTGCTTCCTCAAAGAAAACCTTGCCGTTTTCAGTGAGCGCGCAAAGTCCCGATTCCTTTATTTTGTCGCAGTCTTTGCCGCTGAGCTTTCCGCAAAGCGCAAGAGACTTACGGCAGCTCTCATCAAAAAACGAAAGAGTGATATGTGATGTGTTGTCAATAAACTGTCTTGTGTATCTCTGAGGACGCACAAAGCAGAAAAAGACATTTTTGTTCCACAGTACACCAACACCTCCCCAGCTTGCCGTCATGGTGTTAAAAGAGCCGTCAGGCTCACACGCAGATACGAGCATCCAGTCCGAGCCTATCTTTGAGAAAGCATTAAAATCAAACACCTCGGGAGAAACTGTCTTGTAGTTCATAAATAGTACCTCATTTCTTTTTTATACATTATATTTGAGTTTTGCACCATAAATAACAGGAAACCGCAAAAGCGGTTTCCTGAAAATCTTATTCTTCGCTATCGTCAGGAGTCTCTTTTTCAGAGATATCTTCCGCAGAAGTATCATCGCGGAGTTCCTGAGCTTCTTCCGAATCTTCGTCTGCAGGGGCCTGTTTTACAGTGAACTTTGTCTGCTGACGCTTCTTTTCATTTTCTTCCTCACTCTGCTTTTTCTTGTCCTCTGCAATCTTGGCAAGGTCCTCGATTGTAGGAGTGGGATTGGTGTCCATGAGGAATCTGAACTGGTCTTCATCCATTGTTTCATACTGTAGGAGGAACTCTGCCGTGATATGCATCTTTTCCTCGTTGTCGCGAATGAGCTTTTCGGCGTAAGCAAATGCTTCGTCGATAATCTTTTTGATTTCGGCGTCTATCTTTGATGCAGTTTCGTCCGAATAGTTCTTTGTATTGTTGAAATCGCGACCGAGGAACACTTCGTCAGCCGAACGCTCGGAAGCAAATGCAATAGGTCCGAGCGTGTCGCTCATGCCGTAGCGCATAACCATATTGCGTGCAATCTCTGTCGCTCTTTGAATATCGTTTGACGCGCCGCCGGAGATGTCGTCAAAGAAGACTTTTTCTGCAACACGGCCGCCGAGAAGCATAGTAATTTCTTCTATAAGACCTTTCTTGTATACGCTTACCTTATCCTCAAGCGGAACGGTGAGAGTGTATCCCAGAGCTCTGCCGCTCGGGATGATGGAAATCTGTCTTACCGGGTCAACCGAGGGCAGGAGGTGTGCAATAACAGCGTGCCCCGCCTCGTGATAAGCGGTCTTTTTCTTTTCTTCGGGTCTGAACTTGCGAGACTTTTTCTGTGTGCCGACCATGATCTTGAGAGTTGCCTCCTCGATATCGGGCATACCGATAAGTCTTTTGTGCTTTCTGGCGGCGTGAAGTGCCGCCTCGTTGAGAAGGTTTGCAAGGTCAGCACCTGTGAAGCCTACAGTTGTCTGGGCAATCTTTTCAAGATCGACTGTCGCTTCAAAAGGCTTGCCCTTGGCGTGTACCTTGAGTATTTCGACACGACCCTTGAGGTCGGGATAGTTTACTGTGATCTGTCTGTCAAAACGACCGGGACGCAACAGCGCCGGATCGAGGATGTCAGGTCTGTTTGTGGCTGCGATAACGATAACGCCCTCGTTGCTGCCAAATCCGTCCATCTCAACAAGCAGCTGATTGAGAGTCTGCTCGCGCTCGTCGTGTCCTCCGCCAAGACCCGCTCCTCTGTGACGGCCAACCGCGTCAATTTCGTCTATGAATACAATACTGGGAGAGTTTTTCTTTGCTGTTTCAAAAAGGTCGCGCACGCGTGAGGCGCCCACACCGACATACATTTCCACAAAGTCAGAGCCGGAGATTGAATAAAACGGCACGCCTGCCTCGCCTGCAACAGCCTTGGCAAGAAGTGTTTTACCTGTACCGGGAGGGCCAACAAGAAGTACGCCTCTCGGAATTCTTGCGCCGAGCTCTGCGTATTTCTGCGGAGCCTTTAAGAATTCGACAACCTCCTCGAGCTCTTCTTTTTCCTCATCTGCACCTGCGACATCCGAGAACCTTACCTTGTTCTTGGAATCACTCATAAGATGAGCTCTCGAGCGGCCGAACGAATTCATCTTGCTTCCTTTTCCGCCCATAGCCTGGTTCATTGTGAAGAAATAAATAACAATGATGAACACAAAGAAAATGATATATGGCAGATACGATACCCACCATGCAATTTCAACCGGCTCCTCGTAGTTGTAGCTTACGATGATTCCGTCCATGTGTTGGGATTTGATAAGCTCGCCTGCGTCATTCAGGAACAGCTCCAGACTGCGCAGCTTGTATACGACCTCAGAGTTATCATTCAGAGTAATATACAGGGTGTTGCTGTTGTCAATTTCAAACTCGGTAACCTTTTCGTCGCGAAACAGGTCGAGAATGTCGCTGTATTTGAGCTTTGCGGTATCTGTCTGGTCAAATAGCCATGTGGTAACGCCTATCATAGCGGCAATTACCAGTATATAAATTATGATAACTTTCAGATTCTTTTTCATTTAACTGTTAAATCACTCCTTGATGTAGTTGTTGCTCTGTCTGCGATAAATAGCAATGTGTATTCTTTTGTCAGTATCGGAAAGATGAGCCTTGATTCTGTCGGGGAGAGGGAAGTCGGGGATATACACGATTCCGCACTCGTCGCATATTATCGGTAAAGATGCCTTGTCATTTTCAGAGTATTTTCTGTCAATGAGCATTTTCTTTACTTTTCTTGTCATACCGTCTGCACGGTAGCTGTCCCCAAAGCGTCTTGACCTTGCGTACAGCCTACCAAGTATTATATCAGACGGAAGAGATGTTTGTTTATATAATTTGTAAACAATATCGGCGTTTGTGAGATTATCAGGTGTTTGTTGTGTGACGGGAGTGTGAGAGAGAATGATTGCATACTCCTCATTTATTATATTCTTTCCCTCATTAAGAAAATAATTAAAATCTTTATCATTTTCTTTGTTTTTTTTGATATTTACATCACAAAAAGTGAGATTGGTGCCTGCTATACGCATCTGTTTTTTGTCGCACAGTGAGAGCTCAGAGCTGCGTTTTTCACCCTTTGTAACACTTTTTATCTCGCTTTCTATAGCGTCAAGCTGTTTTGCCGAGAGGAAAAATCCCTCGCCAAACGCCTCTTTGCACAGCCTTTTGATATAGCGGAGCTTTACCGCCTGAGGCAAGGCGTCAATATCGATTACACTCAAGCCTTCTTTTTTTTCAAGAATTCCGTCAAAATATTCCTTATCACACCGTGCGCTGTCGCACAGCCTGCCTGCCGCTTGCTCAAGGGACGGGTTTATCCTCTTGAGCTCAGGTATCACCTTGTGACGGATGAAATTCCTTGTGTAGTCATCGCTTTCGTTTGTGGCGTCTTTGCAAAAGTCTTGTCCCTTTGCACCGAGATATTCCTCAACATCGGCTCTTGTCACAAGACACAGAGGACGGATGATATTTCCCCTTTTTGGGGGAATACCGCACAGTCCGTCAGCCGACGCGCCTCTGCATATATTGAAAATCAGCGTTTCTGCATTGTCGGACAGAGTATGCGCCGTTGCGATTTTTGTAAACCTGTGAAGCGAGCAGAGCTCGTCAAAATACGCATATCTCTTTTCTCTGGCCACCAGTTCCGTCGAGCCCTTTGCAGTTTGGCAGATAGACGGAATATCAATACGCGTGCAGTAAAAGGGGATACCAAGACTCTCGCAGAGCTTGTTTGCAAAAAGCTCGTCGGCGTCTGCCTCTTTTCCGCGAATCATATGGTTTACATGACAGGCGCAAAGCGTGATTTCTAGAGCTTTTTTTATTACAAGCTCATGCAAAGCCACAAGCAGACTCACAGAGTCGGCGCCGCCTGACAGTCCCACAAGAACTCTGTCACAAGGCTCGAGCATACTGTAACGCTCTGTTGCCTCAAGTACACTTTTTTCAAACGGGAGAAATTTGTCCCTGTCAAATGTGTTGTTTTTCATATTATGTTCTTAGCTTTCGTGCTTGGTGTCCACCGAAATAAACTTTGTATACTGTCCGTACCAGCCAAGGTCTGCCTTGCCTGTCGACCCGTGACGGTTCTTTGCGATGATACACTGGGCAACATTTTGCTTTGTAGGGTCATCCTTATAGTAGTCGTCACGGTAGAGGAACATGATTATATCGGCGTCCTGCTCGATTGAACCCGAGTCACGCAGGTCGGATACCATAGGCGTCTTGTCGGTACGGCCCTCAACGCCTCGATTGAGCTGCGCACAGGTGATAACAGGTACCTTGAGATCCTTTGCAAGAAGCTTGAGGTTTCTCGAAATGTCACCTATTTCCTGCACACGGTTGTCTGTGTGGTGCTCTGACTGCATGAGCTGGAGATAGTCGATAATGACAAGACCGAGATTTTTTACTCTTCTCAGCTTTGCTTTCATTCCCGTAACCGTGATACCAGGGGTGTCGTCTATAAGAATGTCAGTTTCCGAAAGAACAGAAGCCGCTCTTGCAAGGTTTGTCCAGTCGTCTGTCTCAAGCTCGCCGGTACGCATTTTTGAACTGTCAATAAGGGCCTCGCTCGACAGCATTCTCGATACAAGCTGCTCGTTTGACATCTCAAGCGAGAAGATAGCTACAGCCTTTTTCTTTTTGCAGGCTACCTTTGTTGCAATATTAAGACAGAACGAGGTTTTACCCATACCCGGTCGCGCTCCGACAATAATAAGGTCGGTGCTTCCCATACCAATGAGCAGCTTGTCGATACTGCTGAAGTATGTGGGAGTGCCCATTGCTTCCTCTTTGTTTTCTGTAAGAGCCTGGAGCTGAGAGTAGTTCTGTACTATGACATCGCGGATGTGTGTAAAGCCTTTTGTGTTTACATCCGAGGCGATATTAAAAATCTTCTGCTCGGCGCTGTCGATAATAGAGCTCACATCGCCCTCGCCGGCATACGCCATTTCGCTTATTTCCTGCGCTGCCTCAATGAGCTTTCTGAGCATAGACTTATCTCGAATGATCTTGGCGTAGTCTGTGATGTTTGCCGCCGAGGGAACAGAGTCGGCAAGCAGCATAATATAGCTCTTGCCGCCCGCTTCATCATACATACCCGATTTTACAAGTATGTCAAGCAGGGTAACAACATCTATGTTCTGACTCTGCAGAAACAAAGACTGCATTGCCTCAAAAATCTTGCCGTTCTGCGACACATAAAAATCATCCGAACGGATAATATTGACAACCTCACGAATCTTTTCCGGGTCAATGAGAATTGCTCCGAGTAAAGACTGCTCGGCCTCAATAGATACGGGCAGGCGGTGAGAAGACTCACCGTTTATAATTTCTGTTGCCATTTTTTCAGCCTTTCTTCAAGTTTAGCTTTTCTGAGCTACAATGATATTGAGCTTGCCCGACACCTCGGTATGCAGTTTAACATCAAGAGTATAGCTGCCGAAAGCCTTGATCGGAGAGTCAAGAATAATCTTTCTCTTATCAATGTCAATGCCAAACTGAGTTTTGAGCTCCTCTGCGATTTCCTTGTTTGTGATAGAACCGTAGAATCTTCCGTCGGCTCCGCTTGTAGCATATATCTTAACAGCAAGGCTCGAGAATTTCGCAGCAGTTTCCTGTGCGGCTTTCTTTTCTTCCGCCATTTTGTGCTGTTTTGACGCTTCTTTTGATTTTATTTCACCGAGAATTGCGGGAGTAACCTCGGTTGCGAGCTTCTTGGGGAAAAGGAAGTTTCTTGCATATCCGTCGGATACATTTACAACTTCACCTTTTTTGCCCTGTGCCTTTACATCTTCCAAAAGCAGTACCTTCATTTTTTTACCTCCAGAGTATATTAATTTTTATTTCTGATTTTCAAAGTAGCTCTCAAGAGCCTGCGCGAGAAGGTCCTTTGCACCCTCAAGCGTTGTGTCTTTTATAAGTGCGCCCGCTGAGTCAAAGTGTCCTCCGCCACCGAGTGATTCGAGAATGAGCTGGACATTTATCTTGCCTGTCGAGCGGGCTGAGATGTTGACATCCTCTCCCATAATCGCAAGAACGAACGACGCCTCTATTCCTCCGACAGTCAGAAGTCTGTCGGCAATCTTAGCAGAAGCTATCTTTATCTGACTCGGGTCATCAATAAGATATTCGGACGCGGCAATTGCTATTTTTTCCTTGTATACCGTAATATCTTCACCGAGTTTTGAAGCGTTTTTATACTCCTCAAGACTTGTCTTGAAAAAGCTCTGTGCTTCACTTGGGTCTGCTCCCTCGCTTCGCAAGAAGAGCGCCGCGCTGAATGTTTTGACGCCTGCATTCTTCTTGAAGTTATTGGTGTCAAGAATAATTCCGGCAAAGAGCAGCTCCGCCTCAATCTTGGCAAGAGAGCCAGACGGAACAGCATATTCGAGGATCTCACTCATAAGCTCGGATGCTGACGAGGCCGACGGCTCGATGTATGAGAGCAGGGGAGCTATTTCGTTCTCCTCCTGTACCTTTCTGTGATGGTCAATAATTGCAACACGCACACAGCTGTCATAAAGCTCGCGTGATTCAAAAAGATCGGGATTGTTTACATCGCACACAATTAGAAGCGTGTCGGAACGCACAAGGTCGAGGGCAGATACTGCGTCTGTGAAGAGCGAAGCATAATAGCTGTTGCCCCTCATTTTCGCAAATATCGGCTTGAGATTGGCGTCGTGGAGATTTACGACAATTTTTGTTTCTTTCTCCATCTTTGTCGCAATTCTTGCCGCCGCAACACAGGAGGCAATACTGTCGTGGTCTGCAAACCTGTGTCCCATAATGAGAACATTTCCGCTCTGCTTTATGAGATTTTTAAGCTCGCCTGCTACCACGCGTGAGCGGATTTTTGTCTTTTTCTGAACAGTCTGCGTTTTGCCGCCGTAGTATTCCGTCGAGCTTTCTGTACGAAGCACTGCCTGGTCGCCGCCTCGCTGAAGTGCATGCTCGAGAGCCGCTCTTGCGACAGCTTCTTTTTCAGAAAGAGTGCCGTCAACAGAGCATATACCGATAGAGGCAGTAATAGGCACGCTTATGCCGTCGACTGTTGTTTCTCGTATGCTGTCAAGTATATCGAACTTTGATTCAATAATCTGTGAAAGTCCTTTGTGATCAAATATGGCAAGATACTTGTCTCTGTCATATTCCTTTACAATGCCGCCGTAGTCTTTGCCGAACTGCTCCAGAAGTCCTGCGATGTGAGCCGAGACACTTCTGTACTTGTCCTGGAAATTCTGCATTGCCTCGGACACATTGTCAAGCATAATAAACGCAACAACCGAGTTCTGCTCCTCAAGCAGTCTCTTTGCCGTTACAAGTTCTGTCTTGTCCTCAAGCACCATCATACAGTACGATTTGCCCGAAGCGTTGAGCCTGTATCCCGAAACGGTATAATCCACCTCGTTGTAAACAAGGTCGAGCGACACACCCGATTTCAGCTGCTCAATACGGGCAGGAGTGATAGCCTCGCTGATGACCTCGGAAATGTTCATTCCATAAAGCGAGCGGTTCTGAGCACAGCTCGAGATAAATGCGTTGTTATACCAGATAATTGAGCCCAAGTCGTTGATGATAATAACAGGACTGTGGAAACTCATAACAAAGTCTAGGGTGATGCCCGAAATGAGATTGCTCTCTGAGAGCAGTCCCTCGGTTTTTATATCGCGTTTCAGGACGAGAAATGTTGCAATAAGGTATGCCGCAATGATAACTATTCCTGCAAAAAACAGTGTCGGATTATATAATCCGCAAAACACTGTATAAACAGCAAGCACTACAATAGCGCATATCATACTCTTGCGCCATGTGACCGACTTGAGCTGCTTTAAGAATTCTCTCATCCCTTATCACCTCCCGTGTAGAACTTTTTGTAATCATAGCTGAAAGCATAATTCAGCCCGAACACCACAACAACACTTGTGGTAAGCTGTCCGAGCCACAGTGCCACAACTGCAACTGCAACAATAAGAACTCTGCTCATAACAGCCGAAAAATTCATTTTGTCAATAAATGTTTTTATATTCTTAAGTCCGTATATAAAGAATCCTGGCGTGAGAATGCTTGTGACATTCTGTAATCCATAGGCTGTCGCCCCTGAGCTGAAAATAAGACACAGAGTGACAATAAGATATGCAACCGCCGCAACCTTTGACATAGTTATCGAAAAATTGACTTCCGAAAGGGTTTTTCCCGCTCCAAAAAGCTTTACAAACAGTTTGTAAAGGCATACCGAAATATATCCCCACAGCATAGCAATAAAGGATATATAAGCAGGAATCATCAGTTTCGTCTGGAATACAAGCTGTGAAGCCATGCTGATAAGCTGCTGGTCGGAATAGTTATCGCCGTAAATAAGCCGGAACGATTCTGCAAGCAGCGGTATTTGCACACTGTCGTACTGTTCGCTTGCAAGCTTCACATAATGCCTTGCACTCATATCAAGCTCAAAGAGAGTCAGTGCAAAAAGCGAGAGCAGCCATATAATTGCCGCTATCGACAGACCGAAAATCGCAGAGGTCTTAAAGGAGCCTGCATGTCTTGTCGAGCAAGCGGCTATGATATAAGAGCAGACTGCTGCAAACGGTATATTGACAAGCAAGGTAAAGGAGCTTTGCGCTGTGAGAGCCAGAAGAAGTGCCGACACAAGAGATATTACCGGTATAACCACAGGGAACAGCCCCCCGAGCTTCCTTGTAAAGGCGGCAAACATGGGAGATATAATCGCTGCTGCTGCCGCTGCATATATGGGGTTCAAAAATCCGATTACCGTAAAAGCTATAAGGCTTATGAGCATTATAAAAAGATCGGGCGGCGTGAGCCTGATTCTTATTGCTTTTATACCGTCAGGGAGCTTTTCTTCCGGTCTTTTTGAAAAATCAGAGTTGTTCATTTTTTCTAAAAATAATCCTCCGTGGTGTATGCTTTAAAAATCAAACTTCACCTGCAGGGCATTGATGTCAAAATCCTCAAGCAAAGTACCCGTGCTTGGAAGCTTTGATTTCCTGTATTTTGCGTATTTTTTCATTTCCTCACTGCCGTCGTCTGTAAAGCTCGAAACAGAGGCAATGGAATTGCCCTTTTTGAGAGTGAAAATATATACACCCGAGGCTGTTCTTGTTGCTTTTTGTGTGAGCTGATTCGAGTTTATGATGATTGCCTTGTTCTGTGAGGATTTTACAATAAATTCAACATAGTCCTTTTTGCTCTCGCTCTTTGGAATAAAGAACATACCTGCAACAGGACTGTCGTCGCTGTATGCGTTTGTGAGCTTTTTGCGGTTGAGCTTTGTCGCGTAGGACGAAAGCGCTATTGATACTGCCTTTCCATTTTTGAAGAAAATGCCGACATTGCCCGAGTAGTCTTTTGTCGAGGTCATCATAATAACATTTTCTCCCTCGTCAAAGCCGAGCTTCGCAGGGATATATTCACCGAGCGACTGTCCCTTTACAACATCAAAGTCGTCTGCTTTTGCCTTGTATACCTGACACTTGTCGGTAAAGAAGATAAGGTCGCAGTCGTTCTCGTTGTCCTCGCGGCAGATGATATAGTCGCCCTCTTTGAGCTTCTGCTCGTCAGAGTGAGGCAGATTGCCCTTGTACGGAACCGTCTTCTTGAAGTAGCCGTCGTGCGTAAGAATCACATTGATGGGATATACCTCTACTGCCTGCTCTTCAGCAACAGGCTCGTCCTCTGCATATATGAGCTGAGTTTTTCTGGGCTTTGCATATTTCTTTTTGATTTCTGTAAGCTGCTTTGCAATAACACTGTGCAGCTTTCTTGCCGAGGCAAGAATATCCTTTGTGTCTGCAATTTCCTTTTCGAGATTTTCTGTTTCCGATGTCTTTTTGATAATATATTCGCGGTTGAGATTACGGAGCTTTATTTCTGCAATATACTCAGCCTGAACCTCGTCGATGTTAAAGCCTTTCATGAGGTTGGGAACAACCTGTTTTTCGCTTTCCGTTTCGCGTATGATGCGGATAGCCTTGTCGATGTCGAGAAGTATTTCACGCAGACCGTAGAGCAGGTGAAGTCTTTGCTCCATCTTGCACAGATTGAAATAGAGTTCTCTGCGTACACATTCTGTTCTCCATGCAATCCACTCCTCGAGGATGGCTTTTACACCGAGGGTCATCGGAGTGCCGCCTATAAGAACATTGAAGTTACAGGGGAAAGAGTCCTGCAGGGGAGTTGAACGGAAGAGCTTTGTCATAACCTTTTCGGGATCGGCGCCGCGCTTGAGGTCAATAGCGAGCTTAAGACCCTGGAGGTCTGTTTCATCTCTTACATCCGAGATTTCCTTGAGCTTGCCCTCTTTTACAGATTTAGCGATCTTGGCAATAATTGCTTCGACTGTCGTTGTATACGGAATCTGCGAAACTTCTATACAATTTGCCTTTTTGTCATAGCTGTAACGGGCGCGCAGCTTTACCGAGCCTCTGCCCGTTTCGTAAATGCTGCGTATCTGCTCCTTATCATAAATGAGCAGTCCTCCCGTCGAGAAGTCGGGAGCCTTCACGATATCAAGGATATCGGTGTCGGGATTTTTCATCAGCTCTATTGTGGCGTCACATATCTCACCGAGATTGAAAGAGCAGATGTTGCTCGCCATACCAACGGCAATACCGAGATTTGCCGAAACAAGAATGTTCGGAAATGCTGTCGGTAAAAGCGTCGGCTCTTTCATCGTACTGTCGTAGTTGTCCTGAAAATCAACAGCGTCTTTGTCAATGCCACCGAAAATTGTCTCGCATATTCCGTCAAGCTTACATTCGGTATATCGTGCAGCAGCGTATGCCATAGTCGAATAGTGCTTACCGAAAGAGCCCTTTGAATCGATAAAAGGATGTAGCAGCGACTCGTTGCCCTTGGTAAGACGCACAAGAGTTTCGTATATTGCGGCATCACCATGGGGGTGCAGGTGCATTGTCTGTCCCGCAACATTCGCCGATTTTGTCCTCGGACCGTTCATAAGACCCATATCGTACATGGTGTAAAGGAGCTTTCTCTGAGAGGGCTTGAAACCGTCAATCTCGGGGATCGCTCTTGAGATAATTACACTCATGGCGTAGGGCATATAGTTGACTCTGAGCGTTTCGGTAATAGGCTGATCCTGCACGGGAGCAGGCTCGAGTGGCTTTGTATTAGCTTTTGATTTCGGTTCTTTTTTCTTCTTTTCTGCCATTATGTTCTTCCTTGTCTTTACTTATTCTT
>JAZNMZ010000057.1:0-2659 GCA_045580005.1 Eubacteriales bacterium | reverse complement strand
AGTGATGATTCTTGAAAGAAGCGTGATAGCTTCTGCTCTTGTCATGTTGTTTTCGGGAAGGAAAGTTCCGTCTGTATAACCTGCAACATAAGAAGCGTTCTTGTTAACTGAAATTACCGATGAGCTGGGCTCGCACGAGAGAGAAACCTTTCCTGCCGGTAGGGTAAACACGCCGCCGCTGTGCGAAACAGTCCTTCCATTTGCGTATACCGCTGCAGGAATGAGTCCGTTTTCGTCTGCAATCTTAAATCCTATAAGCTTTGTTCCGTCGTATGCAGGCGTTACAGTTGTGTTTCCTTCAGATATGAGGTAGTCGTATTTTTCACCCGAGAGAAAGCCTGCCTGCTTCTCATCAGTAATGTAAATAAGAGAACCTGTGATGCTGCCTTTGTTCTTGGAATTTACAGTATATATAGGCTCGCCTGTAATTTTGACGGTGACATTTCCGTTTACCCTGGCTTGTGGGTCGGCAGAGCCTATATTAAGACTCTTTATCTCTCCACCCGATATTCTGACGGTCATATTTCCGTCAAAGCTGCCACTCTCGTTTCCTGCTGTGAGATTTTCTATAAGACCTCCCGAAATCGATATATCCGAGCTTCCCGAAAATCCACCTGCGGAAAGATAGTTGCCACTGTAAACATTCTCATAATTTCCGCCTGAAATTTCTATTCTTGTATTGGCCGAAGCACTGCCGCCGACAGCACCTCCGGCAACTGCCTTATATGTACCCGAGCCGAGAGAAATTCTTTCGGCTGTTTTTCCGTTAAGGTCGCCTGTTGCAACAACAAGAGGTGACTCATACTGTATCCATATACCGTCGTCCCAGTGCTGCTCTGAAAAGTAGCAGTTTAAGCGGTCCGACACTTGGAACACATGACCGTTTGTGTAAATCGGCATATTTTCGGGGACCCTAAGAACAAGATTGTCAAAATATGTGTCACCTTTAAAGTCAAGTCTTGTCAGTGTGTCGGGAAATTTCAGCACCGTTTCGGTAATTTTTTTGCCTATACCCTCAAATGAGATAGCGCCTCTGCCGACAGTGTCCGAAAAATCTTTCATATCAACAGCGCCTGAGGCTACAATCCTGCCGCCCTGTGCTCCGAGAGCTTCGTATGCCTCAGAAAATTTTCTGAAAGCGGTTCTTGTCTGCCCCTCATAAGAGAACTTGCCGAAAGCTGTAAGGAAGACTGTCGGCTGTCCGTTGTGAGTGATAACCTCAGCCGTATCTGCAGCAAGGGTCGGTATACTTGCCGAAAGAAGAAATAGTGCAAGTATAAGGGGAAAAATTTTTCTTGCCATAATAGCTCTCCTTTGACTTTATTAGGATACATCTGAATTATAGCATAGATAATATGTGTTTTCAACATGAATATTTACATAAAATAATTTTAACCTGCAAACAAAAGACCGGAAGTTTTTCTTCCGGTCTTTTGTTATGCTCTTTTATCTTCTTGTGGGAGTGTAGTTGTTTACGGCAGTGTCGTCGTTGTAAATAACAACCGAAGTCTTGTCGCTTATATTTTCCTCAAGATTTACTTTCCAGTCCTCTGTTGCAAGGATTATAGCGTCGAAGAAGTTACCAAGCTTGCCGCCGGCATTTTGAACATAAACATTATTGCGAAGCTGGAGCTTCTTGTCGCCGCCAGCAAGAAGCTCAAATAGTCCTGCTGCAGAGCGGTCGAAGATGTTGTTCTCCATTACGAAGTTTTCGCAGTTCTTTGTTACGCCGCAGCTCTGAACGAGGTTTGCTATTCCCTTTCTGTACTCTGTGCGGCTTCCGAAGCCGTAGCCGTTGAGTCTGCATATGTTGCTGCTCACATATACATTGTTGTGAGTTGTCTGAGTCTGGGCGTGCTGGATGTTATAGTGCTCGATAGACCATTCGCACAGTTCAAGAACATTACCGATGTATTTTACATCGTTCATATGACAGTCCTTGAGCTTGTCGTAAGGTGTATACTGGTGTGTGACACCAGTGTCGTATATCTGGTATGCCCAGCAGTCGTATACATACCAGCCGTCGCATCCGCCGTAAAGCTGATATGCGTTACCGTAGCCGGTGATGTTGCCACCTGCATGACCCTGAAGGATAGAACCGCCTACATAGTCTGCAACACAGTTGCGCACGGTTATATTTTTGATATGACCGCCGAATGTGAACGCATGACCGCCTGTATGTCTTGCACGGATGTTGTCGATAATAACATCTGTAATATTTTCACCGTCCACAAGGTTGGACTGGGTTGCAATTTCAATGCTGTGGAATCTCTCGCCGGGATTGCCCTTTTCACTATAGAGGTAGAGCTCCCGAGTTGTGAGGTTGCTGAAGAACTCAAGGTCGGTCTTCATATCTCTGATACCTGTAAAGCCGTCTCTGCCCAGAACACTCTGGTAGCCTACGATTTCGTTGTAGTTGCCGAGCGCTGCCGAGTCGTTGAATATGATAGAACCTACATTCTTGAGTGAACCATTGAATCTGTAAATGTTGGGTGTTCTTGTTTCGATCCAGAATGACGGGTCGGCATAGTTCTGTGCTGAACCTGAGATTATAGGCTTGTCGCCCACACCGTATGCCGAGTATGTTACGCCGGAAACTACAGTGACAGTTCCTCTGAATACTCCGCCGCGCTCAAGAAGCACTGCGTCGCCATAGTTA
>JAZNMZ010000056.1:0-1877 GCA_045580005.1 Eubacteriales bacterium | reverse complement strand
CCGACAGCAAGGGGGCACAAATGCTGCTTGAGCCTGTCAGTGTGCGTCTTTCAACAGACGAGCACCGCGCGATTATGGAAAACAAAGAGCAGTTTGACTCCACGGGATTTGACTTTGACAGTCTCGGTGACAATCTGCTTGTAGTGCGCTCACTGCCCGAGCATATCTCCCCTGCAGACATTGCCGACATATTTGTATCGCTTGCGGCAAAGCTTCTTGAAGGCAACAGTGCTGCGGCGTCGGATCTCTTTGACAGAGCGCTGTTTACTGCCGCGTGCAAGGCAGCTGTCAAAGCAGGACAGAAGAACTCGTATATGCAGGACGAGTATATAGCAAACAAGATCTTCTCAAGCGAGGCGGTTTTATACTGTCCTCACGGAAGACCTGTAATAATAGAATTTACAAAAGACAAGCTTGACAGGATGTTCAAGCGTACATAAAGCGAAAGGAACAAAAAATGTACAAACTGATAAAACAGGAAGGAAGAGCAAGGCTCGGAGAGTTTGACACAGTTCACGGAAAGATAAAAACTCCCGTGTTCATGAATGTCGGCACATCAGCCGCCATAAAGGGAGCTGTTTCTACTGGCGACCTTCTAAATATAAAGTGTCAGGTAGAGCTGTCCAACACATATCACCTGCATATCCGCCCGGGTGATGGTGTTATCCGCGAGCTCGGAGGACTTCACAAGTTTTTTAACTGGGAGGGACCAATTCTTACCGACAGCGGTGGATTTCAGGTTTTCTCTCTTGCAACATTACGCAAGATTACCGAGGAGGGAGTATTTTTCAACTCTCATATGGACGGCAAGCGTATTTTTATGGGCCCGCGCGAGAGTATGAGAATACAGGCAAATCTCGGCTCTACAATAGCAATGGCTTTTGACGAATGTATCGAAAATCCTGCCGAGTACACCTATACCAAAAATTCCTGTGCTAGAACGACAAGATGGCTCAAAATATGCAAGGAAGAGGTTGCGAAAAACAACAGCGAGCCCGGTGCTGTAAATCCGCACCAACTGCTCTTTGGTATTAATCAGGGAAGCACATACGAGGATCTGAGAATAAACCACATGAAAGAAATTGCAGAGCTCGGTCTTGACGGCTACGCAATAGGCGGTCTTGCAGTTGGAGAGTCTGCGGAGGAAATGTACGCCACCATAGATGCCGTCGAGCCTTTTATGCCAAAGGACAAGCCAAGATACCTCATGGGCGTCGGAACGCCTGTAAACATCCTCGAGGCGGTTTACAGAGGGGTTGATTTCTTTGACTGTGTTATGCCGAGCAGAAATGCGCGTCACGGCAATCTCTTTACCTGGAACGGTCTTATGAACCTTAACAACAACAAGTATGAGCGCGATGGCAGACCTATCGACGAAAAGTGCGACTGCCCTGCCTGCCGCCGTTATACAAGAGCATATATCAGACACCTGTTCAAAGCAAGAGAGCTGCTCGGAATGCGACTTTGCGTGCTTCACAATCTTTATTTCTATAATACCCTTATGGAAGAAATAAGAAACGCCCTTGCCGAGGGCAGATATGAAAGCTTCTACCGTGAAATGCGGGTAAGGCTTGCACAGAGGGTGCAAGATTAGTGCATAACTTTCACAAGTGAAAGTTATGCGAGGAGTTTGTTTCACAAACTCCGAAACAAACAATTCAAGCAGAAGCCGTGCGAGCAGTTTGTTTCACAAACTCCGAAACAAACAATTCAATCAGAAGCCGTGCGAGCAGTTTGTTTCACAAACTCCGAAACAAACAATTCAAGCAGAAGCCGTGCGAGCAGTTTGTTTCACAAACTCCGAAACAAACAATTCAAGCAGAAGCCGTGCGAGCAGTTTGTTTCACAAACTCCGAAACAAACAATTCAAGCAGAAG
>JAZNMZ010000055.1:0-11497 GCA_045580005.1 Eubacteriales bacterium | reverse complement strand
GGAACAAGCAGATACTCGCTGAATGTATGCGACGGTTCGTTGTAATAGTATGCCATATTATTCTCCTTTTCATATATTTGTGAGATAGTATTAAGATATTCTACCATATTACAGGGCGAAAATCAAGAGTTTTTTATGCCTGTCGCGGATAAATTTTATAAAAATTTGTCTTTTTTTGCTGAAAAACAAAAACCTCCCATAAAGGGAGGCCAGTTTCAAATATCGTTTCTTGCAACATCCTCAAGACTTTCTCTGCGTACAGCAAGATAATCGTCATTGCCGTTTATCATTATTACGGGGAGTCGAGGAATCCTGTTGTAGTTTGAAGCCATAGAGTAGTTATACGCTCCTGTTGTCAGAACAGCCAGTGTGTCGCCGCGTGTTATGCTCTCGGGTAGTGCGACATTTTCCTGTATGATGTCACCACTTTCGCAGCATCTGCCCACAATACTTGCGATAAACTCGCAGTCCTCGTCTGCCTTGTTTGCGACAATGGCTGTGTAGGCAGATTTATAAAGGGCGTACCTCGGGTTGTCTGTCATACCGCCGTCGACAGAAACATAGTTCTTGTACTGCGGAATTTTCTTGACAGAACCGACTGTATAAAGTGTCATACCTGCGTCTGCAACAATGCTTCTGCCGGGCTCCATGCGGATGTCGGGCATGGTTATACCAAGCTTTGCGCACAGCTTTTTCATAAATAGCGAAACCTCAAGTATGTTTGCGTCAATATCAATGACAGGATCGTCTTCTGTGTAGCGCACGCCGTAGCCGCCGCCGAGGTTGAGCTGTTCGGTCACAAGACCGTGCTTTTCTTTCATATCGCGGATAAAGGTGAGCATTGTTTCGGAGGTCTTGATATACACATCAGAATCAAATACCTGCGAGCCCACATGGCAGTGGAAGCCGCAAAGGTGAATGTTCTTTTTGCTCATAGCATAAAGAGCAATATCCTCAGCCGCGCCTGTCACAATCGCCGAACCGAACTTTGAGTCGACCTTGCCTGTGGCAACCGCCTCGTATGTGTGGGGGTCGATGCCGGGGGTAAGGCGCAAAAGCACATTTGATATCACACCCATCTTTTCCGAGATGCGGTCAATACTGTCAAGCTCCTCGTGGTTGTCGGCAACAAAATATCCCACACCGTTCTCTATTGCGTAGGCAATGTCGGCGTCTGTTTTGTTGTTGCTGTGGAAATAAGCTCTTTCGAGAGGAAAGCCTGCACTCTTGGCAGTGTATATTTCGCCCGAGGATACCACATCAATTCCCATGCCCTCGTCTTTTGCAATTCTGTAAATCTGCTTGAAAGACGCAGCTTTACTTGCATAAAGAGGGTAGGAGCCTGCACCGAAGTATTTGCTCATGGCGCTGATGTAGGTTCTCATATTGCTTCTGATTCTCTGCTCGTCAAAAAGATACAGAGGCGAGCCGTATTTTTTTATCATTTCGCAGGTGTTTTTGCCTGCAAAGTGCAAAGTTCCGTCTTTTTTTGTGATGTTGCTTGCTATCATAAATGACCTTTCAAGTTTATTTGCCTTGTTCTATCATGTCCTGCATATTGTAAAGCCCTGCACTCTTGCCGACAATAAATTCAGCAGCGCAAAGCGCGCCCTCTGCAAAGAGCGAGCGGGTGTGAGCCTCGTGCTTGAGGGTGATTGTCTGCGAGTCTGTGCCCACAATAACCTCGTGCTCGCCCACGATATTGCCCATACGAATTGCGTGGACGCCAATCTCATCCTTGGTCCGAGGAGCGTTTCCGCTTCTGCCAAAGACATAGCTTGCCTTGTCGCGCACGGTTTTAATTGCGTCTGCAATAAGAAGAGCTGTACCGCTCGGCGCGTCGAGCTTGCGGTTGTGATGCTTTTCTATAATTTCAATATCGGCGTCGGGCATGGTTTTTGCCGCTGTCTTTGCAAGTTCAACAAGAAGAGCTACCCCCAGTGACATATTTGCCGAGCGGAATACGGGAATGTGCTTTGCTGCAGTGTCAATCATTTCGAGCTCCTCGGGAGTCTGACCTGTTGTCGCAAGCACAACGGGAGTCTTTGACGAAACGCAGTAGCCGAGCAGAGCTTTTGTCGCACTGTGGTGCGAAAAGTCGATAACGCAGTCGGCACATTCGTCAATCTCCTCAAAGCTGCCATATACCTTGCAGGACATATCAACAGCTTTCATATCAACGCCTGCGGTAAGCTCGGCGCTTCTGAAGCCGTCATTTGCGAGCTTTGCAACCTCGGCGCCCATTCTGCCGCCGATACCGCTTATAATAATCTTCATATTTTTCTCCTTTTTAATTATTTAAGAGAAATTCCTGCTTTTTCCATAAGAGAAAGCATTTCTTTTTCGTGCTTTTCTTCCATGGGAGTCAGCGGGAGACGGAGAACATTTTCACCAAAGCCCATAGCAGCGACGGCTGCTTTTACGGGAATCGGATTAACCTCGCAGAAGAGCGAGTCGATGAGGGGGAGAAGTTCGAGCTGTGCCTTTGTGCTCTGCGCCACATTTCCGTTAAAATAGTTGTCGCACATAGCCACAGTTTCCTTGGGAAGAATGTTGGAAAGCACCGAGATAACGCCCTTTCCGCCGAGCGAGAGAACGGGAACAATCTGGTCGTCGTTGCCCGAGTATATGTCAATCTTGTCGCCGCACAAAGACGCGATTTTTGCAATCTGTGAGATGTTGCCGCTTGCTTCCTTGATGGCAACAATATTCTTGTGCTCTGCAAGAGCTGCGCAGGTTTCGGGAGCAATGTTGCAGCCTGTGCGTGACGGAACATTGTAGAGTATAATCGGCTTTGTGCTCGCGTCTGCAATAGCGGTAAACGATGCGATAAGTCCGTTCTGCGTTGCCTTGTTATAGTAGGGAGCAACAACGAGCATGGCGTCGGCGCCGATTTCGCACGCAAACCTTGTAAGGTCAACGGCATATGCGATATCGTTTGAGCCTGTGCCTGCAATAACGGGAACTCTGCCGGCAACCTTGTCAACCGTAAATTTAAGAAGCTCTCTGTGCTCCTCGTCTGTGAGTGTTGAGCCCTCGCCTGTTGTACCTGCGGCAACAATGGCGTTGATACCCTCGGCAATCTGCCAGTCGATGAGTTTTGCATAAGTATCGTAGTCAATCGCTCCGCCCTTTGTCATAGGAGTGACAATGGCAGTGGCTACTCCTGTGAAAACTGTGTTTTTCATAGTAGGTCTCCTTTAAACAAAAAAATGATAACTGCGATGCAGCTACCATACCGAACATTAACAGTACTCCCAAAGACAGGAATACCGAAAATAGTAAAGTATAAAGATAGCTCTCCGCTTGTGCGACAACAGACAAAATATTATTTCCGCCTGCCAGACCAGCCGCTTGCCACCCGACTGTCTTCGGCACCCGTTCCTTTCGGACTCACGCTCCGGCTGAGCACTGAAGTGATCCTACTGATAACAAGATGCGCCTCTATCGTTTCATTCATTATAATGTATATTTTTACGCTTGTCAATACTAATTTGTAAAAAAATGCGTTTTTATGCATAACGGTACGGTAAAAAACAGAACGCTTGGGAGGGTATTATGACAAAGCTTTTATGCTTATTTCTCGTTGCCCTTATGCTCACGGGTCTTATTTCGTGTGCAGATGTGCAGGTTCGGGAAGAAGTGCCGATGTTTGATGAAGCTTCAAAATGAGCAAAAAAGAAGTCAGCATATGCTGACTTCTTTTCTTATGTTACTGGAAAGCCTTTTTCATTTTTTCAAAAAAACTGTTTCGCTTCACGCTGTTTTTATTGCCGAGAGTTTCGTCAAACTGCCGCAACAGCTCTTTTTGCTTTGCCGAGAGATTCTTCGGAATATCAACCGTGACGGTGAAGTAAAGATTGCCCTTGCCCTTGCCGCCGATATGGGTGATACCCTTGCCCTTGGCAGTAAAGGTTGTGCCGGTCTGTGTGCCCTCCGGCATACTATATTCATAGTCGCCCTCAAGAGTCGGAACATGGAGTGTTGCTCCGAGTGCCGCCTCTGCATATGAAACAGGAATCTCGCAATACAGGTCATAGCCCTTGCGCTCAAACAGCTCGTGGCTTCTCACGCTGACGGTGATAAAAAGATCGCCGCTTGGTCCGCCGTTGCGCCCTGCGTCGCCGTAGCCCTGGCGCTTGATTGTCTGATTGTTGTCGATACCTGCAGGAATATTGACATCGGCAGAGTTTGTCTTTGCGATATATCCTGTGCCGCCGCAGTCCTTACAGGGATTCTTTATAACAGAGCCCTTGCCGTTACAGTTTGAGCATGGACGGCTTGACTGCATGACACCGAAAGGCGTTCTCTGCTGCACTCTTACCTGTCCCGAGCCGTGACAGTTGGGGCAGGTCTCGGGGGAGGAGCCCTTCTCGGCGCCGGAGCCTCCGCAGCACGAGCATTTTTCTATGCGCTTGTAGGAGATAGATTTCTTACAGCCGAACGCAGCTTCCTCAAAGCCGATTGTGATACGGATTTCTCTGTCCTGTCCTCTTGTCGGAGCGTTTCTTCTCTGAGAGGACGACGCGCCGCCGCCGAAGAAGCTCGAGAAAATATCGCCGATATCGCCAAAGTCGGAAAATCCGCCAAAGCCTCCGAAGCCACCGCCGCCTGCGCCGGCGCCGAAATTGGGGTCGACTCCTGCGTGACCGTAGGCATCGTAGCGAGCCTTTTTGTCGCTATCGGACAGCACCTCGTAGGCTTCGTTTACCTCCTTGAAGTTTCTTTCGGCCTCTTTGTCACCCGGATTTAAGTCCGGGTGATATTTTTTGGCAAGCTTGCGGAACGACTTTTTTATCTCGTCGTCGCTCGCGCCCTTTGTGAGACCTAGAACCTCATAATAATCTCTTTTATCTGCCATAATTATCCTTTAATCAGTCTTTATCTTCAAAATCGGCATTGATTGTGCCGTCGTCGTTTGTAGCGCCGCTCTGACCTGCGCCCTGTGCCTGCTGCTGAGCAGCCTGTGCCTGTGCGTAGAGCTTTTCGCTGATTGCGTAGAATGCCTTGTTGAGCTCCTCGATTGCGTTCTTGAGCTCCTCTGTCGAAGCTCCTGCGTCAAGCTTTGCCTTGAGAGCATCCTTTGCGGTGTTGATGGGAGCCTTTTCTTCCTCTGTTACCTTGTCGCCAAGCTCGGAAAGAGTCTTTTCGCACTGGAAGATGAGGCTTTCTGCCTGGTTCTTTGTATCAACAGCTTCTCTCTGCTTCTTGTCTTCCTCAGCAAACTTTTCTGCGTCCTTTACAGCCTTTTCTACATCTTCCTTTGACATATTTGTGGAGGATGTGATTGTGATGTGCTGTTCCTTGCCTGTGCCGAGGTCCTTTGCTGTAACATTTACGATACCGTTTGCGTCAATATCAAATGTAACCTCAATCTGAGGAACTCCTCTGGGAGCTGCGGGAATGCCGTCGAGGTGGAATCTTCCGAGAGTGCTGTTGCCTGCCGCCATCTCGCGCTCGCCCTGAAGAACATGGATTTCAACAGATGTCTGGTTGTCGGCAGCTGTCGAGTATATTTGGCTCTTCTTTACGGGGATTGTTGTGTTTCTTTCGATAATCTTGTTGAATACGCCGCCGAGAGTTTCGATACCGAGTGAAAGGGGAGTAACATCGAGAAGAACAACGCCCTTTACATCCTGGTTGATAACACCGCCCTGAACTGCAGCACCGAGCGCTACGCACTCGTCGGGGTTGATGCCCTTGAAAGGCTCCTTGCCGATAAAGTTCTATACAGCTTCCTGTACTGCAGGAATTCTTGAAGAACCGCCAACGAGAAGAACCTTTGTGATTTCGGACGGAGAGAGTCCTGCGTCAGAAAGAGCCTGCTTTGTGGGAGTGATTGTCTTCTGAACAAGGTCGGCTGTGAGCTCGTCGAATTTTGCTCTTGTAAGAGTCATATCAAAGTGCTTGGGACCGGTTGCGTCTGCTGTGATAAAGGGGAGATTGATGTTTGTTGTTGTAACGCCTGAAAGCTCAATTTTTGCCTTTTCTGCAGCGTCTCTGAGTCTCTGCAGAGACATCTTGTCGTTGCGCAGGTCGATACCCTCGTTTGCCTTGAAGGTATCTGCCATGTAGTTCATAATTCTCTCGTCAAAGTCATCGCCGCCGAGTCTGTTGTTACCTGCTGTTGCAAGAACCTCGATAACGCCGTCGCCGATTTCGAGAATAGAAACATCAAATGTACCGCCGCCGAGGTCGAATACCATAATTTTTTGTTCCTCTTCTTTATCCATGCCGTAAGCAAGAGCAGCCGCTGTAGGTTCATTGATGATTCTCTTTACTTCAAGACCGGCAATCTTGCCCGCGTCCTTTGTTGCCTGACGCTGTGCGTCTGTAAAGTAAGCAGGAACTGTGATAACAGCCTCTGTTACTGTTGTGCCGAGGTATTTTTCTGCCTCTGTCTTGAGCTTCTGAAGAATCATTGCAGAAATCTCCTGAGGAGTGTACTGCTTGTCGTCAACCACAACCTTGCGGTCTGTACCCATATCTCTCTTTATTGAGATGATTGTTCTCTCGGGGTTTGTGATTGCCTGACGCTTTGCCATATCGCCCACGAGTCTTTCGCCTGTTTTTGAAAAAGCAACGATAGAGGGCATTGTTCTTGCGCCCTCGCTGTTTGCGATAAAGACAGGTTCGCCGCCTTCAAATACGGCAACGCACGAGTTTGTTGTACCAAGGTCTATACCTATACTCTTTCCCATAATAAATTCCTCCAATATATAAATTATTTATTAACTCAGTTTGCAACCTTAACCATAGCGTAGCGGATAACCTTGTCGCCCAGCTTGTAGCCTTTCTGGAACACTTCTGTTATCACATTTTCGCCTATGTCGGGATTGTCTTCTTTCATAATGGCGTTGTGCAGCGCAGGGTCGAATTGCTCGCCCTGAGAGGGGATCTCGGAAACGCCGAGCTTTTCCAGAATGTCGATAAATGATTTTCTTATCATCTCGACACCTGCTTTTATTGACTCGTCCTGTCCGTCGCCTGCACCGAAAGCACAGGCTCTGTCGAGATTATCGAGCACCGGAAGAAATTTTGCAACCGTGTCTGCGACCGAGTCGGAATAAGCCTTTGATTTTTCTGCCGCCGTTCTGTTTCTGTAGTTTTCGTATTCGGCAAGTATGCGCAGGTACATATCTTTTTGCTCAGCAAGCTCTGCCTTCAGACTGTCGCGCTCTGCTGTCGCCTCTGCAAGCAGCTTTTTTGATATGTCAAGCTCGCTTTTTTTGCTCTGAGCCTTTTTTGTGTCTTTCTTTTCTCCCGACACATTTTCTTTGTTGTCTTTTTCTGTCATTTATTGTCCTCCGTGTCTTCGCCGGGGTGAGAGGGAAGCTCTCCCATAGCTCTTTCTATACTTCTGGTAAACTGCTTGAGAGTCGATACAACCTTGCGGTAGTCCATACGCTTGGGACCGAGTATACCGATAACCGCCTCGCTGCCGCCCATCGGGAGCGTACAGAACACAAGGCTGGTGTCAGACAGCGCCGATGAGGTGCTCTCGTCGCCGATATATACCTTAAGACCGCTTTCTGTATTAAAGGGGCGCATACGCTCCTCAGACTCCTCGCCCGACTCACTGTGCGCCTGTGCGCTGTCTGTCAGGAGATTTCTGATATATCCCTTTTTCTTGTCAAAAACATCCATTATCGACTTTAGCTTTTCTACATCCGAAAATTCAGGATATGCCAGCAGATTTGATATACCGCTTATCTTGACATTGCCCTCGCTGTCGTTTTCCGCACAGCTGAACGCAAGCCGGATGATGGGATTTATGAGAGATGAAAGCTCTCCTGCCTCAAGCTCTGCTTTCATAATAATCGGCATTGTAATCTCGTCAAGCGTCAGACCGGTGAGATTGTCGTTAAGAGCGCACTTGAGGCTTGAAAGCGATATATCCGAGATGTAGCTTTCTGTCTTTATGTGCTCGCTTCTTGCCTCGCCGTCTGATGTGATAATAACAAGCAGAAAACTGCTCGCGTCAACAGGCACTGTGTCAAAGCGTCTGATCTTGCCTGCGCTCTGACTTTCGGTAACAGCAAGAGTCACACAGCCTGTGAGGTCGGACATAATCTTGCCTGCCCGAGAGATTATCTTATCAAGCTCGCCAGATTTGAATTTCATAAGCTCGTTTATGACATTGAGCTCCTCTATTGTAAGCCTGTAGCTTTCCATAAGCTCGTCGACATAAAGACGGTATGCCATGCTCGACGGCACTCTGCCTGCCGAGGTGTGCGGCTTGTCGAGATAGCCCATTTCTTCAAGCTCGGACATTTCGTTGCGGATTGTCGCCGACGAGAGAGATATGTTTGTCGACGCTGTGAGATATTTCGAACCGACAGGCTCGCCCGAGTCAATGTATGCGTCAATGACCGATTTTAATATTTGCTTTTTTCTGTCACTTAATTCCAAATCTCTCACTTCCTTGTCTTTTAAATTTTAGCACTCGAATCACCCAAGTGCTAACACTGTTAAATTTACCACTATTTTTTTCTTTTGTCAAGAGCTTTTGCGTTTTTTCTTGAATTTTTCTTGTTAATATTATATGAACGCATGAAAAAGGTGAGCACAGGCTCACCTTTCGTATTCACATTCATCCTTTAAGGGGCAGTTTTCGCACCTTGGATTTTGCGCTTTGCAGACATCTCTGCCGAAATAAACCATTCTGTGACAGTAGCCAGACTGCAGGTTTTTTGGCACAAGACCGTCGAGAGTGCGCTCAACAGCAACAGGATCTGCCCTGTCGCACAGACCGAATCTAGTACTCAGCCTTATACAGTGTGTATCTGCCACAATACCGCCAAGACCAAAGTAGTCGCCTCGGATGAGGTTTGCGATTTTTCTGCCCACACCGGGCAGAGCAAGCAGCTCATCCATATCCGACGGAACCTTGCCACCATACTTTTCGGCGAGAATTTCGCTCATTTCCTTTATGCTCTTTGCTTTTGTACGATAAAGACCGCATGGGCGCACAAGTCTTTCGATTTCGTCAAGCGGAGCCTTTGCCATATCAAAGACTGTGGGGTAGACCGAGAAGAGCTCGCGCGACACAATATTCACTCTTGCGTCGGTACACTGCGCCGAAAGGCGCGCCATGACAAGTAGCTTATACGGGTCGCTTTCAAATTCAAGCGAGCACTCGGCTTTGGGGTATAAGTCAAAGAGGATTTCTGTAATCCTTTCAACTCTTTTCTTTTTTTGATTTTCTTTCATTATTATATAGGACCTATAATCAATACTGCATAAATGCTTCCTGCTTCTTGTAGAAGTTGAGTATTCCCTGCACCAAAGCATCGGCAGAGCGCTCGATGTTACCCTCTGTGAGAGTCCACTGGAACTCCTCTACATTTGAGATGAAGCTCATCTCGGCAAGAGTTGACGGAAATCTGTGGTCACGCACAACCGCGAGCATCTGATAGGCAGAGGCTCGCTGATAACGATTGAGCATATCGGATACTGTGTCCGAAACTGTCTTTGCGAGCATTATGCCTGAGTTGTTGGAATAAAGCGAGAGGAATCCTCTTGCCTTTGCCGCGTTTGCGCTGTCGGCAACAGAGTTGTGATGTACCGATATGAGCATATCGGGCTGCACGGCATCTATCATGTCAAGTCTGTCATACAGCGAGTAGGTTACATCCTCTGTTCTTGTTGTGTAAACTGTTGCACCGAGGTCTGCAAGCTTTTTTGCAAGGTCGTTTGCAATAAGAAGATTGAGCTGGCTTTCAAACATGCCGAGCTCGGGATCGCCAGCACCTCTTGCGCCGATATCCTCACCGCCGTGACCTGCGTCGACAAATATCAGCTTGTCGGCGAGAGGCTTGTCGGTATTGTAGGTTGTTATGGGATTGTTGAATCTGATAACAACAAAGCTCTTGTCGTACGAGAGATTAAATCCGTAGTAGTTGTCGGCGTTCTTGAGCTTTGCGGTATAAAGAACAGTCTTTCCGCTTGCACCTGCCTTTACCGAAACAGACGAGAAGAGCGGGTTTTCCACAAAGTCCATCTGCGGCATATTCTGAGGATTTGTGCAGTAGAGCACGATTGTAATCTCGCTGCCGTCCACCCATACATCGACAGGCACATTTTCGAGTACGCCGAAGCGCAGTTCGGTGTAGTTGCCGTCGTAGTTCATAATATCGCTGCTTACAACCTCCATTGTCGCGGATGTTGCAATATTGTCATATAGCGGCTGTCCCTCAACCACACTCACAAGCGAGCTGTCGATATAGCCGCCGAACTTGAGCTTATAGTATCCCTGGCTGAATCCGATGATATAATCGCGCATACCCTTTGATGTAGGCGTGTAGTCGTCGTAGAAGGATGAGGTCGGCGATTTTTTGAGATGGGTATAGTCTTTTTCAGCCTGAGCGTATATATACGCACCTGCACCGATTTCTTTCATAAGACCGACAGATTTCGACACGCTGTTGCTGCCGCTCTTTGCGGTAAAGGTGATTGTGCCGAGGTCCACTATTTGACCCGCGGGAGCAAAAGAACTGAATTTTATAGAGCCTTTGTAAACTTCTTTTATATGTTTACCCGCAGACGGCTTTGCGCCGAGGGTCGGCGAGAGTGTAGCGCTTGCACCGCCGACCCTTACTGTAACAGTCGCACCGGCAGGAGCCGTACAAGAAAAAGTAACAGTGTCGCCGCCGCTTATCCAAGTTTCGCAGTCGGGAGTAGTGTCTGTTATATCAAAAGAGGGAAGCGTGTTTACCACCGCCGCTGTCTTTGTGGTGTATGTAACAGTGTGTGATACTGACATATCGCCCTGCTTTACAACATAGCTGTTCTCGCCCTGCGAGAGCGATGTGTAAAGGCTGAAATATCCGTCCTTTGTTCGCGACACGGGATTGTCATTGAGAGTAATGGGGTATGCAGGGTCTGACGAGCCGAGCATATACTGCGAGCTTGCGCTTGCCTTATAGCCTGATGACGGATAGTTTATGGCGGCAATTTTGCCGTTTGATGAGATCTCAGAATATGAGAGTGGTTCTGCATATATTTCGGCAAGTTTGTCGGCAAGACCTGTGCTTTTATCCTTTATATATGCATATCCGTAGAAGATACTTCCCTTGCAGGTGAGCAGTGTTCTTGTAAATTCTACCTGACAGGGCAGCTCATTCTTTGCAAAATCCGCCACTTTGTGTGCTGCGTGTCCTATATAGAGCTTCACTCCCGTGCCGTCGAGATTCGCGTTCCACCACTTTGAAACGGTGTCAAACGGCGCGGCAGATGTGTTGAACGCCCAGTATACCTGAGGTGCGAGATAATCTACATATCCGCCCTTTGCCCATGCGAGCGGGTCGCAGTAGAGCGAGAAGTAGGATTCAAGCCCGTTCGTTTCGCTTCCGAGCACCGGTGTTGCTGAGCCCTTGTTTGCGTATATACCAAACGGACTTACGCCAAAGGCGCAGGCAGGGTCGATTGCTTTTATTGTTTCAAAGTCGGAGGCCAAGCGGTCTTAGGAAGACAAGGTAGAGAGTCAACTCCTTGG
>JAZNMZ010000054.1:0-5460 GCA_045580005.1 Eubacteriales bacterium | reverse complement strand
CTCCTTTACTCAAAATAGCCGGAGCTGACCGTTCTTCTCAACAGGGAATTCAATCTGCTCCTCCTGGGGCGGTTCCTCGACCGCCTTTGTTTCTTTTACGGGTTTTGTGTTTCGGAAAAATAAGTCCATTTGAGCGGCTACTCTTCGCCAATGCCACATATCGCGGAAATAAAACGGTGTGTACCAAATTGTAGAGGGATTGTTGCTTGGCAACAGTCCGTGTTTGTCATAACTTGTAGATGGGTTTGTAATGCTATTATCTATAACCACATAGCCGGCACAGCCCATAAGACTAAGCTGCAGGTAGCACATACATCCGACCGTGTAATCAATATCCTGCGCTACAAACAGTACGGAGGTTTGATAATTTACACCTTGGTCTCTGCACTCATTGGCAAAGGCTACAAGTGTCGCACCTGCGCCGCAGGCCGGGTCATTAACTCCTATCCATCCGCGCTTTGAAATTTCATCAGGAATGTTCGGTGCCGTTATCTTTGCCATAGCTTTACATACACAGTACGGAGTGAAGAATTGTCCTGCGTGGTCGTTGCCGAGCTCAAGAGCCATATATAACTCTCCGAGAAAGTCCTGGTCTGTACTTTCTTCCATACCCTCAACAACTACACCGAGCATTTGACCAAATACTTCTTTTTCCGAATCATTGTACTGCTTTGAAATCCTTTTATAAGTTTCTGCACGTTCCGGGGCGTTGACTTGGTCGACCGCATTTGATATTTCAATAGCGGCCATAAGTACGAAATCCGACCATACGCTGTGTCTGTTCCGCGAATAACAAAGTTTATCAAACAAATCTACAAATCTTTTTTGGTACGAATTAGTAACCGCTCTCTTGGCTTTTTTCATTATTCCTCAACAGCCTCCTTGTTTTCAGGCTGAGGAGGGACATTTACCGCGATTGCCTTTTTGCCTGCCTCGTAACCGCGTTTCCATACTCTTGTCAAATATTCCGTGAGCTGAATTCTGTCCATTCTCTTTATAGCCTTATAATCGTCTCTTTTTATACCGATAGATTTCATATCCGGTTTACTCATTGTCAGCACCGTCCTCGCTATCGTCAGGCTCGTCATACGGAAGTACCTCACGGGATTCTCCGTCATTATAAGGACCAACAACACCCATAATTTCAAGAGCTTCCATAATCTGCTCTGCCTTTTCCTCGTCAACATTCAGCCTGCGCATCAAGAGAGAGGTGGAGGCTTTATTCTCCATACGAACAATCTGCTTTGCCTCTGTTATGTAGTCGTCGGGAATATCGTCAACAAATTCCTCAATCGGTTCTGCACCCTCCGGGAGAGCTATGTCCGTGTCATCCGCATCCGATTCGTCAATCTCAGGCATTGCTCCCGGCGCAAGCAGTTCGCGCTCGATAATATCACGGAAGAAATGTTGCATCCAACAGCTGTGCATATTCTTGAAAAGGTTTTTGATTTTGTTAAACAGAGTTTCGCTGATGACGAATTCCTTTGATGTTTTGTAGGTGATATCTCCGTCCTTGAATTCAAACATCAAGAATGCATCCGGGGATATTTCCTTGTCGTTCATATCAGGCAGTAAAGTCAACTGCGCATCATCCGGGTCTGTCGGTTTAATGGTAAGTGTTACGGGGTATGTGTTCTTGGTAAATTTGAATATGAGATTGTGTTCATCACACAGTCCCTGCATTTTCTTTTTGTACGCTTCGTATTTTGATATTTCGCTCATAATTAAGCTCCTTTCAATTATTCAAGTATCATCAGCACGGCATTCCACGCTGACTTAATTTTATATTGTTGTACATCTGTTTCTTTGAGATATTTTCTGCCGTATATCTCTTTCATTCTTTGCCATACATCCCAAGGGATGCGGTAAGCTTCGCCTGACTTATAGCCGATAATGACATAGCACCTTGCACCTAACGCGTGATGGCTATCCATATAGTCGGTCTGTTCTTTGCTCACGCGGTCTTTGGTTATCCTGTCGGAGTCTGTGTATTTTGCCTCAAACATAATGGAGCGACCGCCTTTGAGTGTTCCTTTGTAGTCAGGCTGTGCCTTTTTGGAATACACCGCTATAAACTGACCGAATCTCCTGTCTCCATAAGGCTTTATTACTCGCATTGGCTCAGGTGTTTTTTCTATATTCGCAAATCCTCTGTCTGCGTAATATGCAAATGCGGTGTCTAACCTTTCCTCAAATGCCTGACCTTTCGCCCGGCTTACCTTACCTTGCCATTGTCGGAGGGGGTCTTTTTCTTTGCCATAGTTCATTGAAAATCACTCCCATTTGTATGCGTAACAAAAGACATGGTCCTCAATTTTACCCCATACATTGTCATTTTCGCCGTTCCTGGAGAAGAAAACCACATCCAAAGGAAGAATAGGCTCTCCGTACAATGCCGCGTTGATGGCTTTGTATTGTGTCTCTGTCGGCTTTGCTTCATCAAGGCATTTTACGGTTGTAAACTGCACAACACCTTTGCTTTCGCCCTCGTGGATCACTTCATACACAGAATCGGGAAAACCATCATACAGTACACGATTTAATATGACCTCCGCTACGGCTTGCTGACCTTTGGCGCTTTGGTTGCGAGCTTCAAGGTAGATAATAGCCGCCATCTCGTCAATCTCCCATTCTTCAATATGTATCTCTGCATATCTGCTGACCTTTTTGGGAGCTTCGGTTGCAAGCTCCGAGTTGGTATCTGCAGCTGCCACCTGCACCGGTTCTGTTTCTTTGTCGCAACCATTCACGCAGGCAAGAAGAATCACACATACAATCGCAATACATACCGCGTAGAAAATTCTTCTCCTAACTCTCATTGGAATTTTTCTCTTTTTACTCTTCATCAGAATTACCTCCTAATAGTTTTGTTTCGTGTTTTTCCAGAGCGTTTAAATAATTTCTCCTGGTGATGCTATCCCAATATTCGTCGTGTTTTACACGCTCTTCGTGAGCTTTTTCTATTAACCTCAAGCTCTCTCCGCCAATTTCTTGTCTCTTTTTTTCGCATACACTCCTTATTCTTTCGGGGAGCATTGCCTGCTCACGCTCTCGCTCGTAAGCAGGCTTATATAAATCCATAAACGCAACACGGTCCATACCGTCTTTATTTCCTCTGTGTCTGCCACAATGCAAATTATAAAGATTGCTCCATCCAATTGTCTCAACAACTCTTGCCACCGGCTCGGGCAACACCGAATATAAATCAAAATGTCCATATTCACCCTTTGCGTGGAGCAAGTCGCTGACCGCCGTCCAAGCAATATCAGGAGGAATAATATCCGGGCGCGTGAGATTTATCATTTGTTCTCTTACTTCTGCTATACTCGGAGGCCATTTGTTGACGGATATGTGTTTCTGTACCGCCATTTCCACCAACTGCGCATTGTCATCCTTAAAAATGGTTTTCCATACTGCGACCATTCCTTTAAGAGATGTTTCATCCTTAAATTTCTCGCTTGATGGATAGCTCATAACTATCAGCGTTACAATCTTAATAGTTTCCTGTTCCGTCATTTCCGCCTGCCTCCTCATACATTTTTGCAAGAGTTCCTATAGCTCCGGTCAAAGGTGCTTCCCCGGAAGAACGGTCATCATACTTATGCTCCAAAATCTTTGAGAAGTTTGTAGGCTTCATCATCCAATCAAAGTCTGCCGACCAATTACGCTCATTCTCTCCTTTGAGAAAAGGAGTGTTTTCTGCAATAGTGAACAGTTCCTCAAATATTTCAAGGCTTTTATATGTTCGCCACCTTGCACCGACCGCAGTTTTTCTGTTGCCGTCAATGGTCTTTATTTTGGGATATGAAATACAAATTTTGTGGTATAAATCCTTGATTTTCGCATAAGGGCAGTTGACCGACACTGCCTCCGCTTGCGGAGTAGAATCCTCTCTCTCTACATCTACAATCTCAACATCTTCAACTCTTTTCTCTTTATCTCTTTTATCTATTCTCTTGTCTCTATTCTCTGTGTGGACATTGTCCACAGCACTGTCCACAGACGGAGGAGGAAGTTTTCCCTGATTTTGTCGCTGAATTTTCTTCTGTGCTGCATAATCGGTTTCACTTCCTACAAGGTTGTGGTGGTCGGAGAGAACAAGCACTCCGTCCTGGTCCTCATAGATAAGACCTACGGCTTGATAAAGTTTAAGAGCTACGCGAATTGTGTCAACCGAAAACCATTTACAATCTCTTTGGATTTTCTCAACATCATAAGGGATAATTATTTCTCCTATTTGCCTTGATAATCTTCCGTCTGTGTTAATGGTTTTAAGACAGAGCATTTGATAAAGGACAACATAATTGGCGCCGTTGGGTTGGCTCATAAAGTAGTCGATTGTGTCCGAGGTCATAAACGATTCTTTGAGCTTCATCCAATAGTATCGTTTTCCTGTTGCCATACATCAGCCCTCCTTAGAACGGTAAATCGTCATCCTCTACACCTGTAATATCGGTAAATCCCTGCGGAACAGAGGAAGCAGGAGGATATGTAGCACCGGGGGCAACTCCGTCATCCTTTTTGGAATCTCCGAAGTAAACACTTTCCGCAACAATCTTTGTGGACTTTCTTTTTTTGCCTGTGGTTGTATCGTCCCAAGTTTCCGTTTTTAATCTTCCGGCTACAACAATCATTCTGCCTTTGGTAAAATGTTTGCTGATAAATTCGGCAGTGTTTCTCCACGCGATAACATCAAAGAAATCTGTTACCTTTTCATTTTGAGGATTTTTATAGTCGCTTTCGGTTGCGATTGAAAAAGATGTAACGAATGTGCCGGAGGTTGTTGCTCTTAATTCGGGGTCGCTTGTGAGCCTACCCATAATCTCAACTCTATTCAGCATCTTCGTTTTCTCCTTTCTCCCCGAATACCGTCTTTAAGACTTCTCCGTAATGATAACTGTCTATACCGCGATACATATTTTCAATGATTTTCAGTTTCGCGGATGCACTTACAAGCTCGTTATAGTCCTTTATCGGTACACAAACGCTCCCTGTGTCTATAAGAATTTCACTATTCATAACATTGTTTTGTTCAGGCATTTTGTATGCCTCCTTTCATCATTTTACTTTCGCAGAGGGCTATTGCCGTTCTGCACTTTTCAACATCAAACATTCCTATGTGTGTTTCTTCTACCGGCAGTTGCATTTGTTCAGCAAGCCAACTGTAAGCCGCGTTTCTTTTGCCTCGAAATGGTCCGCGTTGCCAGAGAGGATCAAACGCTCTATGTGCTGCGTTTTTCCATTTCCTCAACTCTGCATCCGCAAGTCTGCCAAGCGGTTTGTCGGTGCCTTTGTGAACACCGACATATGCGTTACATTTCGGACAGAGATAAATCATCCCATAACTTCGGCCATAAATTACCTTGCTATCAACAAAGAGGGTAAGCGTTCCGCAGTAGTCGCAGTGTATATCTCTCATTGCTCGTTCCACTCCTTTTTATAACTTGCAATCTGTTCGGG
>JAZNMZ010000053.1:0-17552 GCA_045580005.1 Eubacteriales bacterium | reverse complement strand
TCTCATTTGACTCGTTGAAGCGGATAAAGTATACAACTCTCGGGGTTTCGCTGTTGAAGTGAAGCTCTTTTGCCTTTACATAAATATCACTCGGAAGTATGTTATCAAGAATGATGTTCTTTATAAAGCTCGACTTGTCATGCTTTTCATCATAAAGAGTCTTTATATTGTTGAAAGATACAGCAAGAATCGAGGCAATTTCCCTAGCGTTCTTATCCTCGCCCTGAACAACTATAACATACTCAAGCTTTGCGTGAGTGCCGACCGGACGAAAAGTGTACCCGTCCTGAACGAGCATATCCATAGAATACGACAGTGTTTCTATTATTTCTTTCTGGCTGTCGTTTCTCATTTCCTTAAACTTCTCGCCGTCACTGTATGCAACGAGAGTACCGAACTCGTCAATAATACCAATTTCACGGTCAACCGTGTCTCTCATCTGGTTAATTACACTTTGGTACAATTTATAAGACATAACTTTACGCCTCCTTTATCAATTTTACGGTGTAGTAAATTCCCGCAAGAACATACTGCACAAGCATTACCGCTGCCGCTGTCAGAAGTGTGATTGCTGAGAAGAAATTAACACAGCAAATCAGAACTACCGCTATAAGGAATGATATATAGCAAGGAAAATAGCTTTCCCCGCTGACGCTCTTGCCGGCGGCGTTGATTCTTGAAAGTCTGTAGGCAACAAGGCAAACGAGCACCGACACAGCAAGCATTAATGCTCCTGCTATCGCTGTAAAAAGAGTGTCAAGGCCGAAAACCCACAAGGTTGCTGCAAACACGAGATTTGCAAGTGAAAAAATAAAGAAATCACGCTTAAAAATATAGTAGATGAAGTAAAGAAGCGCGAGGCATATTGTAGCTATCATCAGAACTGTTGCGCTGGGACCGGTAGAATTGCCCCAGTAGAGCGAGCAACCGAGTATATATCCGGTAACTGCTACAAAATTGATGCTTGCAAAGGTGGTAACCGTTTCGTCCTTTTTGTTGCGCTTATTGATAATAAACCATACAACCGATGCAACAAAAACAAGTGAAACTATACCTATATAAAGCGGATTGCGTGAAAGCTCCCAGAAAGCCATACCGTTTCTGCCGCTGTTAAGTCTTAAAATAGCCATTACTGCACAGCAGGCAAGTATAAATACCATTGACATTCTGAAAAACAGGATGTCCTCCTTGAATTTTTTGAGCTGTGCTGATGAAGTCTTCTTTACCGCCATTTTAAATATCTCCTTTTTAATTAGTGTAATTGTTGTTTTAGTTCATATTATCTGTCAGGAACATAATGCCCGACAGCACGCATAAAGGCGCCGTTTCGGTACGGAGAATCCGCTCGCCGAGCCCCACAAGAGTAACTCCTCTGTCCCGCGCATATTCTGCGTCGTGCTCGGATATACCGCCCTCAGGCCCTACAAAAAACGCTATACTGTGCGCATTTTTGTTAGAAATAATACTGTTCAGACTGCTGCCCTGCTGTTTTTCATAGCAGAGAAAGCCGATATCAGCTTGCCTTATGCGTGACACTGCATCTTCAAAGCTCACAGGCTCGGATACTCTCGGTACTCTTCCCCGCCCCGACTGCATTGCAGCCTCAAGAGAAATCTTGTTCCATCGTCCGAGCTTGCGTGCAAGACTCTTTTCATCGGGTCTTGAGACGCACCTGTCTGTAATAACAGGAACAATCTCATGCACTCCGAGCTCGACGCTTTTCTGGATTACAAGCTCCATCTTGTCGCCCTTTGGCAGTGCCTGAAAAAGAGTTACGCACACATCAGGTTCACTGTTATTCTGCCCTGAAGTAATTATTCTAGCCGTTACACCGTCTTTTGTGATTCCGCAGATTTCACAGACATAGTCAAACTGATTGCTGCTGTCGCACACGGTTATCGTCTCGCCAATCCTCATACGGAGTGAAAGTGATATGTGGCTTGCGTTTTCTCCCGTGAGCGTGACAGTGCCGGAAATTAAATCAATCTTATCATTTTCAACAAAGAATCTCGGCATATCTTCCACCAAAAGTCAGTTGTGTTTTATAAGAGCTGCCGTCCAGCAGTCCTCTCGTTTGACATCGCACACTTCAAATCCGCTGTCTGTAAACTTGTCAAGCACTTCCTTTTCCCTGTCGGTAATAATACCCGAGAGAACAGCATAGCCGTCATCACTCAGCATTGCCTTGAAAAGAGGCGCCATGGCAATGAGTACATCCGCAACAATATTTGCGGCAAGAATTTTGTACTTACGGTCTGCGACAGTGCGGTAAAGCTCTTTGTCATCGGTGATACTTCCGACAAAAGTCCTGACACCGTCTTCGGGGATGCTGTTGAGCGAAAAGTTCTCTTTTGCGACTTTTATAGAATTGTCCTCAATATCTATTGCAGTAATCCTCTTACATCCGAGCTTATAAGCTCCTATACCGAGAATGCCCGAACCGCAACCGACATCTGCCATATCCCCGACAGGGGCTATGCTTTCGCAAAGCTGCTCGATATACTCAAGGCAAAGCCGTGTTGTGGTGTGCGAGCCTGTGCCGAAAGATGATGACGGGTCAATCTCTATAACCGTCTTGCCATCACCGGCGTTGTATTCTTCCCAGCTTGGCTTTATAACGATATTTTTGCCTATGGTGAGAGGTTTAAAATACTGCTTCCAGTTGTTTGCCCAATCCTCGTCTGCAATAGTGCCTACCGTAATATCAAGACTGCCGAACCTGCTCTCGGAATCGTTCTCCTTAAGTTCGAGCAGAGCCTTCTTAACCTTGTCAAGGCTTTCCTCTCCCTCGGCATCATCCGAAACATAGAATGTGACCGTTGTTTCACACTCACGCAGAGACATTAAAGATTCTTCTATATAATCCCAATATACAGTCTTTTCCTCAAGGAAATTGTTAAAATCGTTGCTGTCCTGTATAGTGTATCCAGATATTCCGTTTACAATAAGAATGCCTGACACACTCTCAATTCCCTCGGTTGTTGTCTTTATGACTATTTCTTTCCAATCCATCAAAAAATCCTTCCGAAAGAAGCGAAATCAAAAGATTTGTATAATTTACCCATATGAATGTGCAACTCAAAAAATCAACATCTTCGTCAAGTTACACAATCCTCTATTATTTTACCTTTTTTTGTGTAAAATGTCAAGTACCAATCGACGATTTTTTATGAATATTTCATATATTTTTTAGATAAAATTATGCAAAAGCCACAATGTCATTTTAACCATATTTTTTAAAGACAGCGTCACTGGAGGATGTCACGACAGGCATTTTTTGAATATAATAAACTATGTCTGAGCCATTAACGAAAATAATGAAAGAAGATTTGATTTTGAAAACACATATATTCAAGGGTGCCTGCACGGCGCTTATAACCCCTTTTAAAAACGGAAAAATAGACTTTGAAGCACTGTCAAAAATAATAGAATATCAGATATCAGAGGGTGTATCCGCTCTTCTTGTAAGCGGCACAACGGGAGAGAGCGCAACGCTTGACTACGACGAGCATAGCGAGCTTATCGAAAAAGCATTGCAGATGGCAAACGGCAGAGTCCCGCTGCTTGCCGGCACAGGCAGCAACGACACAAAAAAAGCCGTCAAGATGACCGAATACGCCTGTAAGCACGGAGTATCGGCTGTGCTATCGGTAACCCCCTACTACAACAAGACAAATCAGAAAGGTATAGTGGAGCATTACCGCGAGATTGCAAAAACAAGTGATGTGCCGGTAATTGTATACAATGTACCATCGCGCACAGGAGTAACAATCACACCAGAAACTTATGCCAGGCTTTCAGAAATAGACAATATACGCGCCATAAAGGAGGCAGGTACAAATGTGTCCGAAATTGCCTATGCCAAGAGTCTTTACGGCAACAAGCTGCAGCTGTTCTGCGGCAACGACGACCTCACACTGCCACTGCTTGCACTCGGAGCCGACGGAGTTATCTCTGTCCTTTCAAACATCTGTCCTGCTGCAGTTTCACGAATATGCAGCGAGTACTTTTCGGGCAATTATAAAACCGCAAAAGAAATATACATGAAGCACTTAAAGTTCTCCAAAATGCTGTTTTGTGATATAAATCCAATTCCCATAAAGGAAGTTATGGCATACAAAGGCTTTTGTACACGCGAGCTTCGTCTTCCCCTTGTAGGGGCCGAGGACAGTCTGCTGCGCAGACTATACGAAGAATACGAAAGACTGACAAAATAAAACCTCGGTTACCCGAGGTTTTTTCTTTTATCCCAGCTCGCTGTCGTACACTGCCCGCTCTCCGCCGACATACTTGCAGCGCGTTCTGCAAAGTGTAAGATGTGCCTGTCCTACCGAGCTGACACTCACTCTGACGGGCACTGCAACAGCTTTAATATGCATACCTATAAAGGTATCACCTATATCAACACCTGCGTCTGCCTTGATATTTTCAACTACAACAGGGTAATCAAAACCGCCATATGCAGCAGTTGCGAACGAACCGCCCGCCCTGCGTACCGGCACTGCATTCACTCTGTTTGTCATTCTGTAATAGTCGTATGCTTCTTTTTCAATAACTATAGCTCTGTTGAGATGTTCACAGCATTGTGCCGCAAGGAACACTCTTTTCTTTTTGCAATGCTCCAGCAATGTTTCGAAAATAACCTTTGCTGTCTCCTCGCTGCCGCAGCTTCCGATTTTCTCTCCGACAACCTCACTCGTACTGCAGCCCACGACGAGAATGTCATTCTCACGCAGCTTTGCAACAGCAAAAAGTTCTTCTATCGCAGTATTCAGCGATTTCTTAATTTCATTCACTTTAATCACCTCTTTTTACAATTATTATACAACAAAGTTTATATTTTTTCAATATCAATTTAATATAACTATTGACTTTTATATGCTGCCTTTCTATAATAGAGGTAAAGTCATCAGAAAGGACTCAATCACCATGTCAAGCTACATAACCAAAAAGACTTCCGGCGACACAACCTGGTTTACGCACGATAGATTTGGTATGTTTATTCACTTTGGGCTTTATGCAATGCCCGCAAGACACGAGTGGATAAAGAATTATGAAAGACTATCCGAAGAAAAGTATGATAAATACTTCAAGTATTTCAATCCTGATATGTTTGATGCTCGTGATCTTGCGCGAAAGGCAAAGAACGCTGGTATGAAGTATGCAGTGTTTACAACAAAGCATCACGAGGGTTTTTGTCTTTTTGACTCGCAGTATACCGACTACAAGGTTACAAACACACCTTACGGCAAGGATATTGTGAAGGAATATGCCGATGCTTTCAGAGCAGAAGGGCTCAAGGTTGGATTTTATTATTCTCTTCTTGACTGGCATCATCCTGAATATACGCTTGACCAGTTTCATCCGAGATGTGATGACGCGAATGCCGCAGAACTCAACAGCAGCCGCGACATAAAAAAATATGCACAGTATATGAGAGATCAGGTGGCAGAGCTTCTCACAAATTACGGCAAAATAGACATTCTCTGGTTTGACTTCTCAATTGCCGAAACAGAGGCTTTCAAAAAGCAGTATCCTTTCCTCAAGGTGAGCAAGGGAAAAGACGACTGGGAGTCAGAAAAGCTTATTGCAACAGCACGCGCGATTCAACCTGATATAATCATCGACAACAGAGCCGATATTGATCAGGACATATACACACCCGAGCAAGTCCAGGTAAAGGATTGGGTAAGACACAAAAAAACAGGCGAGCTTGTTGTATGGGAGGCTTGCCATACTTTCTCCGGCTCATGGGGATATCACAGAGACGAATACACATGGAAATCTCCCGAAATGCTCATCAATTCTCTTATAAGAACAGTTGCCTACGGCGGAAATCTTCTTATGAATGTGGGACCGACCGCAAGAGGATATATCGACTCAAGAGCCGAAAAAGCTCTTGAAGCTTATGGTGAGTGGCTTAAGTACAACGGTCGTTCAATCTACGGCTGTACCATGGCAGAACCAGAATTCAAAGCTCCGAATGGTTGTCTTTTTACACAAAGCGTCGACGAAAAAAGGCTTTATATACACCTGATTGAGTATCCGTTCGGCACGGTAGAGATACCCGGTCTTGCAGGCAAGATAGATTATGCACAGTTCCTGTGCGACGGAAGCGAGGTTCTTTATACAGAAAAGGACGGCGCTGCCGAAATTTCCGAGTGGTGCACCATGGACGATAATTCGGTTATATTCAAGCTACCGACCGTGAAACCGAATACGCTTGTTCCCGTAATAGAAGTCTTCTTGAAATAGTGCAAAAACGAGTGGGTTACACCACTCGTTTTTTCTAATATTTTTAAATAATTAATTTACAGATGCTTAACAAGCGCTGTTTTTTGCGCCCCAAGGAACAAAGCCCTTGAAGTTTGGAGTAATATGTTATATAATACTGGTAAAGAGGTAAACGGGAGGTAATTTTATGAAAAAGAAAATTACAATATTGATTCTGGGACTGACACTGCTTCTTTGCTCATGCAAAAAGAATGAGGACGGCGAGCTTGTGCTGCCCGATATTTCCTCCGATGCGGCTAAGATTATCGAATACTCAGTTGAGTATTATGACGAAAGCACAAAGTTGTCGCGCTTTGCAACGGGCACGCTCGAGCAAAGTGAGCCGCTTGCGTACGGATTTATTGTCGACAAGGTTATACAGTTGTCTGAAGCCGACCTTTCTGCGAGTTGCAGCTTTGCCGACGGAGTGCTGACGGTTGACTTTGACGACTCGTTCTTCCTTTCAGAATGCAACACGCTGGAGCTCGAAAACTCGATACTTACGGGCATATATAAGAATATCCCCTACCATTTTGATGAAGTTAAATGTGTCGTGTTTGTAACAGACGGAATTTTGTTTGACAGCAAATATCATCATTTCCCACAGGGCACAAAGTTTGTTCCCGAGCTGCTTGGTGATGTAAAACCCGAAATTACGCAGGAATATATCATCAATTACTACGACATCATCACCGATAGTAACCTTGAGTACAAGGGCGCCCAAACTTTCTACGGCAGCGTTGACCCTAACTTCTTTGTAAACAAGATAGCCGAGCTTTATGGTATGAATATTGTATGCAACGGCGTCACAGAAAAGGACAGTGTTATGAGCGTTGATCTTTCGAGCGAATTTGCTCCACTCAACGGAACAGGCTCGTACGAGGAAGCGCGGATACTTGACAGTATCGCCGACTGCCTGCTCATGCAGTTTCCCGAAGTTGATGCAATCAGCTTCACTGCTGACGGGGGCGAGTATGAAAGCGGTCATCTTTATTTTGCCGTTGGAGACATATACAAAATGAGATAAAAAAAGAGCACCCGGAAGGGTGCTCAATTCTTTTAGTTGCCAAGTTCAATACTGATGTTTTCGAATATTTCAAGAAGCTCTCTTGTGTCTATATTGTGCTTTTCGTCACCTGCCTTGTCTACAATGCACTTTCCCTCGTGCATCATAACAAGGCGGTTGCCGTAGGTTGTCGCATATCTGAGATTATGTGTTACCATAAGGGCGGTAAGAGAATTCTCTCTTACAATCTTATCTGTAATCTCCATAATAATCTCTGATGTCTTGGGATCGAGCGCTGCGGTATGCTCATCAAGTATGAGGCAATCGACAGGGGTCATAACCGACATAAGCAGCGACATAGCCTGGCGCTGACCGCCCGACAGGCAGCCAACCTTTACATACATCTTGTCTTCAAGTCCAAGACCAAGCTCAGACAAAAGTTCTCTATAATAGTCATATCTTTTTTTGTTAAGTCCTCTTGACAGACCGAAAGGCTTGCCCTTGTTGTCTGCCATTGACATATTCTCAAACACATTCATATCAGCGCAGGTGCCAAATGCAGGATTCTGATACACTCTGCCGATTCTTCTATATCGGATATAGTCGGGCTTATGAGTGACATCCTCGCCGCCAATAAAAATCCTGCCCGAATCGGGCGCAAGCGTTCCGCAGATAAGGTTGAGCATTGTTGTCTTTCCGCTGCCATTACTACCGACAACAGATACAAAATCGCCTTTATTTACTTTGAAAGAAAAGTTGTCAAAAAGACAGCTTTCATTTACAGTGCCGAGATTGAATTTTTTTGATATTTCGCGTAGCTCAAGCATTGTGTGCACCGTCCTTTTTGTTGTGATGCTTTCCGAGGAATCTGCGCAGCTCTGTCTGGCCTGCCACAAGAACGATGAGGAACAGAATTGCCGTTACAAGATTCTTTTCCTGAGGCTCAAACTTGTCAAGTGCGATAGTTACACATGCCATATACATAGCACTGCCGATGATAACCGCTGTTGTATTCTTGATAAATCTGATTTTACCAAAGATATTAACACCGATAATTACAGCCGCAAGTCCGATGACCACCTTGCCTGTACCGTCTGTGAGATAAAAGCCTCCGTTATACTGACAAAGCAGCGAGCCTGACAGTGCAACAAAACCGTTTGCTATCATAAGACCCATAATCTTGATGTTGCCACCGTTCTTTGCAAGGGTTGCTACAACCATAGGATTGTCGCCCATCGCTTTGAGAAGATATCCCCTCTTTGAGCTCATAAAGAAGTCAAGCGCAAGCTTTAAAGCAACAAGAATTATAACAAGAATTATAATCTTGCTGTAGTCGCCGAGCGCCTCGAGTGGTTTTCCCTTGGAAAAAAGACTGTTCTCAAGGCTGTTTGAAAAAACATTTTCAAACTTTCTTGACGGAATTGAAAGCGACGGGAGCTTGCCTATAATGAGAAAGTTTACAGAGTAAAGACCCGTCATTACAATAATACCCGACAAAAGGTCTCGCACGCGGAATTTAATATGTATGATACCCGTCACAAGACCTGCTGCCATACCGGCGAGAGCCGACGCAAGCATTGCGACAACAGGGTTTACACCCGATGATATAAGCGCCGCTGTTACAGCTCCTCCAAGAGGAAAGCTGCCGTCTACCGTAAGGTCCGGAAAATCAAGTATCTTATATGTAATATATACGCCCAGAGCCATAACGGCAAATATGCCGCCCTGCTCGAGCGCTGTAATAATAAGCCCTAAACTCATTTATCTTTCTCCTAAAAACGAAATCAGAAGTCCAATCACTCAGCTGTAACATACTCCGCTCTTGCATCAAGCTCTGCAGAAATTTCAAGTCCGAACTGAGCGCAAGCGTCCTTGTTTACATACAGGAAGTTTTCTGTTACTGTTTCGTAAGGAATTGTTGAAGCTGCCTCTCCGCGGAGAACTCTTGCAGCCATCTTACCTGTCTGTACGCCGAGGCTGAAATACTCAAGTCCCTCTGCTGCAACACAGCCCTTTTTAACCTGTTCAACTTCACTTCCGAACACGGGCTTGCCTGCCTTTATTGCCATATCAAGTATAACATCAAGCTGTCCTACAACTGTGTTGTCTGTGAGGTTTGTAATACAGTCTACCTCATCAATTATGCCAGAAACCGCAAGTGCAACCTCGGAGCCTACTGTTACGCCCTTATCTACAATCTCAAAGCCATACTCAGCAGCAAGAGTCTTGTAGGTGTTGAGCGAATAAACAGAGTTGCTTTCGCTTGTTGTATAAAGAATACCGATTTTCTTTGCTTCGGGAAGCATTGCGCGGATAAGCTGAAGCTGTGCCTCAACGGGAAGCTGGTCACTTGTACCTGTAACCTCGCCCTCTGTCAACGACGCACCTACGGGATCTGTAACCGCTGTGAATATCACGGGGATTTCGTCCTCGTATGCATTTTCAAATGCAATCTGTGCAATAGGTGTTGCAATAGCACAGATAAGGTCTACATCGTTTGTAACAAAGCCCTTTGTGATAGTTGAGCAGTTTGCTGTGTCAAAGCTTGCGTTCTTGTAGTCTATCTTGATGTTTTCACCATCAACAAATCCCTCCTGACGGAGTCCCTCGATAAATCCGAGTCTGCAGTTGTCAAGCGATTCATGCTCACCGAACTGACCTATACCGACAGTAAGCACATCGCTGCCGCTGTTGCAGGAAGTGAGAAATCCTGCAGAAAGTGTAGTTACAAGTGCGAGGCAAAGTGCCGCAATTTTCTTGAAGTTTTTCATAGTAGTGTCCTCCATAAAATAAATTCTTGTTTTATATATTTTTTGCAAAAAAATGACAAAGTTATTCCTCGGGTAGAAAAAACAAAAAAACCCTTATCCCCCAATGGGACAAGAGTTAAACTCATGCTATGCCACCCAAATTCAGCCCAAACCGGCTGCTCTCACAGCGTACTACCATACGCCTATCACTGTAACGGATGATACCCGTCTTCCCTACCTGTTACTTTCGGGTCGCCCTCGCAAGGCCATTCACTGAAAAGGTTGCTGCCACAATCTCACCATCTGCGACTCTCTTTGAGCTCTTATTGTCAGCTACTATTCTTGCTCATCGGTTTTACTATGCTAAAGTTATAACATAAAAACTCCGCTTTGTCAATAGCTATTTTAAAATTTTTAAAAATATTTTTTTGCTTGTTGAAAACGGTCCGTCTGTGTGGTATAATTTATATGACTTTTACAGTGAAAAAATTACAGGAGCAGCAAATGACACAAAAGCTTGAAAGATACAAGGAATACAGACACAAAATCTTCTCAAAAGCATACTCTTTTCTTAACGACAAGCAAAAAGAAGCTGTTTTTACAACAGAAAAGCCGCTTCTTATACTTGCAGGTGCCGGCAGCGGAAAGACGACTGTGCTCGTACAGAGAATTGCCTTTATCATAAAATACGGAAACGCATACTTCAACGACAATATTCCTCCCGAGGTGCTCACCGACGAGAATCTTGAGGCTCTGCGTTACATAGCGGAAAGTCCCGAGGCGACAAAAGAAGACTTAAATGAGGCTATGGACTGCTTTGCGGTAAACCCCGCAAGTCCCTGGCAGATTCTTTCAATCACTTTTACCAACAAAGCGGCAAACGAAATGAAAGAAAGACTTCAAAACATCCTCGGCGACACAGCTCTTGATATATGGGCAGGCACATTCCACTCGATATGTGTGAGAATTCTGCGCCGCTATATAGACAGGCTCGGATATGATAAGAGCTTTACCATCTACGACACAGACGATCAGAAGCGTCTTATGAACTCTATTATCAAAGAGAAAAATCTGGATGACAAGCAGTTCCCCGCCAAGAGCGTTCTCGGAGAGATAAGCCGCAGCAAGGATAAGCTCATTAGCTATGTAGCTTATGCAACAAACGCAGGCTCTGACTTTAGAAAGCAGATAATAGCCCAGCTCTTTGAAGCATACGAACAGCGAAAGGCTCAGGCAAACGCCCTTGACTTTGACGATATTATCTTCTTTACGGTAAAGCTGCTTGCAGAAAACGAAGACATCAAAAACGAATACAGGCAGCGCTTCCGTTACATACTTGTTGACGAGTATCAGGACACCAACATCTCGCAGTTCAACCTTGTAAAGCTCCTGTGTGCAGAGCACAACAATATCATGGTTGTAGGCGACGATGACCAGAGTATTTACAAGTTCAGAGGAGCTACAATCGAGAATATTCTCAGCTTTGACAAGAGCTTTGACGATGCAACAGTGATAAAGCTCGAGCAGAACTACCGCTCAAGTGCAAATATTATCGCTGCCGCAAACGCCATTATCAAGAACAACTCCGACCGCAAAGGCAAGGAACTCTGGACAAACCTTGAAGAGGGCGAAAAAATACTCATCAAGGAGTGTGAGCAGAACACCGACGAAGCCGAGTTTATTGTGAGAAAAATCAAGGAGCTCATTGAAAAGCGCGGCTACAAGCACTCTGATTTTGCAGTGCTCTACCGTATGAACTCGCTGTCTGCCACACTCGAAACAAGCTTTGCAAAGAGCGGTCTTCCCTACCGAATCTTAGGCGGAATGCGCTTTTATGACCGTATGGAAATAAAGGACATTATCTCGTATCTTTGCGTTGTCAACAACCCAGCAGACAATCTCAGACTCAAGAGAATAATAAACACTCCCAAGCGCGGTATCGGTGATACAACAGTTGACGAAGTGGAAAGAGTGGCTATGAGCGAAGGAATCAGTATGCTGGAGGTACTGTCAAGGGCTCAAGACTTCCCCGCTCTCGGAAGGTCTGCTGTCAAACTCAAGGCTTTTTACGACATGATAGCAGATTTCAGAAAAACAGCAGAAAACGAAACTCTGCCTGTTCTTTTTGAAAAAATCATTGAAAAGAGCGGCTATATGCAGATGCTCGTTGACAGCGGAGAGTCCGAGGCTGATAGGATAGACAACCTCAAGGAGCTTGTGTCAAACGCCGTAAGATACGAAGCAGACAACGAGGAGGCAACGCTTTCGGGCTTTTTGGAAGAGGTTGCACTTGTTTCGGATATTGACAATTACGACCCAGACTCACCTGCTGTTGTTCTCATGACAATACACAGTGCAAAGGGACTTGAGTTCCCTGTTGTGTTTCTGCCCGGATTTGAAGAAACAATTTTCCCGAGCGCACAGTCATCATTTGAAACAGCGGAGCTCGAGGAGGAGCGCAGACTCGCGTATGTTGCCGTCACAAGAGCAAAGAGGGAGCTTGTTATAAGCTATTGCGGCAGAAGACTCATATACGGCAGAACGGTATGCAATCCCCGCTCGCGCTTTGTAGATGAAATTCCCGAGAATATATGCGACTTGCAGAATGCATTTTCTGTCGACAGATTTGCAAATCTCGCACACAGATACGGTGGCGGCAACGGCACGCAGTACTCGGGCAGCGGAATGCGTTCAGATACATATCTGAATCCCGAATACGGCAAAGTTCAAAGAAAGCTAGGTTCTCCATATCTGCAAAAATCCTCATATCAGAAACCGTCAACTCAGCAGGCTCCGTCTATCAAAACATACGGTCCGGGCGCAAGGGTCTCACACGCAAAATTCGGAAACGGAATTGTACTCTCGGCAAAACCTATGGGAGCCGATATTATGTACGAAATTGCATTTGACGATTTTGGCACAAAGAAACTTATGGCAACCTACGCAAAGCTAAAAGACTGCGAAGAATGAAACAGGACCTCAACTTTTATGTTGAGGTCTTTGTTATAGTATATTTTTGCCAATATCCCATATTTTTCTGTGAAATTCCGCATCCTCGCTCACTATGAGAACAGGTTTTGAAAAATCAAAAGTATAAAACCCCAGCAGACTCTTGGCGTCAATCATCACCGAGTTATCCTCGGCGTGTATTGACACATCACTCTCACTCTTGTTGGCAAAATACTGTATCTGTTCTATTTCCTCAGTGCTGCAAAGCTTCTTTTTGCTTATCATAACATTTTCCTTTGTTTTTTTATTATTATGGCAAAAAATGTATCTGTTTATTCAATAAAAAATCCGGAGAAGATTCTCCGGATTTTTTATATCACTTAAAGACTCAGTTACTTGATAGAGTTCTCGTATGCCTGGATCATTTTCTTACTAATGACACCGGAACGACAACCATATCGTTCACCGTTGCGAATGTAGGTAATATCGCCTTTTCCGCCCATTTTAAGCTTAACCTCAAGCCGCATCTGTTTTTCGTTTATTGGGATTACATCAATTCTGTCTATTATTGCTTTTGTCATTTCGTCAACATCCGTGTTGTCCATATCGGTATCGGGACTGTACATCGTTTCAAAATACCGTTGTATCTTTTTCACATTGTTTAGATACTCGCTGTCATCCTTTGCCTTGCCTTCAAGCTCAAACAAATCCTCTTCAAGCTGTGAGATTAAAATGTTGAGAGAGTCATTTCGTTCGGTAAACTCCTTTTTGTCGATGGAGCCGTCAACATAAAGGTCGAGCAGCTTCTCTCTTTTTTGCTTTTCACGGTCAATTCTTGCTTTAACATCGTTGATTTGCTTTTGAGATGTGGCACTCTTGTCGCACTCGTTGTAGATTTTTATAAAGTCGTTTACATACTCCTCGATGTTTTCTGCAATGTCCTTGAAGTAGTCGGAAAGCATTGTATAAAGCTCACTTTCCATAATTGCAAAGGAAGCACAGCTTGAAGTGCCGAACCGCTTTTTCTCGGAGCATAGCCATTGATAAATACTTACACCCTTGTTTCTCGGGTTTGTATGACTTGTTCGCCAGTAAGGTTTCTCGTGTGCAGCACACCAGATTTTACCCGTGAAAACGCTCTTGTCTTTTAGAGAATGTCCTCTGTCCTTTACAATCTTACTGCGTTCTCTGAAAATCTCGTTGCACTTGTCCCACAACTCTTCATTGACAATGGCGGGAACGATTTTGCCTGTTTCGTCCTTGTACATTATCCATTCTTCTTCGGGCAAGAATCGTTGCTCTTTGGTACGGTAGTCAACGATTTTAACCTTGTTGCCGCAATAGTAGCCCTTGTACTTGGGATTTTGAATTATGCCGGAAATTGTGTTGTGGTGGATGCGTGTGCCGTTTCTTCCTCTGTAACCTTTCTGGTAAATCATATCCTCGATTTTTCGGGTGCTGTAATTGCCGGTGACATAGGTTTCAAATATGAATCTTACCATTTCCGCCTCTGCCTCGTTTATAACCAATTTGCAGTCATTTTTGTCATAACCGAAAATTCTGTTGTTGCCCATTACAGCACCCTGCTCGATAGACCGCTTGTGTCCCCAACGGACACGCTCCGAAAGTTTCCTAACTTCGTCTGCGGCAATACTTGACATAATTGTAAGCCTCAGTTCACTGTCTGTATCAATGGTACAGATGTTGTCGTTCTGGAAGAACACTCCCACACCGCTGCGAAGCAAATCCCTCGTGTAAACAAGACTGTCAACGGTGTTTCTCGCAAAACGGCTGACCTCTTTTGTGAGGATAAGGTCAAATTCACCGCTTTTTCCGTCGTCAATCATTCTCATAAATTCCTCACGGTTGACGGCGTGTTCTCCTCTTATTCTGTCAACATACCCATCTACATAAGTCCAGTTGGGGTTATTCTGTATCATCTCTTTGAAATAGCTTATCTGATGCTCAATGGAGTTTTCCTGTTCCTCTCGTGTTGTCGAAACACGGGCATAGAAGGTTACACGAAGTTGTAAATCAAATATAGTTTTTCGCTCCAATTTCATTTGGTTTGCAACTGAATATATATCCATAAACTACTCCTGTTCTGTAAAATCACAATATAATGATACCATACCAAATGATAATTGTCAAGGTATAACGTGTAACGTTTATATGTCAATATATGTATGCCGCAGATTGCGGCACTTTTACGCTGTCATCTTGTCAATTCTTGCTATCATTCGGTTGTATTTTGCAAGATCAATAATTCCTTTTGCAAGCAAGATTGCAGTCCAAGCTTTGAGAGTTTGCTTTTTGAGTAGTAATTTCTCGTCAGTTTTTTTCATAGGCAATCTCCTTCCACTTTTTATTCTTGCTTGTTTTTTGGTAGATTATTCTTTTGAAATATGTAAAGGTCATACATCATCACCGCCCGATAAATAGATTCTCGTTACATCATCACGATGATGTCCAAGTAACTCCGACACCTTTTTACGTGCCATAAAGTCAGAGTAACCCTCGTCAATGAATTTGTTGTACTGTTCGTGAGCGAATGTGTGTCTCAGTCCGTGGAATGTAATGGTGTTCTCTGTGAATCTCTTTCTGTGATATGCAATAAAGCATTGAAGTCGTTTCATAGCAAGATGCGTTTTGTCACAAGGTCTAACAAACAGTTTTTCTCCAACAGGAGTTGTTTTCAACATATCACGGAATGTAATTCGGATAGACTCGTTGATAGGTACATATCTCCAAAGTCCGCCCTTGCCCTTGACAAGCAGTTCGTCTGTTTCAAGGGCATTTTTTGCGTCGTTGGTGTCAATGCGAAAACATTCCTCCAAGCGAAGTCCCGCATATCGTGCAAGACACAGAATCGCCTGATAATCCTTGTTATCAATTGCGGCAATGAGCATATGGTTAAATTCCGGAGTAGTCCAGGTTCTATCCACGCCACCAAAGGAACGTTTCTTAAGGTCCATGTCCTCATTGGTCGGTAGTTCGCTTCTTGTATAGGGCATATTATCGTGGAAGAAACGAATGGCGGCAAGTTCAGTCTTGATTGTCGAAGCTGACAAGCCCTTGTTTTGCATATACGAAACATACGCAAGTATATGCTTCTCGGAGATGTTGCAAAGCTTTTGCAAACGGTACTCTCGTGCCAGAAACACCATAAAGCGTTTGAATGCCTTGCCGTAACGCTCTCTCGTCTTGAAGCTTCCAACCTTCAAATGACGGAACAACTTGTTGTACTGAACTTCTAAATTTTTGTATATTGTAGTTTTCATATTATCCTTTCTCTTGCAAGGGCATAGCTATGGCACTGAGTTTTGGTATCTGTTACCTCTGTATTTCCTTGTTTGACTTAATGAGAAACAGCGTATTTACGGTACTTTCAGGTGCTTTTCTTATCTCTGTCTCCATAAAGTATGAGGCTTACTGCCCGGTTAGTAATATTACCGCTATTATTCGATTGGATCATAAAAATCCTGCGGTAGCATCAACCTGCTAAACTCAGGTGCATAAAATGCCGACGCTGAAATATGCCATAAGCGGTGACATATGAGTATAATTTCACAGCCGCTACTGTGTCCGGATGTCTGCTCACACCCTGGATTTTAGGTAACAAAGCAACCGAATACTTGCTTTGTCTGTGCAAGGAAAACCGTTAAAAGCTTGCACATTTCATTTTCGTTGTTCAACAAAATTTTGTCCGTACACATTACTGCCGAGCAGGACGGGATGTGCCGATAGAACTCTTCAAAAGGTTTGGTTTCCATTCGATATTTAGATAAAAAAAGAATGCAGAAAGAAGCCACTTAAGGCTAAACCTACATTCTTTTTGTTCCAGTAATATTAAGTTTTTAGATAAAGGCTCAGGGCATAAATATCCCGTAGCGTTATCTTACCCTAGACTGCAAATGGCAGTCATACATTTTGTACCCTCAACGCTCTCAAAGAGAAGCATTAGGTATAGTTCTTCCGTCAAAAAAATGACGTTTCCGAGTAATATTTGTTACCCTAAAAAAACACTTTAACTGCTTACCGTTTTAACTGCTTACCATTTTTACAATGCTATTATAGCATATGTAAATCCTCTTTGGTAGAGGTGGCGCTAAATTAAAACTTAAATTTCAAAAATATTTTTTGTTGTGCAAAATTGTTTGTTTTAATTGATAATAATTTGTTGTGCCGAACACCTTAAAAAAGGCATTTGGGCATAGTTCTCCCGTCGAAAAAGTCCCTGTGTACCCTCGTTTTCCTACAAGGTTTCACAAAAACCCCGACGGCTTTGGGAGCAAATTTGTTACCCTTAAAAACCATCTAAACTGCTTACCAATTCTATTAGGTCAAAGACCGTTCGAACCAAACTGCTTACCATTTTTACAATGCTATTTTAGCATATGTAAATACTGATTGGTAGCGGTGGAGCTAAAATTGAAGGTATAAATTTTTTGTTCTGCAAAAATAGTTTGTTTTCCGTAAAAATGACAAAAAGCAGGCATAAATGCACATACCTATCCTAAGAAAAGGCATATGCCAATACCTGCTTAACTGCTTACCGTCTTAACTGCTTACCA
>JAZNMZ010000052.1:0-6863 GCA_045580005.1 Eubacteriales bacterium | reverse complement strand
TTTACATTGAGTATTGCAAAATAGAGTGCAATAGCTGTAGACGCCTGCTCGCCGCCCGAGAGAAGTGAGATGCTCTTGACCATCTTTCCGGGAGGCTGAACATTTATCTCGATTCCGCACTCAAGTATATCCTCTGTTTCGGAAACCGAAATCGACGCACTTCCGCCGCCAAAGAGCTCCTTGAACACCTTGCCAAACTGCTCGTTTATCTTCTCAAGAGCTTCTGAGAACAGCTTTCTCATATCAGCCTCAAGGCGCTTGATTACATTCTCAAGACTTCTTCTTGAGGTTTCAAGGTCCTCGATCTGCTTTGTCATAAATTCATACCGCTCTTTTGTCTCGCGGTATTCCTCAACTGCATTTACATTTACCGTGCCCAGAGCTCTTATCTTTGCCTTGATTGAAGCAAGCTCGGAGACAGACGCAGCATCGGGCTTGGGATAGCCGAGAGCCGACGCGTCGGTATATGTAAGCTCGTATTCCTCCCAGAGCTTTGCTGTGAGAGTATCGTACTCCTTGCGGCGCTCCTCGAGCGCACTCTCGCACTTGGTGAGCTCACGGAAGTACACTTCCTTGTCTCTCACAATATCAGACTGCGCACGGCGCAGGTCGTTTATCTGCTTTTCAAAATCAGCGACAACGACAATATTCTTCTCAAAGAGTTCCTTTTGTACCGCAAGCTCTGATATGAGCTTTTCGGTAATTTCGGCACCGTGTTCGAGAGCGTCGCTAATCTCCGAGAGCTTGTTTTCAAGCTCATTATATTCGTTATCAAGCAGCTCAATGCGCTTTTTCGCCTCTGATATTCTCGAGTCGCACATCGAAAGTCTTGCTCTTGCAGCCTCGCTGTCTTTGTTCTCGGAATACAGCGTCATACGGCAGTCACTAAGCTCTTGCTCTGCCTTGTCGCAGTTTTCTTCAAGCTCCATAACAAGCTGTCTTGTACTGATTATTTCTTTCTCGAGAGTCCCTTTCTTTGCAACAAGATCGGCTCTCTCGGCTTCGAGCTTTTGAATAAGCTCGGCAGACGCCTCCTTGGAAAATCCTGCGAGCTGCTCGTTTGCATGGGCAATTCTCGCCTTGCAGGCTTCGAGTCGCTCCTCGTGGAGCTTTACATCACCCGAGCTCTTGTATATTTCACTGTCTACATTTGAAATATCATTCCTTATCGCCTCGATAAACTGCAGAGCCTCGTTCTTTGTTTCTGTGGCTTCTTTTATCTTCTCGGCAATTCTTGCACTCTCGGAAACATATTTTGCTATCTTTTCTTCAAGTGCTTCTATATCGGCATTTCTAGACATAGCGCCTGTCTTGCCTGTGCTTGAGCCGCCTGTATATGAGCCGCCTGCGTTTATGAGCTGACCGTCGAGAGTAACTATTCTGTAACGGTAGCTGTACTTTCTGGCAATACCCTGAGCGTTGTCGATATTGTCAGCAACGATAGTTCTGCCGAGAAGATACTCGGCAACGATATTGTATTTTTTCTCACAGCTCACAAGCTGAGAGCCGATACCTACAAATCCTCTTTGTCCCGAAAGGTCTTTTTCGGAAAAGGTATTTGCCCTTATTGATGTAAGCGGAAGAAATGTCGCGCGTCCCGCTCCTCTTTCCTTGAGGAATCGGATAGCGTTCTTTGCGCAATCCTCGTTTTCTACAACAATATTTGTAACAGCAGCACCGAGAGCTGTTTCGATAGCCGTCACATACTCACCCGAAACAGAAAGTATCTTTGAAACAGGTCCACAGATACCCGAAAGACCGCTCTCGTTGATAACAGCCTTTACACTTCCGGGGAAGCCGTCGAGAAGTCTGTCCATACGCTCGAGAGTTTCCTTGTGGGAAAGCGCTGCCGCGTGTTTTGCTGCAGTTTCGTTCTTGAGCTTTATGAGCTCCTCGTGCTCGCGGATCGCTTCGTCGCAGTTTTTCTGCTCCTCTTCAAGAGAGGCAGTAAGGTCTTTCTTTTCCTCTACAGCCGCCTTGTAGCGTTCTTTTGCGGAGTCAAGATAGCCCTGAATCAGTGCGATTTCGCCGTTTGTCTTTTCTATCTCCTCAGAAATATATCCGCTGCGCTCGCTTGCGCTCTTCTCGTCGCTTTGGGCTGCGGCGGCGCTGATTTTGTTATTAACAATCTCCTCGTCAAGTCTGCGCTCATCAGCAAGAAGTTCCTCAAGATGAGTCTTTTCCTTTTCAAACTCTGCCACAGCCTTGTCAAGAAGCTCTTGTTTTTCATTCTCGAGAAGAGCAGATTTCTGTGCCGTTTCCTGTGCCTTTTCGTAAGCGCCCTGTGCCTCGAGTCTTTCTTTTTCGAGTGCAGCAAGCTCGCCGTCTGTAATAGCTTTTTTCTCGGCGGCAATCGCATTTTTTCTGTCGTTATAGTGACCTATATCGTTGTTCGAAAGAGCGCATTTGGATGCGATTTCGTTCTTTTCGTTCTCAAGTCTTGCAATTTCTGCTCTGAAAGATTCTGTCGCAAGCGACGAAGCAGACTTCTGCTCGATAAGGCTCTCGAGTCTTGCCTCGTTTTCGGAAAGCTCTGTTTCTTTTGCGTCGTAGCTTGCCTTGGCATTTTGTGTGCGCTCGGCGTAGCTTTCCGACTCAACAGCCGCCTTTGCTATACGCTCAAGCCATATTGCAACCTCGAGCTCCTTTTTTCTGTCGGCGAGCACAAGATATTTCTTTGCGTTCTCGCTTGCTTTTTCAAGGGGGCCTATTCTTCCTGCTATCTCTCCGACAATGTCACGAAGTCGGACAAGATTTGCCTCTGTTTCGTTGAGCTTCTTTTCGGCGTCGTTCTTTCTGTATCTGAATTTGGAGATGCCTGCCGCCTCCTCAAAAATATGACGGCGTTCATCGCTCTTCTGTGAGATAACCTCAGCTATCTTACCCTGACCGATAACAGAATATCCCTCTCTGCCTATACCTGTATTCAAAAACAGCTCATAAATATCGCGGAGTCTTGACGGCTTGTCGTTTATCTTGTACTCACTGTCGCCCGAGCGATAATATTTTCTCGTGATTTTAACTTCGTCGTGGTCGTCGGGCAGTGTTCCATCGGAATTATCCATGATAAGCGACACCTCGCAAAATCCCGTCGGCTGACGCTTGGCGGTACCGCTGAAGATAACATCTTCCATCTTGTGTCCGCGAAGACTCTTGGGCGACATTTCACCGAGTACCCAGCGCACAGCGTCGGAAATATTCGACTTTCCGCTTCCGTTAGGACCGACAATGGCTGTTATTCCGTTTTCAAAATCGAGTCTTGTCTTGTCGGGAAAGGATTTAAAGCCTCGCATTTCAAGTGCTTTTAAATGCAATATATTTCACTTCCTTTCTTTAGTCTGTAAATTCGGTTTCAACTGTGTATTTCTCGCGAAGCCCGCCGACAACTTTGATTTCAATGCCGTGTCCGACAAGCTCTGCTATTTTTTGCTTATTCTCTTTTTTGTGTCCGATAACCTTGGACAGCTCACCGCTATGGCATTTTATCACAAGCGTTCTTTCGTTGCCATTGCGGGCGAGCTTTTTGATACTCTGCGCTATAAGTTCAAGGTACACACGGCTCTCGCACAGCTCGCCGAGTGCCGGGTGGTTTGCCCCGGCATAAACCTGGCTGTCATCCGAGAGATTCTCGCTCGACTGCAGTCCTATACGCAGAACCTTGACACCGTTTTCAAGAAAAATCTTATATACCTGTGCCGTGCGCTCCACCGCTTGTTCGACTGCAAGCGGCAGATACTTGCCGCTCCTTGTCATGTCGCAAAGCTCGGTATCATAAAAGACCACCGTCGGATATATCCTTGCCTCTTTTGCGCCGAGCCGACAAATTTCTCTTGCTGTGAGTATCTCGTCTTCTGCCGTTGAGCCGGGAAGACCTATCATCATCTGTCCTCCAAGGACAAAACCGCGCTCAGTAATCATCCTGCAGGCTCTTTTTGTTGTCTCAAAGGTGTGTCCCCTCTTTGAAAGTTCCAGCACCTTATCGCTTGCCGACTGTATGCCGAGCTCAATGTTGCGCACGCCGTAGCTTGCGAGAATATCGAGTATTTCCTCATCAATGTAGTCAGGTCTTGTCGAAAGTCTGATGCTCTTTACCCTGCCATCGGCTATGTATTTGTAAGCATCAGACAAAAGCCTTGTCATAAGAGCTCTGTCTATTCCCGTGAAGCTGCCGCCGAAAAAGGCAATTTCCGTTTCGACATCATCACCCAGTGTGCAAAGAGCTTTTTCTATCTCGGGAGCAATATTTCTGTCAGCTGGAAGACTTGTGCCCGTAATCTTTTTCTGATTACAAAAGACACAGGAATTGCCGCACCCCTCATGCGCGATGAAAATAGGAATATTTGCGTGCTTTTTCATCACTTTTCTTCAGGCAGAACGCCAAAGAGAATAAGTGCCTCTCTTGCAGCGCACTGCTCTGCCTCTCTCTTGGTGCCGCCGCTGCCCCTGCCTATGCAGTTGTTGTTGAGCCTTACTTCGAAGTAAAAGCTCTTGTCGTGTGCAGGACCCTTTTCGTCCACAAGAACATACTCAAGGATATCTCCCTTGTTCTGCTGAACAAACTGCTGAAGCATTGTTTTGCAGTCCTCGCTTGCTCCGCTGCGGCTAAGCTCCTTTATCTTCTTTTTGAGATACGGGAGAGCAAAGCTCTTGGCGCTCACATATCCGCCGTCGATATATATTGCCGCAAGCAGGGCTTCAAAGGTATCGGCAAGCACCGAGCGGCGCTGTCTGCCGTTGGTGATTTCCTCACCGTGACCGAGATACAAAAACTCCCCTGCCGAGTAGTCCTTTGTGTACTCCAGAAGTGCGCTCTCGCAGACACAGGCTGCCCTTATCTTTGTGAGGTCGCCCTCGAGAAAGTCGGTGTAGTGCTCAAACAGGTAGTCTGAAGCAATAATCGACAGCACCGAATCTCCCAAAAACTCAAGTCTCTCGTAGCACTCGCACTCAATACCCCTTGCGTGCAGCTCGTTGGCATAAGACGAGTGTGTGAGAGCGGTTTTGGCAAGGCTCTTGTCCTTGAAAGTATATTTTATTCTTTCTTCCAGAATCGAAATATCCAGTGGATACCCCTTGTTTTTCATTTTATATTCCTTTCAGAAATAGGCTTATTTCTCGTATTCTTCGGGGTTCTGTGCAAGGTGAGCAAACTCATCTATGATACCCGATGAGGCATACTTTTTTGCTTGAAGAATGCAGTAGCTCACGCTCTTGGCGTTTGCGCTGCCATGCGCCTTGATTACAGGCTTTGAAATACCAAAGAAAGGCGCACCGCCGAACTCTGAGTAGTCCATAGCCTTTTTGAGTTCGTCTATCTTTGTCTTTACAAAGAGTGCGCCGAGCTTTGTCATAAGGCTTTCATAAAAGATACCCTTGAGAGTTTTCTTGATAAAGAGACCGAATCCCTCGCAGGTCTTGAGCAGAATATTGCCGGTAAATCCGTCGCACACAATGACATCCGCAACTCCCGACGGCACATCTCTGCCCTCTATATTACCGATAAAGTTGATTTTCAAGTTCTTAAGGTGCGCGTGGGTCTTTACATAAAGTTCTGTACCCTTGTGCTCCTCAGCACCGTTGTTGATAAGCCCTATCTTAGGCTCATCAATGCCCATTACCTTTTTCATATAAAGGTTGCCCATCAGAGCAAAATCACAAAGATTTTCGGGTAAAACATCTGTGTTTGCGCCCGAGTCAACTATAAGCATAGGCTTGCCGAGAGGGACGATAGCACCGAGAGCGGCGCGTCTCATACCCTTTATTCTGCGTACAATAAGAGTTGCTCCCGTAAAGAGCGCGCCTGTATTGCCTGCGCTTACAACTGCGTCGCCTGCTCCCTCGGCAAGAAGCCGCAGAGCCCGAGGCATAGAGGAGTCTTTTTTGTCCTTCATAATGATGCCGGGTTCGTCCTCCATTGTGATAGGCTCGTTTTCGTTGTTTACGATTTCTACCCTGTCAGACGGCAAATTGTTATCGTCAATTATCTTTTTGATTATCTTCTCGTCGCCTACCAAAAGCAGGTCAACATCGTGTGTCTGTGCACCCTGTACCGCACCCTTTACAATCTCCTCAGGGGCGTTGTCGCCGCACATACAGTCTACAATAATTCTCATTTTTTCTCCTTATTTCTCGAGCGTTTTTGTATAGTTGCACTTCTCGTTTATACAGTAAACAAAGTCCTTGCCCTTTTTCTTGAGAAGAAGTCCGTTACATTCGGGGCACTTCTCCTCCTGCGGAATATCCCATGTTGAGAACTTACACTCGGGATACTTCTCGCAGCTGTAGAATACGCTCTTTTTTCTGCCGTGCTTGATTACTATCTTTGAGCCGCAAGACGGACAGGGAATGTTGATATCCTTTGTGATAGGCTTTGTACTCTTGCACTCGGGGTATCTTGCGCAGGCATAGAAACTGCCGTACCTGCCCTTTCTCACTACCATCGGACCACCGCAGATATTACATCTTACATCGTCGGGAGCCGAAACGAGATTTTCCTCAGGCTTTGCCTCTCCGTTTTCCACAACCTTGCCGTCCTTGTCGATAGGCTTGGTGTTGCGGCAGGAAGGATAGTTGGGGCAGGCTGCAAACTTACCGAATCTGCCGTTTTTGATAACCATACGGCTTCCGCACTTTTCGCAGAGGATATCTGTTTCCTCGGCAACAAGTCTGTAGTTGCCCTTTTCGATAGTCTTTTCCGCCTTTTCAAGAAGTACCGCAAACTCCTTATAGTACTCATCAAGCACCTTGAGCATACCGGTCTTGCCTCTTTCTATCTCGTCAAGCGCCTCCTCCATGCCTGCGGTAAAGCCATAGTCTACAATACTTGCAAAGTCGGATCGTAGCCATGTCGTTCTGTGAGCCAA
>JAZNMZ010000051.1:0-19293 GCA_045580005.1 Eubacteriales bacterium | reverse complement strand
TCTGAGATTTATTTCTAACATCGGAACCGGTCTGCTCGAAACAATATCGGGATTTTCTCCTCTCAACACAGCAGATCTCCGTCCGTCTGACGCACAGGGTGTTGGCTACGGCTCGGTTATTCTTCCCACCGACAAGCTCGGTGACAATGAGCTTTTGTGCAACAAAGTGTATATGAGCAACGGATACAGCTACGCTTCCAAGACAGTTCCTGCATACAAGCTGTATGAAGAAACTGCCGATGTAACAAAGTACACAGTATGTATCACGGATATAATTGTGGCAAAATACGGCAACGAGTATACCGCAAGACCATATATCAGATATTACAGCCGCTCGGGCAATCTTGTTACGGCGTATGGCGACCCGTATTCTGTGAGCGTTTATACAACAGCGGCAGAAGCTACTCAGGACACAACTCTCAGTGCTGACACAATAACCTACCTCAAGGAAGATGTTTGTCAGGCGTTTGCAGAAGAAATTAACCTCAATGTAGTTACAGACGATGTTACAGCAAGCATAGAGTCTCAGAGGCAGACTATGAAAGACAATGTTGTAAACTCTGCCAATATGTCGCTTGACGGCGTTACAGGCACAGTTTACTATGTATCGGCATCAGGCTCTGACTCAAAGGCAGGTACCTCCGAATCGACAGCATGGAAGACTATCGACAAGGTAAACAGCGCAACACTTAAGCCCGGTGATGTTGTACTCTTCCGCAGAGGTGACACATTCAGAACAACAGGGCTCATCGCACAGGAGGGCGTAACATATTCTGCATACGGCAGCGGAGATAAGCCTGTACTCAGCGGCTCGCTCCGTAACTATGCTGATTCCACAACCTATTGGACAAATAACCTTGGTAACAATATTTACCAGCTCAGATCGGCAAATTCGGGTGCAAGCAATGTTACAGTATCCGAAACACTCTCAAATGTAGGTCTTATCGCGTTCGGCGCAACAGGCGAGTTTGGGCAGTATGATGTGCAGATGGGCAGAATGATTCACTACGGTGCATCGTACGACGGAGAAATATTCCAGAACTGGGGTATGCTCAAGAACGACCTTGACTTCTTCTTTGACACAACAAGACACTCTCTTTATGTGCGCAGTGATGAGGGCAACCCGGCAAGCAGATTTGATTCTATCGAAATCGGCGACAACAAGAAGCTTATCTATGTTGGTTGCGACGATGTAACAATTGACAACCTCGCAATTATGTACAGTGGTGGTCACGGTATAGACGGCGGTGGCGGAGCTGCGATCTATGACGAAAACGGTGAGTTTGTAGAGATTGAGGGCTGTAAGAATCTTACAGTTACCAACTGTATCTTCGGATATATCGGCGGCTCTATCCACACTGGATCTACTGATACAAGATACGGTAACGCCATTGAAATCTTCGGAAGTGTTGACGGCTTCCATGTAGAGAACAACTGGATTTATCAGATTTACGATACAGGTATCACATTCCAGTACTCATGGCAGTACAAGAGTGACACAATGATGAAAGATATCACATTCAAGGATAATCTTATTGAGTATAGCCACTGGTCGATAGAATTCTACAATATGCATGTAGGAAACGAATATAAGAGAATCACCAAGGATGTCAGCATGACAGGCAACCTGCTCTATATGACAGGCTACGGCTGGGGTACACTCACATCAGACCGCCAGGATTCGACCTCTGCAATCCAGAGCTACGGCCTGTCGAATAACCTTGCCGAAACAAGCAACTTCAACATTTCGGACAATATCATATACCGCTCGATGACCAGAATTTTCTGCAAGACGGCGCCCAGTGACAGAAATGTCGCATACAGCGGCAACCTCTATGTACAGGACTATGACAAGGGACTCGGACTCCTTTACGGCGAAGAGATTCCTTACAACGAGTATGCACAGGATATTATCGAAGGCATAGGCGATCACGATATCGGCGAAACAGACACAGAAGGCATATACTACTATATTCCCTAAAGCGTTTTAAGAGGAGGACTCGGGTCCTCCTCTTTTTTTTTGCGCATAAACGCCCTTTTTGTCGAAGTGTGACGAACGGAAAAAAGGGTATTTTTTTTGCCCTTTTGGTTGACAAATATCGAAAGCCCTGCTATAATTATAAGTATATAATGGGTTATTTATAGGAATATGGTCATTACTCGACCGTCCTGACCACAGTTTGATTAGAGGTGCACAATGTACAAGAAATTCTTTAAGCGCACGATTGATGTAGTTTTATCTTTTTTTGGACTTTTGGTACTTGCAATTCCGATGATTATTATTGCGGTACTGATAAAGACCACCTCACCCGGGCCTGTTTTTTTCAGACAGAAGCGCGTCGGAATACATAAAAAGCATTTCCATATTTTAAAGTTCAGGACAATGCGAACAGATACTCCTCGCGATATGCCTACGCATATGCTCGAAAATCCCGACCACTGGATTACCAGTGTCGGAAGGTTTTTGCGCAAGACAAGTCTTGACGAGCTCCCCCAGATTATAAATATTTTTCTCGGAGATATGAGCATTATCGGCCCCCGTCCCGCTCTCTGGAATCAGTATGACCTTATTGAGCAGAGAGATAAATACGGCGCAAACGACATTCTCCCCGGTCTTACAGGCTGGGCACAGATAAACGGCAGAGACGAGCTTGAGATAGATGTCAAGGCACAGCTTGACGGAGAGTATGTGCAAAAGATGAGCTTTGCTTTTGATGTGAAGTGCTTTTTCGGCACAGTGCTTTCGGTGCTCAAGTCGGATGGCGTTGTCGAGGGCGGCACAGGCGGGCTCAACAAGGAGCACGAGGTTCAGCCGGTGACAGAAGCCGAAAAAGAAACAGAGAAAGAGTCGGTTTAACAATGACAGATATAAAAAACAAATACGCAGTTCTCTCCATGGATGTTGAGGACTGGCATCAGCTTTATTACTTCCTCGGCAAGGCAGATACATCATACTCAATGCTTGACGGATTTGAGAATTACATAGAGCTTTTAAATAAAGCAGGCGTGAAAACTACATTTTTTGTTCTCAGCAGTGTTGCCGAGCAGGTAAAGAGCACCATTCAGTACGCAGTGTCCTGTGGACACGAGATTGCCTGCCATGGCAAGAGTCATACAAGACCGGTCGAAATGTCCCCCGAAGCGTTTGAAAGCGAGCTTGTCGAGGCAAAGAGCGTTCTTGAGGACATCTGCGGCAGGGAGGTTGTAGGCTACAGAGCCCCCTGCTATGGTATTGACAACGAGAGATACGATATTGTAAAAAAGGTCGGATTCAAATATAGCTCGAGCAAGATGGATGTCAAAGGACATCCGCTTTACGGCGAGCTCGATCTTAACGAATTTTCACAGCCAATGCAGGGCGTTTATACCAAGGACGGCATGGTCGAGTTTGCTCTGAGCACCGAGAAGCTTCTCGGCAGAAATATTGCGGTGTCGGGCGGAGGCTGGATAAGACTTCTGCCCTGGAAGCCGCTTATGAAACCGCTTTTGAAAAAGTATCTTAGCGACGCGCAGACCTATACACTTTATATACACCCCTTTGAGCTTTCAAGAGTTCCTATGCCAAAGGTCCCCGGGACGAATTTTCTTACCAACATCCGTGCACGACGCGGACTCGGAAAGCAGGAGCCCCGCGTTGAGGAGCTTATTGGTATGCTCAGAGAAAACAATTTTGAATTTTCTACTTTCGGCGACCTTGCAAAGAAGTTTTCTTCCGAAAATGCCGCTTTCGAAAAGGAGAATGTAAATGCCTGAAAAAAAGACGATTCTTGTAACAGGCAGCGCAGGCATGATAGGCAGTGCTGTCACAAGGGACCTTGCCGAGCGTGGCCACATGGTTGTCGGCGTTGACCGCAGACAGAGTGATTTTGTGCACGAAAATTTTACGCAGGCTGTCTGTGACCTTTCGGATAAGGACGCGCTTTCTCGGATTTTTGAGGAGCATAAGATTGACAGGGTCATTCACCTTGCTGCGCTTGCACATACCGCAGGAGAGGATGACCTGTCGTATGACAGATATTATCGTATAAATGTAGAGTGCGCCTCGATTATTTTTGAGCTTGCGGCAGGGCACGGAGCGATGGTGCTCTTTTCGAGCACAGCCGATGTGTATGGCTTTGTAAAGGGTGTTGCGACAGCTGATACGGTTCCCGAGCCTGTCACAGCCTACGGCAAAACAAAGTATCTTGCAGAGCTTGAGCTTGAGAAAATATCGCAAAAGAGCGGCCTTGAGTATACAATCTTTCGTTTTGCGCCTGTTTACACCCCGAGTATAAAGCGCGATATACAAAAAAGATATTACCTGAGACACCCCAAGGTTGCCTATATTGTCGGCAAGGGTACAGAGTATGAGTTTTTGTCAATAGAAAACGCCGTAAAAAATATTGGCGATTGGGTGGACGAGCGCCCCTCGGGCAGGATATACAATATCAAGGACGCCGAGCGTGTGAATACGGCTCAGTGTATCGCAGACGAAAAGGCAGCAGGCAGAGCAAATATAGTTCTTCACCTGCCAAGATGGGCAGTGTCTGCAGCCTTTGCAGTGATAAAGGCAGTAACAGGCAAAAACAAATATACATTTTTGCTAAACAAGGCGGTAAATCCGCTTATAACAGAGTGAGAAAGAGGTAAACTATGGACTTCAAAGGTTTGAGAGTGCTTGTGCTCGACGGATACGGCAGACAGGTTGCCGTAGTGCTCAGGGAATTACATAAACTCGGCTGCGAGATTACAACAGTGAATCAGTCAAAGCTTGATATAGGATACACATCCCGTTATCCCCAAACTAAGCTGTATGAGCCTCAGATAAAGGGCAACATGGCAGAGCTCAAAAAGGTGCTCGACAGAGAAATTCCATCGGGAAAGTACGATGTGGTTTTCCCTATGCTTGAGCCGGCAACAGAGCTGCTCCTTGAGAACAGCGATGAGTACGGAAAGTATGTAAAACTCGCCTGTGCAGGCAAGGAGGGCTTCTACAAAGCCTACGACAAGCAGCTCACAATGACAATCTGTATGGAAAACGGCATAAACTGTCCTCTTACCAAGACAGATAACGAAACTCTCGATGAGTTTTTGAACAAAGTCAGCTTCCCTCTTGCCCTCAAACCCCGCAAAGGCTCGGGCTCAAGGGGATTCTACCGCGCCGACAGCAAGGAGGCACTGATTAGTCTTATTGATAGCGGCAAGGTTGTTGTAGAGGAATATGTTATTCAGGAATTTATAGACGAGGCGGAGGTGCACCGCGTGTCGTACACATTTATCGACCGCGATGGAGAGGTGAAATCCTCTATGATTTCAAAATCCACGCGCCCGTATCCTCTTGTGATCGGCACAAACAGCCTCTTTGAGAGTGTGGATATGCCCGAGATTGCAGCCCAGGCAGAAAAGCTTCTCACTCTTATGGGCTGGCGCGGATATGCGTCTGTTTGCTTTATCGAGAGCGAAAAGGACGGTATTCCCAAGGTTATGGAAATCAACGGCAGGATTTCTGCAAGCCTCAAGACAGGTATAGAAGCAGGACTTCCGCTTGTAAGACAGATATTGGAGTTCGCCATGGGCGAGCCGGTGACAAGCGCACCCGAAAAGCTCGAGTACGGTCTGCGCGTTGCTCACTCGCAGTCGTCTGTGCTCTGGTTTATAAAATCACATGACCGTTTCCGCAAGGAGCCTACCTCTAACGGCAACCGCAAGAAGCGCGATGTAGTCTTCTCGTGGGGTGATCCGCTGCCTTATATCGGATACTCTATACAATGTCTGCAGAAGTATAAGTCCGAGATGAAAAAACGAGAAAGATAAGGATATATTATGAATTTTGCAAACCGCCCGAAGTTTTCGGTGGCAATGTCTGTATATAAGAACGACAACCCCGACCATTTCCGCATAGCTCTTGACAGCGTTTGTGAGCAGTCGCTTGTTCCGGATGAGGTGTACCTTGTTGTGGACGGACCTGTGTCGGATGAGCTTAATGCAATAATAGATGAGTACGAGGCAAAATACAGCTTTTTCACGGTAAATCGCCTTGAAAAGAATGTTGGTCTCGGAAATGTTCTGAGGATTGCTGTCGAGAAGTGTAAGTACGACCTTATAGCGCGTATGGACAGCGACGACATATCAGCTCCCGGCAGATTTAAAAAGCAGATTGAGTCTTATATGCAAGAGCCCTGCGATATTATCGGAGGGAGCACCGTCGGATTTGTAGGCGAGCTTGAAACTACAGACAAGGTTTCTGCGGCAAACCGCAAGGTTACTCATGAGGAGATTATGAAAATGCTCCCCAAAAAGAGCCCGATGAGCCATGTCACCGTGCTTATGAAAAGGGAAGCAGTGCTTTCCGCAGGCAATTATATGCATTCGTATAATCACGAGGACTATTACCTCTGGGCGCGTATGGCAAAAGCAGGCTGCAAATTCAGAAATATCCCAGAGTATCTTGTATATGTACGCCTTGGTGAGGACCAGGCGCGCCGTCATGGCGGATGGAAATACTTTATGGCAGAATACGGCATACGAAGATATATGCTGAAGAATAAGATTGCAACATTCCCGCAGTTTGCAAAAGAGCTTGCGATAAGATTTGTATATCAGCTTTTAATTCCACCGGCACTTCGCAACTGGCTCTCGACAAATGTCAAGAGAAAGTATATTACAAGACAGCAGGCAGACGCAATCATAAATAAAAATATCGAAGACGATAAAGCTACAGTGACTGAGTAATATTTTAAGGAGAAAACAAAATGGGTATCGACATAATTTCACTTATTATTTTTGTGGCGTGTATAGCGCTTTTTGTGTGGGACAAGCTTCCCATGGCAACAACCGCAATTCTTGGCTGTGTTACCATGGTTATATTTGGTGTTTGTCAGTTTAAGGACGCATTCGGTCCTTTTGCCTCAAGTACGGTTGTTCTCACAATTGGCGTTATGGTTATCGGAGCGGCAATTTCCGAGACAGGTCTTGCCGCAACAATCGGCGCCGCTATCGTAAGAATTTCAAAGGGCTCCGAAACAAAGCTTATTATCGGTACATATCTTGCATCGACGGTTATGTCGGCTTTTTTGACAAACTCGGCGGTGCTTGCAATATTTATTCCGATTATTTTGGGACTTTCGGCGTCAAACGCATCTCTCAAGGCAAAGAATCTTATTATGCCCATCGCTTTCGGCTGCGTTATCGGCGGCGCGTCAACACTTGTGGGCTCAACTCAGCAGATGACAGCGCAAGGTCTTCTTGAGGAAGCAGGAGCTCAGACCTTTAAGACATTTTCGTTTACTCCTGTTGTTTCTATCATCGCAATTCTAGGTCTTTTGTATTGCCTCTTTATAGGCAGACGCAGAGGAGAAAAAATCTGGGGTTCAAGAACAGACGATGAGGTTGATTATACAGTAAACAATAACGAAGAAACATACAGTAAGCCAAAGATGATAATTGTCGGCGCAATATTTGCCGCTACAGTTGTTCTTTATATCACAGAGTGGCTGCCTCTTGCGGTTACAAGCACGGCGGCTGCGCTTCTTTGTATCATCACAGGCTGCATCACACAGAAAAAGGCAATATCGGCCGTAAACTGGAATATCGTGGGCAGACTTGCAGGCTGTCTTGGTATTGCAAAGGCGCTTGAAATATCGGGCGGAACAGATCTTATCGCCGAGGGCTTCAAGAGCATTATCGGCACGAATCTCAGCCCGTTTGTACTTTTTTGCATTATTGTATTTCTCGCTCAGTTTACAAGCGAATTTATTTCAAACTCGACAGCGCTTTTGGTTGTACTTCCGATAGTGCTTGCAATAGCTCCCGATTTCGGACTCAATCCTTATACCTTTGCAATGGGTGCGACAATAGCGGCAGGCGTTCCGCTCAGCTGCCCTCTTGCAAGCTCGACACTCGGTATGTCGATGTGTGTCGGCTACAGATTCAACGACTATTTCAAGTATGCGTTCCCGTTTGAGATTATATCATATATACTAATTATCGCAACAGTTCCGGCAATTTACGGACTGACAATCTGAGATTAAAGAGTTGTGTGGGAGGAAAAGGTATGGAACAGAGAAAAAAAGTTCTTGTAATAACGGGTACATCTTTCCGTGTTGACACCAACAACGGAAAGACTTTAAGAGCGCTTTTTTCAAAGTTCAGCCCCGATGAGCTTGCACAGATTTATTTCAGCCCCGAGGTTCCTAACTGTGCTGACTGTTCGTCATACTACAGGGTCTGCGAAAAGCAGCTTGTAAAGAGCTTTTTCGGTCTTATCGGCAAAAGATGCGGCGGCGAGGTGCAGTGCGACCCCAAAAACAAAAAGGCAGAGCGTTACAGCACAGGTCTTGTGCTCAATAAGGGCAAGACATCACTTTTGCTTTTGCGCGAGCTTTTGTGGGATATGTCCCATTGGAAAAACCGCAATCTCAAGACTTGGCTTGACAGGGTAAATCCCACGGCGATATTCGCCTTTCTTCCCGGAAATAAGAAAACGGCAAAATTCATATCATGGGTTGCAAAGCGCTACGGCTGTAAGGTTGTTATGCTTGCAACAGACGACCACTATAATGACTATACCATAAATCCATCGTATATTCGAAAGCTCCGCTACCGCCGTATGCAGAAGGCTATTGACAGGATAGCTCAGTATTCGGATATTATGCTCGGCTGCTCGGAGCTTACCGCAAAGGAGTACGGCGAGCGCTTCGGGCTTCCTTATGAGGCGGTATTTACCCCATCGGCAAAGGAATTTCTCGATATGCCTAGCAAAGAGCAGGGAGATACACCTGTTGTTTTCCGCTATTTCGGCAATGTAGAGCTCGAGCGCTGGAAGGTGCTTGCAGCACTCGGAAACGCAATAAAAGACTATAACGGCGGCGAGCAAAAAGCCAAGCTTGAGGTATATACCTCGCTTGCCGACAAGGAGATAATAGACGCGCTGACAATAGACGGTGCCTGCGAGTACAAGGGCTTTGTGCAGGGCGAGGAATTTTATTCACTTGTGCAAAGTGCAGATGTTGCCGTACACGCAGAGTCTTTCTCTCCCGAGATGATGAGATATACTAGACTGTCTGTTTCGACAAAAATTGCAGATTACCTCGGCGCAGGCAAATGTATCCTCGCAATAGGCTCGGATACTCTTGCGTCGGTTGTACATATAACACCTGTTTCGGCGACGGTAAACAAGCTTGAGGATCTGCCGTCTGCCGTTGAAAAGCTTATGGAAAGTCCTGAACTCAGAGCAGAACTTCAGGATAAAGCAAGAGCTCTTTCGGAAAAAGAGCATAATTCCGAAAGAATCGGTATCCGTATGCGCAAAATCCTTTTGGGAGAATGATATGAAGATTTGTCAGATAAACACCGTATACGGCAAGGGCAGTACAGGTAAAATTGTGCGTGATCTGCACACAGAGCTTTTGTCGTCGGGGTATGATTCGATAGTTATATACCCTGTCAGAAACAAGGGCGAAAATGACGACGGCGTATATACAGTGTCAAATAAATATCTGAGCCGCGCGTCAGCGGTATACCGCAGGCTTTCGGGCAGGCAGTTTGACGGAGCGTATATACAGACCTCAAGGATTATAAAAATTCTTGAAAAGGAAAAGCCCGACATCGTCCACCTGCACTGTATCAACGGCAATAACATCAACATATACAGACTCCTGCGCTATCTTGCAAAAAGCAGGGTTAGGACAATACTCACAATCCACGCTGAGTTTATGTACACGGGCGGCTGCGAGCACGCATATGAGTGTGAAAAATGGAAGAGCGGCTGCGGCCTCTGTACGGATAAGAGCAGGGGAACTCTCCTTGACGGCTCGGCACATACCTGGAAGAGCTTGAAGAAGTGCTACGAGCTTTTTGACAAAGATAAGTTCAGCTTTGCCGCAGTTTCTCCGTGGCTTGAGGACAGAGCAAAGAGCTCCCCCATGCTGTCGCGTTTTTCGGGCTGTACGGTGCTCAATGGCGTTGATACATCGGTTTACACATACAGCGATTCACAAGAACTTCGCGAGGAGCTCGGAATCGCACCCGACGAGAAGATAATCTTCCATGTCACGGCAAATTTTGACCCGACAACCGACAATCTCAAGGGAGGCAGGTATGTCGTGGAGCTTGCCGAAAAGCTAAAGGACGACAAGGTACGCATAATTGTGGCGTCAAACTACCGCACCGAGTGCGCGCTGCCCGACAACTGTATGAGTGTCGGCAGGATAGCGTCGTCCGAAAGGCTTGCACAGTTTTATTCGATGAGTGATCTTACTCTTGTTACAAGCAAGCGCGAAACATTCAGTATGCCGACGGCAGAGAGCCTTTGCTGCGGCACACCTGTCGTTGGTTTCTTGGCAGGCGGACCCGAGAGCATAGCGCTTTCGCAGTACAGCAGCTTTGTCGAATACGGCAACACCCAAAGTCTTTATTATGCAGCAGAGCAAATGCTTGGCGCAGACTATGACAAAGAAAAGATATCAGAACAGGCAAAAAGTGTCTACTCAAGACAAGAGATGCTCAGAGGATATCTAAATCAGTATACAGAAAAGGAATAGGTTATGCATCTTTTATTTTTGCTGACAATATGTTTGATATCTGTACTTATCCATTTGCAGAATTTTGATGCAGATAAAAAGCGTAAGTACGAGGTTGTTTTTATCGGAATTGTACTCTTTTTGTTTGCGGCGCTCAGAGATCCGTCGGTAGGCACCGATGTACTGCGCTACTGCGACGGATACAGAAATGTTGCAGATATGACATTCTCAGAGATTCTTTCGAGTCAGAGCCAGTACCGAGATCCTGTTTTTTACTGCTTCATACGCACACTTTCATTCATAAGCGAGGATCCGCAGTTTATGCTCGCCGTTATCGGAGCGTGGATTGCCTTTACATTCTCATATTTTACATACCATACCAAGGGAAATGTCCTTATGACATACATTCTCTTTATCTGCCTTAGAATATACTCATTTACTCTTACGGGACTCCGACAGGCAATGGCGATGGGTTTTATCTGGCTGGCGTTTGTTTTCCTGCAGAAGAATTTGAAGCTGCGCTTTGTGGCGTTTGTTATACTGGGTGCCTTGTTCCATGCTTCGGCAATAACATTCCTGCTTGCGTTGCCGCTTATACTTATCAAGAACGACAAGCTTGTTTTGTCGGCAACTCTTATTGTCACGGCAGTCAACTTTCTCTCGGGCGACAGAATCGTTTATTATCTTTCCAACCTGCTCTTTTCAGACCGATTTGAGAATTATGTTGACACGGCGATGGATTCGGGAACGGGACTTTCTACTACATTCCTTTTGTATGTTGCGATGTTCCTCTTTATCATCCTGTTCCTAAACAAGCTCAAGAAGACCGACAGCCTTGCGGCAGGAAAGTTCAATGTAGTCTGCGCAGGTATGATGTTCTCATTTATCGGACAGGGCTTCCCGAATATGTTCAGAATTGCATATTACTTTATCTGCAATTTGTTCCCGCTCTTTTCGGAAACTCTCACAGCTTCCGCAAAGCAGCGTGACAGAATATTTATAAACTTTATTATACCGACACTTCTTATCATCCAGTATGTAGTATTGGGCACCTCTGCCGGAACAGAGAATTATATATTCTTCTGGCAGGGATAAAAATCAAATCACTAAAGGCAGGTGTTCAGGCGTGAGAGCCGCGATTATCACACATTATTATAAAAGCGAAAATTACGGCGGACTTTTGCAGGCATATGCTCTGACAAAGGTGCTGGCTTCTTTTGGCGTCGATGCCCGACAGCTGTCTTATGACAGAACTCGTGAACACAAAAAGCATAAGGGCAAAAAAGGCTATCTTCTCACAGCTGCGAAATCGTCAGCAAAGAGAATGTATATCGGTGCAAGAGCCTTGCTGCCCCGTCTTGAACACCCGTTTATTTCAAAAAGGCTGAGAGAAAGAAGCCGCGCGATAGCAGCTTTCAGGGAAAATGTTATTCCTCACAGCGAGAAGGTATATGACGCGGCAACGGTGAGCGGATGCGCGGATAAATACGATATGTTTATCACAGGCAGCGACCAGGTGTGGCACCCTCAGGCGGTCTGCCCTGCATATATGCTCAGCTTTGTCAAGGACGGCTGCAAGTTTTCTTATGCAGCAAGCATTGCTTCAAACAGCCTGCCACCAAGCCTTGCCGAGAGCTTCAAAAAGGAGCTTCCTGCATACTGCGGGGTTTCGGTAAGAGAGGAAAATGCGGTAGACCTTTTAAAAGACCTTTCTCCTGTTCCCGTGGAGTGCTCGATTGACCCGGTACTTCTTCTGAGTGCAAAGGAGTGGGACGAAATACTCCCTGAGCCAAAGATAAAGGAAGACTACGCTTTCTGCTATTTCCTCGGGGACGGTGCGCGTGCACGCACGGCGGCAAAAGAGTTTGCAAAACAAAAGAATATAAAGCTTGTAAATCTTGCACACCTTGGCGGATACAAAAAGTGCGACGACCGATTTGGCGACATTTCACTTTTTGATGTGTCACCTGCGGATTTTGTCTGTCTTATCAAAAACGCTCAGTACATTTTCACAGACAGCTTCCATGCAGCGGCGTTTTCGTCGCTTTACGGCAAGGAATATTTCGTTTTTGCAAGAGGCGGCAAAAAGCTCGGTGACATGAGCTCGCGCATATATACTCTGACAGAGCTTTTTGGCAGCAGCTCGCATTACTGCGATACAGAAGAAAAAATGTCGCCCGAGTATATTGCAGGTCTTGAAAGAATAGATTACACACAGCCTACACAAAAATTCATTAAAAGAAAAGAAGAATCTACAGAATATATAAAGAGAAACATTGAATTTTGTAAGAGAAGAGATGTAAAATGAAAACCAATCAGATAAAATTCGGAACAATACTCTCATATCTGTCGATGGCACTGAATGTTATCATAGGCATAGCCTATACGCCTGTGATGATACGCCTTTTGGGCAAGAGCGAGTACGGTCTGTATAATACTGTTGCCTCCACAATATCTGCACTGTCGGTGCTCAGTCTCGGATTCAACAGCGGATACATAAGATATTATGCAAAATATAAGCTCCAGGACGCAAAAGAGGCAATCTACAAGCTCAACGGACTTTTTCTTCTGATATTCACTATCATAGGAGCAATAGCGCTTGCCTGCGGAATGTTCTTGACAAACAATCTCGAGCTTGTATTTGACGACGGGCTTACGGCTGCCGAATATGAAACTGCAAGAGTGCTTATGGGTCTTCTGACGGTGAACCTTGCAATATCCTTCCCGATGAGTGTGTTTTCCACAATCATCTCGGCAAATGAGAGGTTTGTATTCTTAAAGCTTCTCGGAATCGTAAAGCATGTTGCAAGCCCTCTTGTTACACTGCCCCTTCTTTTGATGGGCTTTAAGTCTGTTGCAATGGTGGCGGTGACCCTTGCAATATCGGTGGCGGTTGACATTGTCTATGTATTTTATGTGTTAAAGGTTCTCGGCAACAAATTCTATTTCAACAATTTCGAAAAGGGCATATTCGCAAGCCTTTTTATGTACACGGCATTTATTGCCATAAATATTATTGTCGACCAGATAAACGGCAACCTCGGAAAGTTCTTGCTCGGAAGATTTTCCGGAACAGGCGAGGTTGCGGTCTTCTCGGTGGGATACTCGCTCCAGAGCTATTATTCGATGTTCTCAACTGCGATATCCGGACTTTTTGCTCCGAGAATTCATAAAATCGTCAACGAAACGCAAAGCAATCTCCCCGAGCAGAAAAAGCGACTTACCGACATATTCATAAAAGTCGGCAGGATACAGTATATGATACTGCCCCTTGTTGCATCAGGTCTTATCTTCTTCGGTAAGCCGTTTATCGCATTCTGGGCAGGCGACGGATATGAGATGTCCTACTATGTGGCGCTGTTTTTGATACTTCCCGTCACAATTCCACTTATACAGAATATAGGCATCGAGGTGCAGAGAGCGCAGAACAGACATCAGTTCAGAAGTCTTGTTTATTTCTGCATGGCGCTTGTCAACCTTGTGCTTGAGGTGTATCTGTGCCAGATTTACGGTGCGGTGGGTGCTTCTGTCGGAACGGCAATCTCTCTCATACTCGCAAATGGCGTTGTAATGAATATCTATTACCACAAAAAATGCAATATAGACATCATTGCTTTCTGGAAAAATATTCTGCGTATGAGCCTTGCTCTTGTACCTACGATAGCGTGCGGATTTTTACTTACATATTTCTTTGATTTTTCATCACTCATATCGCTCTTCTTTGGAATTGTCATTTACTCGGCGGTATACTGTGCTTCTGTATGGCTTATCGGTATGAACAGCTACGAAAAATCGCTCATACAAAAACCGCTTAAAAAGCTCTTGAAAGGCAAAGTATGATTAATATAAAAGATAAAGCAAAATGCTGCGGCTGCCATGCCTGCGCAAGTGTCTGCCCCAAAGGATGTATCGTGATGAGCGACGACGGCGAGGGATTTCTTTATCCTGTGGTCAACACAGAGATATGCATAGACTGCGGCCTGTGCGAGCGGGTCTGCCCGATACTTTCAAGCGATAGCGGCGAGCGAGCTTGTGTGAGCGCGTATGCGGCATACAATAATGACGAAAAGGTTCGCCGCATGGGCTCGTCGGGCGGAGTTTTCTCCGCTCTTGCAAAGGCTGTGCTTGCAGGCGGCGGAGTTGTGTTCGGCGCTGCCATGGATGCGGCTCTTGAGCTTTCGCACACATATGTCGAAAAAGAGCGGGATTTGCCAAAGCTTTGCGGCTCAAAATATGTGCAGAGCAGGATCGGTAACGCCTATGTGGAGGCAAAGAGCTTTCTTGACGGCGGAAGAGAAGTCCTTTTTGCAGGGACGCCCTGCCAGATAGAGGGACTTTACAGCTACCTCGGACAGGATTGTGACAGGCTTTTGACGGCAGATATAGTCTGCCACGGAGTGCCCTCGCCGCTTGTTTTCAAAAAATATATCGAGGCAAAGAAGATAGGCAGAATCACAGGCATTTCGTTCCGAGACAAGTCGGGCGGCTGGAGGGACTATTCGCTCCGCTTTGACAAGTCGGACGGCAGGAGCGTATATACAAAAAGCACTGACGATGGCTATATGAGAGCTTTTTTGAAGAATTTGTCACTGCGCCCGTCGTGCTACGAATGTGCTTTTAAAAAAAGGATAAAGGCAAGCGACATCACCCTCGGTGATTTCTGGGGCGTTGAGAAGATACACCCCGATATGGACGACAATATGGGAACAAGCCTTGTTATTGTCAATTCCGAAAAAGGCAAAGAGCTTTTCTCCCGTGTAAACGATCAGCTTGTCACCAAAGAGACAGATGTTGACGCAGCTCTCAGATATAACCCGTCGGCAGTGGTAGCATCGGCAAGACCGGAATTCCGTGACAGCTTTATGTACGAGGTAAAAGACGGCGGCTTTGACACAGCGGCAAAAAGTTATTTGAAAGAAAAGCTTAGCTTGCGTATCAAAAGAAAAATCAAGAATTTACTCAAAAAATAAAGAAACAGGAGATAAAACCATGGGCGCATTTACAAATAAAACTTTACTTATCACAGGCGGAACGGGCTCGTTCGGCAATGCGGTATTAAACCGCTTTTTAAAGACAGACATCGGCGAGATTCGCGTATTCTCGCGAGATGAAAAAAAGCAGGACGATATGCGTCACGAATTTCAGGCAAAAATGCCGGAAGTGGCTGACAAAATCAAGTTTTATATCGGTGATGTACGCGACCTTTTGTCGGTAAAGAACGCAATGCACGGAGTTGACTACATATTCCACGCAGCGGCTCTCAAGCAGGTTCCCTCCTGTGAATTCTTCCCTATGGAGGCGGTGAGAACCAATGTTATCGGCACAGACAATGTTCTTACAGCGGCTATTGACGAGGGCGTAAAATCGGTTATCTGCCTTTCTACCGATAAGGCGGCATACCCTGTAAACGCCATGGGTATCACCAAAGCCCTCGAGGAGAGAGTTTCGGTTGCAAAATCAAGAACTGTCGACCCCGAAAAGACAAAAATCTGCTGCACACGCTACGGCAATGTTATGTGCTCGAGAGGCTCGGTAATTCCGCTTTGGATTGAGCAGATCAAAAACGGCCAGCCTATCACAATCACAGAGCCTTCTATGACAAGATTTATTATGAGCCTTGACGAGGCGGTTGACCTTGTGCTCTTTGCTTTTGAAAACGGCACAAGCGGCGATATTCTTGTACAGAAAGCTCCTGCCTGCACAATCGAAACACAGGCAAGAGCAGTTGTTGAGCTCTTTGACCCCGAGGGAAAGACCGAGATAAAGGTTATAGGTATCCGTCACGGCGAGAAGATGTACGAAACACTTCTGACAAACGAGGAGTGTGCAAATGCCATTGATATGGGCAAGTTCTACCGCGTTCCTGCCGATAACCGTGGACTTAACTACGACAAGTATTTCACAAAAGGAAATACAGAAAGAAATCTTCTCACAGAGTTCAATTCAAACAACACCGAGCTTTTGGATGTTGAGCAGGTTAAAGAAAAGCTTCTCTCTTTGAGCTATATCAGAGAAGAACTTGAATTACTTAAAGGAGCGGGGAAATAAAATATGAAATTTTTGATTCTTGGCTGCAACGGAATGGCAGGACACACTATATCTCTGTATCTCAAGGAAAGAGGACACGAGGTTTTCGGTTTTGACACCCGAAAGTCTGCATATATAGACAGTGTTGCCGGCGACGCAAGAGATACAGCGTCTTTGGGCGAGCTTATTACTGCCGGAAGGTATGACTCGGTTATCAACTGTATCGGGATTTTAAATCAGTTTGCAGAAAACAACAAGGCGCTTGCCGCATTTTTGAATTCGTATCTTCCGCATTTTCTTGCCGATATCACAAAAAACAGCGATACGCAGGTAATACATATGAGCACCGACTGCGTATTCTCGGGCAAGAGGGGCGAGTATACCGAGGATGATTTCTGCGACGGTGAAACATTCTACGACCGCTCAAAGGCACTCGGAGAACTCAAAGACCAAAAGAATATAACCCTTAGAAACTCTATTGTAGGACCCGACATCAATCCTGATGGTATAGGTCTTCTCAACTGGTTTATGAAGCAGACAGGAGAAATAAACGGCTATACCAAAGCTATGTGGACAGGCCAGACAACGCTTCAGCTTGCAAAGACAATGGAGGTCGCAGCAAAGGAAAAGGCAACGGGACTTTACAACACTGTCCCCGAAAAGTCTATTTCAAAATACGATTTGCTCAGACTTTTCAATCATTATCTGCGCGGCGACAGTATAACAATAAACCCGATAGAGGGTATCAATGCAGATAAGTCGCTCAAGCGTACAAAATACGATTTCAGCTATCTTATTCCCGACTATGAAACAATGGTGGTGGAAATGGCAGACTGGATAGCGGCACACAAGACTATGTATCCGCACTATAATCTTTAAGGAACAGGTGTTATTATGAGCAAATTAAAACTTATGACAATTGTCGGTACTCGTCCGGAAATAATAAAAATGTCGGCAATTATAAAAAAATGTGACAAATACTTTGACCATATCCTCGTTCATACGGGTCAGAACTATGACTATACTCTTAACGAGGTGTTTTTTAAGGACCTTGGACTCAGAGAGCCCGACTATTATCTCGGAGTTGTAGGTGATAATCTCGGACAGACAATGGGTAATGTTATTTCAAAGTCGTACGAGCTTATGGCAGAAGTAAAGCCTGATGCCATAATAGTTTTGGGCGACACAAACTCGTGCCTTTCGGTTGTTGCCGCAAAAAGACTCAAAATACCGGTATTTCACATGGAAGCAGGCAACCGCTGCAAGGACGAGAATCTTCCCGAGGAGGTTATCCGCCGTATCGTGGATGTAACAAGCGATGTCAATCTCTGCTATTCAGAGCACGCCAGAAGATATATCCTTGATTCGGGCGTAAAACCTGAGTATACATTTGTCGTTGGCTCGCCTATGGCGGAGGTGCTGTCGGAAAGCATTGACGCAATCAACAACAGCGTTATTCTTGACACATTAGGGCTTGAGAAGCAGAAATATATTCTTCTTTCTGCTCACCGTGAAGAGAATATCGATATCGAATCAAACTTTTTCTCGCTTATGAATGCGGTGAACATGATGGCAGAAAAATACGATATGCCGATTCTTTATTCTTGTCATCCCAGATCAAGAAAGTTTATTGAGCAGCGAGGATTCAAGTTCGACAAGAGAGTGATTCAGCACCAGCCGCTCGGCTTTTTTGACTATAACAAGCTTCAGCAGAACGCATTCTGCGTGGTTTCGGACAGCGGAACTGTTCCCGAAGAGGGCGCATACTTCAAGTTCCCGGCAGTTTCGGTGAGAACAAGCACCGAACGCCCCGAGGCAATGGACAAGGGCGTGTTTGTTATTGGCGGAATTTCTACAGAGCAGGTGCTCCAGGCGGTTGATGTAGCAGTAGAAATGTACAGAAACGGCGATCTCGGCGAGTCTGTTCCGGCATATACCGAAGAAAATGTTTCAACCAAGGTAGTAAAGATTATTCAGAGCTACACAGGCGTTGTTAATAAGATGGTATGGAGAAAGTTCTGAGGAGACTCACGAGAAATGAACACTAAGGTTATAATTTTCGGTGCAGGCGGTCACTCGAGAGTGATTGCCGATATAATAAGGCTGTCGGGCGACATTGTTGCAGGGTTTCTTGATGACAATGTCCGGGGCGAGGGCGTTCTCGGCAAAACGGGCGACGCTCACAAATTCTCCGACTGCCAGTTTGTTGTGGGTATTGGCAACAACAGCGTGAGAGAAAGACTTATGCAGGAAAACCCCGGCCTTACATGGTATACAGCCATACATCCGTCGGCGGTGGTGGCGCAGAGCGCAAAGATTGGCGAGGGCGCCGTAATTGCGGCAAACGCTGTGGTCGGAGTAGACTGTCACATCGGCAGAGGAGTCATTATAAACACCTGTGCAACTATCGACCACGACGGTTTTGCAGGCGACTTTTCACATCTTGCGCAGGGTGTGCACACGGGCGGTGCGGTGAATATCGGTAAGGGCGTCTGGATAGGTGTAGGAACATCTGTTGTAAACGGCATAAAAATTTCAGACTATTCTGTCGTCGAGGCAGGAATCAGCGTGAAAAACGATGTAGAATAACAAAAAGGCGGAAAGAGCAAAGCTCTTTCCGTCATTTTTGCTGTAATACGAAAACCACGCGATAGTCGCGTGGTTCTATAGAGGTTAACCGATGAACAGAAATGAAGAGTATAAACACGAGTAAAGTTATCTGTATAGTACAAATGAGAAATTTAGCAGAAAGTTTTAATGAGAAAAG
>JAZNMZ010000050.1:0-9234 GCA_045580005.1 Eubacteriales bacterium | reverse complement strand
TCCACCCGTTCCCATTCCGAACACGGAAGTTAAGCTCACCCGTGCCGAAAATACTTGGCTGGCGACGGCCCGGAAAAATAGGTCGATGCTAACACAAAGTTTTCTTCACAGAAAAAGCACTCTTTTGAGTGCTTTTTCACTATCTTAATAATGCCAAATATGTTCCTTTTTAACTCAGTCGGTAGAGCGCATGCCCCACGGTTGACGCGAAGCGTAACCGATTAGTCATGATGTCATCCGACAGAGACGGACTATAGCTTAAATCTATAATTTAATATATTCCTCCTTAGCTCAGTCGGTAGAGCGCATGACTGTTAATCATGATGTCGCTGGTTCGAGCCCAGCAGGGGGAGCCAGAAGAAGCGAATGATTTAGATGACATCTAAATTGTTCGCTTTTTCAATGGTTTGAGGGTTTTTGAAAAAATCGGTTTTGAAACAAAAGGGTAGATGCCAAGCGGTTTTGAACCAGACTTAAACTGTGAACAAAACTTTATTTAGTTAAATATTATAAAAATACTATTAACTCCAAAGTTTGTAGCATTTATATATTGCAAATTGTTCATTTATATGTTATAATATTTTTGCGACATAAAGTTTAATATTCTCTCAATAACACAGGTGTGTATTTTTTACCCTTTTGGTAAAAATGCATGCTCTATTTTCGCATACTTGTGTTATGAGAAAACTTTGTGTCGCAGCAATCAGAGTTATGCGTTTTTCGTGCGTAGCTTTGGCTGCGCACTTTTTATTATATAGGGGGAAAGAAAAATGAACAACAGTAAAATTCTTAAAGACTACCTAAGAGCAGTTATGGATTCAGAACTTAATTGTTATACATATGACTGTGCAATAGACAGATTTGAACGAGAAAAAAGAAAATATGAGCGAAAACCTACAGTGAACAGACCTTCATTACAGAGTACAGAATGGGCATCTATAGGAGAATGCTTTCCAGCTTTCATTTTCTTTACCGTAGCGGCATTTATTGCCTGGGGGATTTTTTTGATACTATTTGGTGAGTCGGTTTTAAATCCTCGTGTTATTAGTGCTGATTTTGCAATTTTCCTTGTATTTGGCGTGCCAATTATATCTGGAATTGTCGGTGTAGTTGTAGTTAATTACAGAGAAATTTCAGCTGCCAAAGAACATAACGAAAATGAAATGAGAAAATACAATAAGAACTGTGAAATTGCGGAACAACAGATTAAAGAAGACGCTGTGAGAATTCAAAGACTTAGTTCACAAATCAATCAGCTAGTTTATGGTCGTTCAATGGCATATAAACAAAGAGAAAAGTTGTATAATCTCAATATCATTCATCATGATTATAGAGAGTTAACTAAAATATCAAAAATGTATGAATATCTGGACATAGGTATTTGTTACGAACTTGAAGGTGGTCTTGGCGCATACGCAAAGTGTAGAGAGGAAATGATATGGGGGTCTCTTTATGATCTTCTTGTAGATATAAAAAATGACCTTTCTGAGCTTAAAGGAATCTGCTATTCCCTTTATGACGGTATAACTGAATCAAACAGAAAAATGAATTACTTGTGTGAAGGGATGAACGAAACACTCCGGTTAGCAGCAAGAACTGAACAAAATACTGCAATCGCAGCATATAATTCTGAAATTTCTGCCAATGAAAATCGTATACAAACTAATATGATGATTTACTCTGAATTAATCAGGTAATAAAATAAATCTGATTAGGGATTATATAAATTGGGGACATGCCCGTTTGCATTAGAAATATTTGTTTTAAAACACCGGAATCTAAACTATTCGGATCTTCCAGAAAAAAGACTATTCTTCGGAATAGTCTTTTTTCAACGAAATAAAATCCTTTCAGGATTTGTGAAATGCTCTTCGTGTGTGAAATATTGCTACACGATCTGAAATACGCCTTACGGCGTGTGGATTTATTTCTTTTCACTTTCTGTGTTAGCAGAAAATTTCACAGTTTACGGAGTGAATTATTTCACGAAAGAAAAATATTTCACTGAAAACAGTTGATTTCATATAGCTTATTTTCGTAGGGTATACCCAAATGGAAATCCTATAGAAAGTCAGGATTATTTGTATTGTCTATTTTTATTATACAAGTTTCTGCTCTTCTTTCTTCGCTAAAAATTATTGTTTCCAGATAAGAGATAAAAGAGAATAGGTAGAGAAAAAGAAGTTTTGCTTCATAAAACATTGAATTATGCGTTGATTTATGATATACTAAATTCCAGGTGAAACTGTGCGAAAAATTCCGTGCAATTTATTTTGATGTGATGAGGATAGGTGATAAAGATGATAAATGATTTTTTTAAGAAGCTGACTCCGATTTTAAATGATGAAAAGGCGGATTATCAGAAAATATGCGGCAAGTTGCTTTCAAAAGAGAGTTGTGTGAATTTAATGCCTTGCGTAACTTTTGATTTGTGGCCGGTATTTGCGCTTCAATGTACCGAAGCAAGCGAGCACATTCATTGTCATGGCAGGAGTATGATTTATATTGCTCCTATCGGGGAACACGATTTCTACTTTAAGCCTTCGCTTGAGTCGAAAGTTTCGGATTTTTACAAAAGCGATGAAGATGGGCTTGAACTTTTATATGGAGCGAAGCTTGACGAAATGCTGCTGCTTAAGTCTGACGAGATTGCACATACTTTTGACCTTGGCGCAGAATATCAGGGCGCTAATGTAATATATATGAGCTTTATTATGCCAAACGGAAGCGAGGCTTATGTATTCTTTATGTTGGAAACAATGCTTAATACATGGAGAAGTGTTTTTGAAAAGAATTCCGTGTCGTGCGAAGTGCTGATCGACTCGCACAAGGGTATGGGTGATTGGTTTGACACGACAGAGCTGTATTCGCATTTTAAATCGGCAAAGAAAACAGATAGCCTGCCTGCTTATTACTTTAAAGGAAAGTATATCAGCCATCCGGCTCCTGATGGATTCTTATTCCTGCATTCTGTTTCTCAAAGCGGCAAGAATGACTGTACAAGCGAGCTGTACCGTACCGACTATCATAAAGCATAAAGATTTGTGACTCGACCGAGTATGAAAAAAGTGCTGATTTACATCAGTGCTTTTTTATATGACAAGGTCTCCGTGCGAAAAATGAAGGTTTACCCGGTTATATCTATTATAGCCGTAGGGTAGCAGTTTTTCGAGTAAAACTGCCGCCATTTTGAAAAGTTTATATTAAAACAGGAGGCCAATATGAACGGAACAAACCAGAACTTTTTTGAAACACTTGAACAAAAGCTCGTTGACGCAGGCATTCCCGCTGAGATTGCCAAAAGATACGCAAGGCTTTACAGCAAAGGACTAAGATCCGATATAGCGTTTGAGAAAGGCGAGCTTCCGCCCGACGAAAACTTCAGAACACTAGCGGAAATGTATGAAAATTTTTACGCAAAGAAAAACAAGCCAATCAGTGAGATTGCAATAAAAAGCTTTCTTTCTGTTCCGTATTCCCGAATAATCTCGGCTCAAAAAGTAATTTCCGAACTGTTCCCGAATCATTCTCATGATGTGGCTTGGCTATATAAAGAGGACTTGCAAATATACTATTTGCAGCCGGAGGAGGTTACATATCTTCATGATTTGATTTCTGAATATATTTCAGAAGATGAGAAATTATGGCAAATATTTAAGGTGTGTGTCAAGGCGGGTGTGTTCTATACAGAAAGCCGTTTTGAAGCCGTTGTCGACGCAGTCGGGGAAAATCTTGCCCCCGAGGTGATATACCAATCGACGGTTAACGGATATCTGCTTCATCCGCATTATAACGATCCGATTGAAGCACTAAAATTTTTGAGAAAACAGTTTGATGAACAGACAACGGCAAAAATTATAGTTGAGAATCCCGACTATCTTTATTTGTATAAGGACGAATACTACATAGAGTTCCCAAATCAAAAGCAAGAGAGGGAAAATAAAATAAATAATATTATTGCAAAATATAAGCACTAAAAAAGAGGTATTCATATGAAAAAACAGCAAAAGAATTATTGTCAAACAAAAGGGTGCCGGGAGTTTTGGTGGTGTTAGTGTCGCTGATAATTATTGATTTTGGTAGTGATAAAACGAATAATATAAGCAACGAGGAATTGAAAAGAACAGTAGGGTATTTGGAGGAAGTTTATGGATAAGATTTTGTCTTGTGTAGAACGCATACGCATAATTAGAGGGGTAAATCATGGCGTAATCACAAATAAAAAAATACAAGACTTGTTTATTATCTATGATTTGGATGAGCAACAGAGGAAAAGCGTTTTTGAAATTCTTGAAAAAGATATGATAATTCCGGTTTCTGAAGAAATTCCTCAAAAAGTACAAGCTTCAAATGCGCCTTCGCAATCCCAGGCAGAACACAGAGAGCTTGATGAACAGACGAGTAATGTTCTTCGTAAAGAGCGCTTTGATATGATGCTTGATAAATATAAACAAGCAATAAAAGACAATCCGGATATTACCAAGCGATATGAAGACGAGATTCCGATTTTTGCTAAAGCCATAATTGAACAAAATGACGAGAGAAGTAAAACCGCAAGCCGAATTATAACGAGAGCAGTTATGGCGATCAGTAGCTATCGCGGGCGTGAAGCAAGAAAACGCGGATGGGTATGCGGAACATATATGTCTAGAGTGAGAAAACATTTTGAATGTTGGTTGCGAGATGTTTTTGCCGAGGAGCAACTATCGGAATTGATTACTTGCTTTGCTGAGGGGAAAGAACTCACTCAAGAACAGGAGGATATGCTCAGGGTTTTAATCCACAACACACCAAAAACGCTTGTGAATCGCTGGTATTTTGATTTGCTTGATGATTAATTGACACATATACACATCTTCCCATACGGCAGGATGCCCATCCTCTCGGTTTTCTATGTAAGTGTAAAGCTCGTAGATAGCATTAAGAGTTTTATCAAAGTCAACTCGGCTGTCGTAATCTCATACAAACTTATGTAATTTGTTTACAATATGATGCTCGTCAAATTATTGCATTATTCTCTGTTTTTTGATAAAATAAATATGGATAGGCGGTGAAGAAATGAAAACATTGGGAAACATTTTATGGCTGGTTCTGGGCGGAGGATTAATTGGGCTCGCCTGGTATATTGCAGGCTTTTTGTGTTGTTGCACAATATTAGCGATTCCTGCGGGAATCCAGTGCTTTAAGTTTGGCACTTTTATGATTTGGCCGTTTGGAATGCAGATTAAGTACAACGGCAGGATGACAAGCTTTCTTTGGAACATTATATGGATTTTTGTTTTCGGATGGGAGCTTATGCTTTTGTCTTTATCAATAGGACTTGTTTGGTGTTTAACTATAGTGGGAATACCATTCGGTCTGCAATGCTTTAAGTTTGCACAGCTTGCACTTATGCCATTCGGGGCAACTATTGAGCCGGATGCATAATTGGGTGTCAGAATGAATTTAATCGAAATTAAAAAGCTTTCTTTCTGTTCTGTATTCGGCTCGAAATGTAATTTCCGAACCGTTCCCGAATCATTCTCATGATGCGTTATGACTTGAGCAGAATAACAGCAATATTGAAGTTTCGTTTGCATTTCTTGATTCAAAAACCAAAAGCGCTTATGAGAGTGCTTTCGTAGGGCTGAAATCGAAGACCGAACAGAAAAAGGACGAGCCCGAGCTTTCGACTTTCCTTGTGGGGCAGAACATAACCCATGCTGTATACGGCAGGGGAGAGATTGTGAAAGTGGACGGCGCGAAGGCGAGAGTAGCTTTTGCGGCAGGAGAAAAAATACTTTCTTCTCAGTGGATAGCAGAAAAGTGTAAGCTCGTATAGCACGAAAAATCACAGCAATAATCTATAATGCTTTTGATAAAGAAAAAACACCGCTCTGCGGTGTTTTTTTTGCAAGTATTACTCTTTAACTCATTCTCTGGTTATATCACAGTATCTGCTCTTTAGTGAATATATTGATTTATAGGCGATTATAGTCTTGCAAACAAAAATATGCAAGAAGATTGTTTGATTTTGAAAAAGCGGTGTGCTTTGGAAGCAAAAACGCAACCTCGGGTTGCGAAGACTTTCAAAGAAAAGTTGGTGGATAATATGCATTAGCTTTGATATTATAAATATAATAATAAAAAGGAGAGTTGATATAAATGAGATTAGGGGAAAAAATAGCAAATCTTCGCATTATGGCAGGGCTTTCGCAGGAACAGCTTGCAGAAAGCCTTGATGTTTCAAGACAGTCTGTTTCAAAATGGGAAATGGACCAGGCGCTGCCGCAGATAGATAAGGTGCTGCAGCTGTGCGAAATTTTTAAAATTTCTGCAGACAAACTTCTTCGCGAAAAAATCATACTTCCCGAGCCTGAGGTGCAAAAAAACAAGTATTTCGGAACAGATGGCTTCAGAGGAGAGGCTAATGTGACTCTTACATCAATGCAGGCATATAAGGTCGGTAGATTTCTGGGCTGGTACTATTCCTCGCCGCTCTCTGGCTGTACAAACAGAGGTTACAGACCGAGAATTGTTATAGGCAAGGACACAAGAAGATCCAGCTATATGCTCGAATATTCGATTGTGGCGGGCATTACCGCCTCGGGAGCAGATGCATATATGCTTCATGTAACAACAACGCCGAGCGTTTCTTATGTAACAAGACAGGAGGAATTCGACTGCGGCATTATGATAACCGCGTCGCACAATCCTTTTTATGACAACGGCATAAAGGTTATAAATAAATACGGCGAAAAGCTCGACGACAAAACAACATCTCTTATTGAGGCGTATATAGACGGAAACCTCAATGCTCTCGGCATTTCAGGAGATGATCTGCCTGTTGCAACGGGCGAGAGGATAGGATGTATTATAGATTATGTGTCCGGAAGAAACAGATACCTCGGCTATCTTATTTCTCTTGCCTCGCACTCATATAAAAATCTGAGAATCGGTCTTGACTGTGCAAACGGCGCATCGTGGATGATTGCCAAGTCTGTTTTTGCGGCTCTCGGAGCACAGACGGTGGTAATAGGTGCCGAGCCCGACGGAATCAATGTGAACGAAAAGTGCGGCTCAACCCATATCGAAAACCTTTGCAGACTTGTAAAGGAGCAGCATCTCGATGTGGGATTTGCGTTTGACGGCGACGCCGACAGGTGTATTGCCGTGGATGGCAACGGAGAGGTTGTTGACGGCGACAAAATGCTCTATATTCTGGGAAGAAGACTCAAAGCAAGAGGGATGCTTGATCACAATACTGTTGTAGCAACCGTTATGTCCAACAGCGGATTTTTTGCAAGCCTTGAAAAGGCAGGCATAAAATGTGTGCAGACAGCTGTCGGAGACAGATTTGTGTATGAGAGTATGCATGAAAAGGGCTATAGTCTCGGCGGCGAACAGTCGGGACACATCATAATCAAAAAGTATGCTACAACAGGCGACGGCATTCTGACGGCAATTATGATAGCAGAAGAAATCTGCGATTCAAAGCTGACTCTTGCCGAGCTTGCCTTTCCTGTGAAGCTGTATCCGCAGTACACAAAAAATGTCAAGGTCAAGGATAAATCGGCAGTACTTAAAGACAAGACGGTTACAGACAGCCTTGCTGAGGTCGAAAAGCTTATTGCAGGCAAGGGCAGAGCCCTGCTCCGTCAGAGTGGAACAGAGCCTGTTATAAGAGTTATGATCGAGTGCGAGCAGCAGGAAAAATGTGTTGAATATGCACAGCTGATTGCAGATACAATACTAAAAGGAGGACATGGCGTTGAATAGGCTTGTCGAAACAAAAGATTTGTTTGAATGTAAAACCGAGTATCTTTCAGAGCTTTTTTGCCGGTCTAAATATCCCTGGGAAATTCTGCCAAAAATAAAGGCGTATATAAACGGCCTTGTTGAAAAAGGTCTTGACGGCTTTGAAAAACTTTCTGACAATGTCTATATCGGAAAAAATGTAAAAATTTCTCCCACAGCGGTAATCGAGGGTCCTGCAATTATCGGCGAGGGAACAGAAATCCGCCCGTGCGCTTTTATAAGAGGGTCTGTGATAACAGGTGCAAACTGTGTCATCGGAAACTCCTCCGAGCTTAAAAATTGCATTCTTCTTGAGAAAGTTCAGGTTCCGCACTACAACTATGTGGGCGACTCGGTGCTTGGAAATATGGCTCACATGGGTGCAGGCGCAATCTGCTCAAACTTAAGATCGGACGGTAAAACGGTTGTTGTTCACGGCGACAGGGAATACGATACAGGACTGCGGAAGCTGGGAGCGATTCTCGCCGACGGGGCAGATGTAGCGTGCGGATGCGTTCTAAATCCCGGAACGGTGATCGGCAAGAATACCTCCGTATATCCTCTTAGTGCATTGAGAGGTGTTTTTCCGGGTGATTGTATAATCAAATCTCAAAATAATGTTGTGGAAAGGAAGAAGAATTAATGAACTATATCGAGCTTGAAAGCTATGAGCAGCTAAGCAGAAAAGCAGCAGCCATAATTGCCGCGCAGGTAATTGCAAAACCGGACAGCGTCCTTGGCCTTGCAACAGGCTCAAGTCCTCTTGGCGCGTATGCCTGTCTTGTTAAGGCGTACGAGAACAAGGATATTGACTTTTCGCGTGTTACCTCGGTAAACCTTGATGAATATGAGGGCCTTTCGGGAGATAACGACCAGAGCTACCGCTATTTTATGGATAAAAACCTCTTTTCAAAAATCAATATCAAAAAAGACTGTACTTTTGTGCCCAACGGCTGTGCAGAGGATATCGAAAAGGAGTGCAGGGAATACGATGACAGGATACAAAGACTCGGAGGAATTGATATCCAGCTGCTCGGCATAGGACTTGACGGACATATAGGCTTTAACGAGCCCGACGAGGTATTTACAAAAGAAACGCATCTTGTAAACCTTGACCCGTCGACAATTGAGGCGAATTCCAGGTTTTTTGCGTCGGCAGACGATGTACCAAAAAGAGCGGTGACAATGGGCATGGGTGGCATAATGAGCGCAAAAAGGGTACTGCTTATTGCTAACGGCAAATGCAAAGAGGAAATTGTCAAAAAGGCTTTTTTCGGACCGATCACTCCCCAAATCCCGGCTTCTATCCTGCAGCTTCACCCGGATGTAACGGTAATATACTCCAAGAATTGACAAATAATGGCAACATATTGTTGCCATTATTTTTTTGTTGTGGTATAATACACACATAAAGCCTTGCGCTGCAAGTCTTTGGGCTGCGCCCTGCTGTGCATTCGC
>JAZNMZ010000049.1:0-15298 GCA_045580005.1 Eubacteriales bacterium | reverse complement strand
AATTTACCGAGAAATCCATTGTAAGAACCCATTTATGGGTAGCAAGTAACAGATGCATGGCTGGCAGGCCAATTAAAAACGCACTTGTGCGTCGCCAGTAGTGTTTAGGGCTTTGCCCGAAAATGAAAAACCATACGCTATTGATATGCACCCAAAAAGTTAGACACTTTTGGAGGTGCATATTTTTATGTCAAAGAAAGGAATAACTCAAAGAAAGTACTCGTCAGAATTCAAAATATCTGTTATAATGGATATGCGAGAACACCATTTAGGCTATAGGGAAACGGTACGAAAATATTGGAATATTTCCAGAGGACAAGATTTAAACTATGTAAAAACAGTTCAACGGTGGGAACGCATATTCTTAGAAGAAGGAGCCGAGGGTCTGATGAAAGATAGACGAGGCAGAGCTTGCAAAGCAAGCGGTGCACGAAAAGGTCGCCCACCTAAATTAGAAAAAAGAGTTGAAGAAGATTTAATCGCAGAGAATCAGCGCTTGCGAATGGAGATAGAATACTTAAAAAAACTCGATGCCTTAGTTCAGAAAAGATTGCAAGAGGAAAAGAAAAAGCAGCAATAGTCAATGAATTAAGGCAAAGTTATCCGTTAAATGACTTGCTGCAATTATCCGGTTTAGCTCGCAGTACATTCTATAACTATCTGAAAAAACAAAACACAGATAAGTATGTGAAAGAAAAGCAAGAAATACTGGATATATTCAATGCTAACAAAGGTAGATACGGATATCGTAGGATATTGATGGTTTTGCGTAATAATGGTTATTCAATCAACCATAAAACCGTGTTAAAGCTGATGAACAGTCTTGGATTGAAAGGAAAACAGCGCAAAAACGATAAATATCATTCATACAAAGGTGAAGTTGGAAAGGTTGCCGATAATCTTTTAAAGCGGGAATTCTATGCAGAAAAGCCTTTTGAGAAGCTGACAACAGATGTTACTCAATTTAAGGTCTGCGATGAAAAAGTATATCTGTCACCGGTGATGGATTTGTTCAACCGAGAGATAGTTTCTTACTCCATTTCACTAAGTCCTAACCTGCAACAAATACGAGAAATGTTGAATGGTTTGTTTGAAAAACTGCCTGACGATGCAACACCGATTTTCCATTCTGATCAGGGTTGGCAATATCAACATGCAGAATACCAACATTTGCTATCCGAACATAACATTACACAAAGTATGTCCCGAAAAGGAAATTGTATGGATAACGGAGCAATGGAAAACTTCTTTGGCAGACTCAAGGTTGAAATGTTCTATGGTGAAAAATTTGAAAGTATTGCTGATTTTGTTGAAGAATTGAAAAGATATATTCATTACTACAACAACGAAAGAATTTCTATGAAACTAAAAGGAATGAGTCCGGCACAATACCGAACTCATTCACAAGCAAGTTAATATTAAATTTTTGTCTAAACTTTGGGGTTCACTTCATATGCGGGTGGTTATTTATTTATAAAGTTAAATTCCGGCGAGTTAGTGGAAAGTGAAGAGTGAAGAAGTAAAAATCCCGCGCGGTCAGCGTGGGATTTTTGGCTGGGACGGCTGGATTTGAACCAGCGTGGTGCAGGAGTCAAAGTCCTGTGCCTTAACCAGCTTGGCTACGCCCCAATATAAACAGCACTGTTATTATACTACATTTTGTAAGTTGTGTCAAGTAAAATTTTGTTTTCTGCATAAAAACAAAGTATATGCAAAAACTACCCGTAAAGGAGTGATTTTGTGATAGACTCGGGTTACACAGCGTGTAGAAGTGCAATAAACTTTGACAGCAATATACGCATAGTTTCTACTGCAACAGTAGGCGGAAAAAAAGAAAAAAAAGGACCGCTCGGTCAATATATAGATATATACTGCGAGGATGAAAAACTTGGTCAGGACTCATGGGAAAAAGCTGAGAGCGAAATGTGCAGGCTCGCGCTTGAAACTGCGCTTGCAAAAGGAAATCTTACAGAGAACAATGTTGATTTTCTGTTTGCGGGAGATCTTATGAATCAGTGTACAGGCTCAGGATATGGTCTGCTTGAGTTTGATATACCATACATCGGTCTATATGGTGCGTGCTCGACATTTGCCGAGGGGATAATGATTGGAGCTACTTTTATTGAATCGGGAAAAGCTAAGTGTGTAGCTGTTGTTGTTTCTTCTCATTTTTGCTCTGCAGAGAGACAGTTTAGATTTCCACTCGAGTACGGTTCTTTTGCAGAAACAACCGCTCAAAACACGGTAACAGGCGCTGCAGCTGTTATCTTGAGCAAGGATGATAAAGTGCAGAAAGGTGCCGTGTATATAACATCTGCTTTGCCGGGAATTGTGTGCGATAGGGGAATAAAGGATGCTTCAAACATGGGAGCTGCAATGTGCAGTGCCGCAAAAGATACTATCACAAGATATTTTAAAAGTTCACAGGAGCGTATGAGTGATTTTGACCTGATAGCAACAGGTGACCTCGGTCTTGAGGGAAAGTCGCTTCTGTGCGATCTGATGAGGGCTGACGGTGCAGATGTAGGAGACAACCTTGACGACTGCGGAACTATGATTTATGACCTTAAAAAGCAAGAAGTCGGCTGTGGCGGTTCGGGCTGCGGTTGTTCTGCGATGGTGACAGGGGGATATATTTATGAGCATCTGTTGTCGGGGGTTTTCAGAAAATGTCTTATAATCGGAACAGGAGCAATGATGAGCCCTCAGAGCTTGCTCCAAGGCTCATCTATCCCTGCGGTTGCGCACCTTATCAAACTCGAGGCGTTTGGCAAGGAGGGGGAGTAGTATGACATATTTATGGGCGTTTCTTGTAGGGGGCGCAATATGTGCTATAGCACAGGTTCTAATAGACAAAACAAAGCTCACACCAGCAAGAATACTTGTATCATATGTTGTGATAGGCGCTATTATTTCTGCATTCGGTCTATATGAGCCACTTGTCAAGTTTGCGGGCTGCGGAGCAAGTGTTCCGCTCACAGGATTCGGACATCTGTTGATACAAGGTGTCAAAAATGCGGTAAGCGAAAATGGAATTGTAGGAATAATAAGCGGCGGACTTACCGGCGCTGCAGCTGGGATATCTGCTGTAGTGCTGTTCTCGCTGATAGCATCGCTGATTTTTAACGGCAAGAATAACTAAAAAAAGACATCGGATAACCGATGTCTTTTCTAGCTAGTCATTTACTATTGTAATTGTTTTAATTTTCATTTCTACTTTCGGTCTGTCGTTCCAGTCAACAGCAACAGTAGCAATCTCATCAAGTGTATCAAATCCGTCAAGCATACTACCGAATGCAGCATACTGTCCATCAAGATGCGGAGCGTCAGCGTGCATAATAAAAAACTGAGAACCTGCAGAGTTAGGATTCATCGACCTCGCCATAGAGATTACACCTCTCTTGTGTAAGAGATTGTTCTTGATGCCGTTAGCGGAAAATTCTCCTTTAATGCTGTATCCGGGGCCGCCCATACCTGTGCCTTCGGGATCACCGCCCTGAATCATAAAGCCCTCGATAACTCTGTGGAAGATAAGACCATCGTAGAAGCCCTCACTTGCAAGCTTTTCGAAGTTTTCTACTGTAATAGGCGCTGTTTCGGGGTAGAGCTCGAGTGTCATAGTGCTTCCGCCCTGCATTTCAATAATTGCTTTTTTCATAGTGTTCACTCCTAAAAATATTATTGATTTTTTATTATTGTACCACAAATTTTGCAATAAGTAAACAGAAGGGGAGAAGAATAATAAAAAATGTGCAAAATTGGCTATTTTGCACATAAACTTGATTTGTTAAAATTTCCAGTCGAAAAACAAAAACTATATTTTGTTACTATTCAAAAGTAATAATACTGTATATTGATATAAACGGCGAGTATTGTCGGTTTACATAATTCTGTTTACATAATGCATTGTCATAATAAACGAAATTTTAAAATTTTTAGTTTGCTTCTTGAAAAAAACGAGAATTTGTAGTATCATATTATTGTAAAAACAAGTTACCTGTTCGGTATATTTTTTTCTTACACTTCATAACCTTTTTATGAGGTGATTTTTGTGAGAAAAAGTACAAGCAGGCAAACTGTTTTTAATTTTGTCTATCTCGAGTTTTTAATTCTGCTGATATTTGCAATTTACGGTATATACGCAGGAATCAAAACCTGTGACGGGTATTTTCAATATACTGATATTTTGTCGGTAGACACAGAGCTTTTTGCAAAAAGGTTGCTGATGGTTAACCTAGCTGTTGCGCTGTTTTGTGCAATCTCGTATTTGTCGGGGATATGCTCTGTATTATCTGCAGTCTGCGTGTTTGTTTTTTCTTGTACGAACGCATTCGCAATTTATTTTTGTAACTTTTCACACGACAGCTCAATGATTACAACAGTTGTTAGCTGTCTGATTTTTGCGCTATGTGACCTGATAGTTATTTTCTCAAGTTGCTTTTCGATAAAGGTTGGCCTTGGTTCGGTTTTTAAGAGCGTTGTCGGTTCGTTTATGGATAAACGCGCCGAATTTATTCTGGCAGCATCAGCTGTTTGCGTCGGTGTTCTTGTATTTTTTGTTTTTTCACTTATTTTTAATAATATAGTCTTTTGAAAGGAGGTTTGTTATGACATCGTCAACACTATACAGTATGTTTTTTGACTATTTGACTTTTGAGAAAAAACTGTCAAAAAATACATTGCAGGCATACTCGATTGATATGGATTCTTTCTTTAATTATTTTTCCTGCAACGACGATAGAATAATCAACGCCTCCACAGATGAAATCAACAACTTCAAAGCCGCTCTTGTTGCAGAGGGAAAAGCGGTTTCTTCAATTTCACGCGCACTTTCTTCTGTACGCAGCTTTTATACATACCTCAACAAAAACAGCGTTTGCTCGTGCAACCCTGCAAAATCTGTGAAGAACGACAAGGAAAAAGAAAAGTTTTTTGAAGTGCTTTCGTCTGAAGAAATCGACCGTCTTATAAACAAGCCCTCGTCTCATGATGAAAAAGGAATACGCGACAGAGCAATGCTTGAGATTTTGTATGCAACCGGTATGAAAGTTTCCGAGCTGATTTCACTTAACATCGAAGATTTTAACGAGACACTTTCGTGTATTCGCTGTCACGGAGAGGACGGTATCAAAAACGAGAGGGTAATACCTCTTTATCCAAAGGCAAAGAAGTTACTGACTTCATACATTTCCTCGTCAAGAAAGCTCCTTGTTTCATCAAATGACGAGCGTGCATTGTTTGTTAACATAATCGGTGAACGAATGACACGACAAGGATTCTGGAAAATACTTAAAAGCTACGCTTCTGCCGCAGGAATATCTAAGGATATTACACCCCGTTCTTTGAGACACTCTTTTGCTACACATCTCCTGGAGAACGGTGCAGGTGTGGACGAGCTTCAAGAAATACTTGGACACTCTGATATTTCAACAACACAGATTTATGTTAAATACATGAAGAGCAAGTCGAAAAACGCTCTTTTGCGCTTCCATCCTCACGCATAAAATAATTATCGGAGATAATAATGGCAAGAAAATTTGGACTTTTTGACTTTACAAAAGAGGGAAAAGGCATAAAAAAAGAAGACTGTGTCACCGACAAGCCTTTTACTTTGAGTACTTTTTTTAAGACACTTAAAAACCATTTCTGGAATATGTCGTGTCTGAATATCCTATATCTTATTGTTAATTTTCCGTTGTTTTTCGGACTTTTTGCACTTTCGGGCAACCTGAACATAACATCTCCCACGCCAATGGGATTGTTTTATCCCCAGCTGATTGGAATGACAAAGGTAAGTAACAACCCTATACTTCAGACGATCTGCGGTTTTACAGGAGGAGAAGTTTCAATATCAGCGCCCACAACTGCCACTGTAGTTGTAATGTCCCTGACAATACTTGTTATATTCACATTCGGAATTGCAAATTGCGGTCTGACCTATGTCCTCAGAGCGTATGCAAGACGCGAGCCTGTATTTATGTTCTCAGAGTTCTTTGCTTCAATCAGAGACAACTGGAAGCAGGCGTTGCCGCTAGGAATTTTTGACCTTGTATTTTCTTTTGCTTCTGTGTATGTATATTTCTTCTGGCAGAGCCAGAGCGGTTTTATAAATGATATTATGTTCTTTATGAGCATATTCGTACTTTTTGTTTATTTCTTCATGAGATTTTATATGTATCTTATGATGATTACCTTTGATCTTTCTATCCTCAAAATACTCAAGAACTCATTAATTTTCGCATTGCTCGGCGTTAAGAGGAATTTTCTTGCACTGCTCGGTATTCTTGCTGTGCTTGCAATCAACTTCTACATTTATTTCCTTTTCTTCCCGATAGGAGTTATTCTTCCGTTTGTAATAACTATTGCTCTGTGCTCGTTTGTATCTATGTACTGCACATATCCGGCTGTAAAGAGATATATGATAGACCCTATCGAAAAGACAAACTGTGACAGTGTCGATTACGATGACATAGATCCTGTATTTACAGACAGGGGATAAAAATGAAAAAGGCGGCAATAATTGCCGCCATGCTTTTATTCACCGGTATTTTTCTTGTGACCGCGCATACCCGACAGGGGATTGCTGTCTGCGGCTTTTTGCATCTGCTCATCGCTGAGGTGTGTGTATATCTGCGTTGTAGACAGATCTTCGTGGCCCAGAATATCCTTGAGTACACGCACATCTGTGTGTCCATGCTGATACATGAGGGTTGCCGCCGTGTGCCGCAGCTTGTGTACAGACATATGCTTTCCTTCAAGTCCTGCTTCTTTAAGCCGCTTGTAGACAAGCCACTGAACTGTCTTTAGATTCAGTCTGTTTCTGTTTCTCGAAACAAACAAAGCTTTTTTGTGCTGGGCCTTTACATCCTGAGGACGCACAGCAAGCCACGCGAGTATCGCCTCGCGACAGGCGTCATTAAGGTAGACTATTCGCTGTTTGTTTCCTTTACCTGTAACGGTTAACTTCGAATAATCACTGTCTATATCGTCAAGTGATATGTTCACAAGTTCAGACACACGCATTCCGCAATTGAGAAACAGAGTTATTATGGCATAGTCCCGCTCATAGTTCGGAGGTGTGATGCTCTCAAGTAGCTGCTTTGACTCTTCAAGAGTGAGGTATTTGGGCATTTTTTTGGCTTTTTTTGGGCTGTCTAGCTTTGAAACAGGGTTTTCTTCGACTTGGTAGTTTGTAACCAAAAAGTTATACAGAGCCCTTATTGCACACAGCTTGCGAGCTCTGGCATCGGCTTTGTTTTTTCTGTCCTCACTTGCATACAGCAAAAAATTATATACATCCATTGAGGTGACGCTTTTTACATCCTCATCGGTACAGTCTGAGAAATTTATGTCAAGTATTTCGGTTTCTTTATATTTGTTTTCGTTCTTTGACTTGAGTATGTATCTGAAAAAGTGCCTTATGTCGTGATAGTACTGATATACTGTCTGAGGCGAACGCCCCTGTATTGAACCCTTGTATGAAAGAAAGTTCTTTACAAGCTGCGGTGCGTCGTCGTACTGCATAATATCACCTCCGATTTTTTCATTGTAGTAATTATAACATATTTTTTTAATATAAACAACTGTTTTTGAGGTGTAAAAATTGAAAAATTTATTTAAAAACAAAAGTCATTTAATGTTAAAGTTTATTGTCAACCAGATTGCCATGTCTGTGTTCGGTATTATGATGTCGTTTACGGCAAAGGTAATAGGGGACACCTGGCTTGTTGCATTCGGTGCCTTCGCGCTGCTCTTTTACTATTTTATTCTCTGGACATTTCTTTGGGAGGATGGAGCAAAGGATGGTATAAAGGTATCTGGAGGCAGAATGAAAAAGAATAGTTTTCTCGGACTGTCATACTGTTCAGTTGCTGCATTGCCGTCAGCGCTTTTTGCACTGTTACTCGTTATATTCAACCTTACGCTTGATGCTGCGTCAAACGCTGTAGGGCTTATGAATATTGTTGTAAAGGTATTCACTTTTGGCATGTATAATGCCATTGACTCATATTTTGCATCGTTCGGCGGCTGGTTTGCAAGCGCAAGCTCTATTGGTATAACATACCTCTGCTACGGATTTGTTACACTTGTTGTGTGCCATTTTGCATACATCTGCGGCTTGAATCAGCTGAAGCTTACAAATAAAAAATAATATTTTGCGACTTTTTCCAATATATTTATATAAAAATATGTTGGAGTGGTACTATGACAAATAAGCGTGTCAATACGCCGTATTTAGTAAGATTTTTTATTTTTTCACTGTTTTTTGTTGCAATAGGCGTTGTTGTAATTGCCTCTTGTTCAAGGCTAGGTATGCCTCTCTCTTACTTTTTTGATTACAAAAACGCAGATTCACACAGCGGTGAACAGTTATATATAATAATTGATGCAGGTCACGGCGGGGAAGACGGTGGAGCGTCGAGCAGCAGCGGTATTCTCGAAAAGGACCTCAATCTTGATATTGCAAAAAAGCTGTATACGCTTCTTAAAACAAGCGATTACACCCCAGTACTTGTCCGTGATACCGACAGGCTTATGTATAGGGGCGGTCAGGAAAACCGCAAGAAATTCTATGATATTCAAAATCGCATAGAATTTACAGAAGATTACCGTCCTGCGATTTTCATAAGTGTACATCAGAACAAATTTCCCATAGAAAAATACAGCGGTTTTCAGATGTACTATTCAAGGAACAACCTCGAAAGTAAGATTATTGCTGAGATTATACAGAATAATGTCGTAGCAAATTTGCAGCCCGAAAACAAGCGTGTTTCAAAAGAAGCTGACAACAAAATAAAGTTGCTTGACAGGCTACAGATACCCGCCGTACTTGCCGAGTGCGGATTTTTATCCAACGCAAAAGAGGCTGAGCTTTTAAACACAGTAGAATACAGAAACAAAATTTCTTTTTTGTTATATGCATCAATATTAGAATATTTGGACAATCAGGAGAAGTATGAAAAACAAGAGTGAATTTATTTGTATCGAGTGCGGATACAAGTCGACAAAATGGTACGGCAGATGTCCCGGATGTAGCAACTGGAATACTCTTGAGGAGGTTGAAGCTCCGCAGGAGGATAATTCAAAAAAAAGCAGCGTAAGAGCTGTAAAAAAGTCGCAGGGTTCTGTAAAAATCAATTCAATAGACATACCCGAGCAGATAAGAATTAAAGCAAATATCGGAGAGTTTGACAGAGTCCTCGGCGGTGGGCTTGTGGCGGGCTCTGTAGTACTGCTGTCTGGCGAGCCGGGTATCGGTAAGTCAACTCTGCTTCTTCAGATTTGCGCCACCTTGAGTGCCAGAACAAAGCTTTTGTATGTATCCGGTGAGGAATCTCAGGGACAAATAAAAATGCGTGCACAGCGTCTTGGAATAGATTCTGACAACATTTACATTTATACAGAAACAGAAATCAATGACATCTGCGACGAAATAGAGCTTATTGGTCCCGATGTTGTTATTATAGACTCGATTCAGACTATGTACGACGAGAATTCCTCGTCGATTCCCGGATCAGTTACACAGGTGAAAAACAGCACTCAGGCCCTTATCAGAGTTGCAAAGGGTAAGAATATTGCAACCGTAATTGTAGGCCATGTCAACAAAGACGGAGCTATCGCAGGACCTAAGGTGCTCGAGCATATGGTAGATACGGTTTTATATTTTGAGGGCGACAAGCAGCACGCATACAGAATTCTGCGGGCTGTCAAGAACAGATTCGGCTCAACTAACGAAATAGGTGTTTTTGAAATGCTGGAAAAGGGTCTTTGCGAAATAGAAAACCCATCAGAAATGCTTCTGTCGCAGCGCACAAAGGATGTGTCCGGCAGCTGCACATTGTGTGTTGTTGAGGGAACAAGACCTATTTTGGCCGAGATACAGGCGCTTGTGTCGCCGACAGCATATCCGGTGCCTAAGAGAATGTCGTCAGGTATAGACTATAACAGACTCTCTCTTATAATTGCTGTACTTGAAAAAAGACTCGGAATCAAGCTGTCAACACAAGATGTATACCTGAATGTTGCAGGCGGTCTTAAAATGGAAGAACCGTCCTGTGACCTTGCTGCGTGCATGGCGCTTATATCAGGCTACAAGGATGTGCCTGTACCCGAGGATATCGTGGCAATGGGGGAGATAGGTTTATCTGGCGAGTGCAGAGCCATCGGTAATATCGAAAGCAGAATAAATGAGTGTGAAAGACACGGCTTTATGAGAATTGTAATACCGTATAAAAACTATCAAAAACTCAGCAAGAAAAAGCGTAGCGCTCAGATTATACCGATAAAGAGCCTGTATGAAGTGCTAAACCTGTTCTTATGATTCCGAGAGTATTATGCGATTGCAGAATATCAAAAAAGATAGAGGACAAGCTGACACAGCTAGGGTATTCTGTAATGAAAATTCAAAAAAACAAAATATTTGACGAACCGATAAGCGCACATCCGGATATGAATTATTTTATATTAAATGATTGTATATACTCCGTTCGAACATTTGTTTGTTGTGGAAAATTATTAAAGTATCCGGATGATGTTTTGTTAAACGGCGCTGTAGTGGGGAAGGATATTATCTGTAACAGAGAGCATTTCTCACAAAATATTATAAGATTTGCAGAGTCTAACGATTACAGAATAATTAATGTAAAGCAGGGATACGCAAAATGCAACATTGCTTTGGTATCCGAAAAAGACAAAGCTGTTATCACAGAGGACGCTGGTATTGCAGAAACGCTGAGAAATTATTCCTATGATGTGTTGAAGCTTGACTGCCACTGTGTAAAGCTTTTTCCGTACGAATATGGCTTTATCGGCGGAGCAAGCGGCAAGCTGTCAGAAAATATTCTCGCTTTTACAGGAAGAATAGAAGAGCACGCAGAGTATGACAGAATAAGAAGATTTTGCAACAAGTATGAGGTTGAGCCAATCTCGCTGTCTGATGAGCCGCTATACGATTACGGAAGTATTTTTGTGATGCGATAGGGCGTAAGCTATTTCGGAATTAATATATATGAAATTATATAAAATCAGAATTTTATATAATTGAGGGTATAGCAAGAAGCATAATTTATAAAATACGGCAACTAGCTGTATTCTGCAACTGTGCCTTGCTATATCAGATAATGTGATAAAAATAAATAAAATAGCAAGAAGGTTAAAAATGTACAGCAAAAAAATTACAATTACCGGCTATGATGTCGGTCCGGACGAAACTCTTAGAATTTCTTCGCTTATGAGATATTTTCAATCGCTCGCCATCGAAGATCTAAACCGTCAAGGAATGTCCTACGAATTTCTCCGTGAACATAATATGGTTTTTGTTCTCACAAAATACGCTATCCACATATCCGAAAAAATCCGTTCAGATATGACATATGATTTTATTACTTTTCCATGTCTTGTGAACGGACCTGCGTTTATACGAGATTTTACTGTTTGCGACAGTGACGGAAACCGTATTGTTGAAGCATCTAGTGAATGGGTGCTTATTAATTTTGAAACAAGGCGACTTCTTCGTCCCTCTGCATTACCAGGAACCGTCAAATCAGACGGCAAAATTCATGACTTTTACCCTGCGCGAACATTTGTTTGTGAGGAAGAAGACTTTATATACGAGTTTGTAGTAACTCACAGCTTGCTTGATGAAAACAGGCATATGAACAATTGTAACTATCTCAATGTGATTTATGACGGATTTTATTCGCACGACAGGCTCATTAGTCCTGTCGCAGACCTTGACATAAATTTTGCTCACGAGGCACTGCTTGGTGATCTTCTACAGATTAGATATCATTTTGAGGACGGCAGCTATCACATCAGCTGTCACAATACTACAAAGGACAATGTTTGTTTTACCGCCGTACTGCACGAAAACTGACATTACTTCGCATCTGTAAAAATTACAATTTCGCCTTTTTTGATCATTTCATCACTTGTGTTTTCGATTATCTCGCTTTTTCCGTTATAATATACTTTGCCGTAGCTGTGAGAATCTATACAACACAAGGCTATTGCTTTTTTCTGAGTAGCTTTCTTCCCTACTCCGTACCTCTTGTTTTTAATTTTCATTACCATGTATGATAAAAATGACCAAATTGTGAATAAAATGCACTGAATATGCAATTTATCATTAAATACTGATACAAAAAAACAAATCGTTGAAGATATAAAAAATGCAGCAAACAACTGTATTTTGTAAGTATAATATATCTGCGCAAATACTATCGCACAGCACAATGCAAGCCAAAGATACGGAATAGCTTTTTCCATAAAAACACCTCCTGCACTAATTATGCACAGGAGGTATTTTTTTATACCGGCAAAGGTATCTTATAATATCTTAAAATCACAGTTGCTGCCTCAGCTCTTGTGAGCTCTCTTTCGGCTCTCAGACTACCATCTTCATATCCCTCAAAGATTCCAAGCGCCACAGCGTTGTTTATAAGCTCGTAATTTGTGTGTTCCTCGAGAGGCTGAGAATCTGTATACATTGATACAAAATCCTCCTGCGCCGGCTCGCAAAGAGCCCCGAGAATTGTCATTACTTCAACACGCGAGATGTTCTTGTTTGCTTCAATATATTTATTTCCGCCTTCATCGTATGCACAAACAAGATCGAGCAGGCCTGTGTCATAAAGTGCTTCAAAATACTGTCTTGACCATTCAGGTATCTCTGCTTCGTCAGCAAAATCGAGAACTACCTTTTCCTGTTCGGCATCTTCCTGCACAGACAAGTCCTCTTGTTGGTGCTCGGTGATGTTCTCGTCAATCGCCTTGGTGGTATCTGTCGTAACACTTTCTTCGTTTTCATAAAGCTCTACAACTTCAAGATCAATCACCGTTTCATCAGAGTTATCAGCGGTTTCGTCCTGAGGCTGTTCTTGAGTTTGCTCTTCAAGTGAGCCGTCTTTCGACTGCTCATTGACATCTAGTTGTGAGTTAAGCTCAACCATATCGTCAAATTTGTCGGGCATGAGCATGCGAGCAAGCACTGTTAAAAATTCGGCCTTTGTGAGATTTCTGTCGGGTCTGAATGCAAGTTTATCATTCTCAAGTTCGCCCTGCATAAGCGACATATCATATATTTCTGCTATGTTCTTTGCTGACCAGTGCTCAAGTGAGTCTGAAAAAGGAAAATCTTCGATTTGTATTCTCACAGTTTTATACTGATCCGCAACCATAAGGGTAATATAATAGCTCTCGCCAAAAGTTTTTGGAATAAATTCACCGTCAGACATGAGCATTGCTTTGTCGCTTTCTATAAACTCATCGCGCTTTATTGTGTCGTATTCAAGCAGAGTAACATCTGTATCCACGATATTTTCATCATTTATTTCTCCGCTGATATCCCACATAACACTTGTTGGTGATATCAGTACCTGCGCAGGACCGTACTGAGCCGAAAGCTCGAGCTTTGCACTGCCAAAAGGAAGAATAATATATTCATCTTTATCGGTTTCAAAGTCTGTTATTTTGTCAGTGACCGTTACATAACCGACAGTCTTAGTTACCGTCTCGTCGTCTACGGTAAAGCTCGCCGTGATTTCGGTTTTTCCAAGCTTGTTCCCCGATACAAATATACTGTTATCAACAATCTGAGATGTGACAATCTCTTCTGCTGACTCTTCAAAATCATTATTTTCTGTAATACCATATTCAAAAACAAAATCGTCAGCGACACTTATGGGATGATAATTAATATCTCCCGACAAGAGCGTCTTTGGCAGAACAAGCTCGCTGCCGTCTTTATATACATAGACATTTGTCGGATACATATAGTATTCCGATTGGTCGGATAAACTCTCCGTTTTATTTACAAAAAGCAGTGAGTTTGCTGTTTTGCGCTCAGGGCTTACAGACGGAACATTATGTAATGTAGAAAAGAATTCTCCGGGCAGCGATGCATATACAGTTGTAGAGCCTCCGCCATCAAAGTTCACGGCAGTAACACAACCGAGCTCTTTCATCTCGTGCGAAAGCTGATCTATTCTCAGACCTACGCTATGTCCTGTTCTTCTTCCGTCGACACAGTAAAATATAACTCTGCCATCCTCAGTTACGCCCACCGCTGTACGCGGGTGCGCCGCAGGATAATGATCAATTTCAACATCGTCGCAATACTCTCCGTCCTGCAGGATAAGACCGCCGCTTGCACCGATAGCGTTAACAGCACTGTACCATTGCTCGTTCGCTGTAATTTCCAGCTCCAAACTATCGTACAAGGAAATATCTTCAACTCTGTATTTTTGATATACCTTCTCCGCACACAGCACAAAATGTCCCTCGGGAATCTCTGAGTTTTTCGATTCCTCTCTTATCTCTTTAACAACAAGTTTAATGTTACTGCCTAATGTGAGTTTATCCCGGGAAAAAACATACTCTTTTGCAAAATACTCGGGTTCGGGCTCTGATGTTTCTTGCTCGTCGTTTATATTGCTATTGTCGTTTTCTTTGTGTTCTTCCGACTCAACCGCAACAACTTCACCCATCGTCTCCTGCTCGGCAAATAGATCTTCACCCTGCAATGGTTCGGCTTTGGTTTCAGATTTTTCTGACTCTTGTTCCTCAGCTTCTTCAAGCATACTAATAAGAGCTTCAATATCTGATTTCAACACAATAAAGCTGTCTTCGTGCTCGGGCAGAAAGTCCTCGTCCTCGTGATAAATTACTTCATTATATGGCATTAATACTATCTCGGTGGATAGGCTCTGTGTTTTTGTGGTTTTTGCAAACTTATCCGAGAGAAGATTCAGAGCATATTCATGGGGTACTTTGTTTATATGGTCAACGATAAGCTCGGTTTTGTTACCCGATAGTGTCGTAACTATATCTGGATAAGAAATAAACGCTTTACCGTCACTGTCAAACCCAAGTGCAATCCTGTCGTCGTCCGATGTAATAAGCTCACCGTCGACAATCATAACACCGAGCGGAACGCCTGTCGCAAGAGTGTAAAAATCTCCGTTTACACCGCCGACTACCCTGTTCCCTTGTTCCTCAAACGAAGCTGTAAGCTCCCCCAGAGAGTCAGTGCCATATAGATACTCTCCGTACATGCCGACAATCTCGGTGCCCATACCGGGAGTGAATTCATATATGTATGAACGCTCGGTTCCATATTTTTCATTTTGCGTCAGAGTTTCTGTATATGTAAGTCCGGGAGAAAGTGTAAACTGCGTACTTTTATACTCTGTCCTTGTACTTATGTATTCATCATACGGTATCGCAAATACTGTATTTGAAGCCAGCATAAACGCACACACAAGCAAACATATTATTCTTTTTTTCATAGCAGCCTCCC
>JAZNMZ010000048.1:0-17013 GCA_045580005.1 Eubacteriales bacterium | reverse complement strand
TTCAACGAGTCAAATGAGATTATGCCTTATGACATTATGCAGAGTATGTTTCCAGAGAAGAACAGAGACTATGTTATCAATGTCGGCGAGAAGGACATCGTTCTTGTCAAGGAAGTAAAGCTCAACTGCGAAGCAAAAGAGCTTGAGGGCGTTGCCGAGTCTATTGTTGACACAACAAATTCTGAGTTTTTCCAGAGAGTAACGGTCGGCATCGGTACTGTTGCCAACAACATAAGAGATCTTGCTCGTTCTTTTAAAGAAGCACAGGTCGCAATCGAAGTTGGCAAGGTGTTCGACACAGAAAAGAATATCATAAACTATGAGAATCTTGGTATTGGAAGACTTGTATATCAGCTTCCCACGACTCTTTGTGAGATGTTTTTGCAGGAAGTGTTCAAGAAGGGCTCACTTGAGAGTCTTGACCACGAAACGCTTATGACAATCCAGGCATTCTTTGAGAACAACCTTAATGTTTCGGAAACCTCGAGGAAGCTCTTTGTACATAGAAACACTCTCGTTTACCGTCTTGAGAAGATAAGAAAACTCACAGGTCTTGACCTTCGTGAGTTTGAACATGCAATCACCTTCAAGGTTGCGCTTATGGTTAAGAAGTACCTCACTTCAAAGCCTGTAAAGTATTGAATACGATTTGAGGAGCCGCTTTTGCAGCTCCTTTTTAATTGTTATATTGCATAGTATTTGCGAGCACTGTCAGGTTCTGCGGGTTTTCTCTGTTAAAATTCCAGTAAAGTCCCCCGTGAAACCCGTATTCGTTTATTATTCTCAGCTTTGCTTGAATACTCCTTGCGTCCTCAAACCACACTTCGTGCCGTATGCCATCCTGCTCATAGAAAAAATATGGCGCTTCATACTCTGTGTCATAAAATATTTCTGAATTGTACTCTGCTGCAAGCTCGAATGCTTCAACAGTTGAGAGGGATTTTGCTGCAGTTACACCCTGCTCGTAAGGCAGAGGCCAGTCGTAGCCATAGTTCGAAATGCCCATATAGATTTTTTCTTTGGGTATCTGAGTTATCGCATAGTCAAGTACACCCCGTATTGACGGAGTGGGGGATACCGGCATAGGCGGACCGTAGGTATAACCCCATTCATAAGTCATAATAAGCACATAATTGCTCGCCTGTCCAAGCCCAACATAGTCTACACCCTCGTACAAAAGCCCCCGCTGGTCAGATGAAGTTTTTGGCGGCATTGCAACAATGAGAGGGTAGCCGTTATTGTTCATTACGGTTCTTATGTAAGTGATAAATTCCACATACAAATCCTTGTCCTCGGGAAGCAAAAATTCAAAGTCAATATCAACACCTGAATATCCCCGCTCGCGCATTTCGAAAAGTATATTCTGTGCAAGAACATCCCATGTTCCGCGCTCGGACAGGAGAGTGTTGGCGAGAGAATTACTGAACACGCCGTTTTCGTCAAGCGTTGATAGGTGAAAGTATGGCGCTGTGCCGTACACCTGAGCTCTGTCGATTATTTCTTCGTCATTTATGGGGATTATACTTCCGTCTGTGCGGAAGCCGTATGTAAAAGGCATTATTATGTCAATAGCAGGCAGTGTTTCGTCAAGCAGCTCGCGGTCTATGAAGGTGTAGCTGTATCCGCCAACTGTGAAATCAAATCTTTCTGTCGACTCATATTCTATCACAAGCTCCTGCCCGGGATATATCAGCGCCTGTCCCTGAAGAACAAGATTGTTGCGGTAAATTGTGTTTTTGCTGATACCATATAGGTCGGCTATCGAGTCAATCGTTTCTCCTGCCGATACAGTGTGTGTGACTTTTGGTATTGTTATGGCGAGATTGAGACCTACCGGCAGAGTGTTTGTTATATTCTCTATGCCGTTATTTCTTATTAGAAGTTCAGTCGGCACACTGAAGCTTTCGGCTATCGAAAATGCAGTGTCGCCACTCTTTACCGTGTAGATAATCATAGTTTGACCCTTTGTAGTTTTTTTCTTTTCTAAAAATATGCTAAAAATATATGTTTTATACCTGTTTTTCTGAATTTCATCTCCAACAAATTACTTGACAAATATGTGCATCTGGAGTATAATTGTTTTATTAAGAATTTTTTGTCAACAACGGAGGATAACTTATGAAAAAATTTATTTCGGTTGCCCTTGCACTGCTTATGCTGTGCTCTGTGAGTACATTTGTTTTTGCTGCAGGTGTTACAACAGACTCAAGACTCGCAGTATCAGGCGCACAGATAAGAGTACCTACCGGTACAAACGATCCCCTCGAACAGGGACTCAGATTTATAAGCTCAATGACAAGCGACGCTTATGCGCTGCTTGACGCTTCGGAGTATCCCAAGAGCGCAGCAGACACAGGAGTGGGATTTGGAACGGTTGTATTCCCCACAGAGATTTTAGGTTCTGAAACGCTTACAAAGGACACGGTTATAAACTATAACGGCAGAGATTTTGCAGCTATGGTAGTGCCTGCAGTAAAGCTTTATACCAAGAGTGAAAGTATGATCGAATATACTGCTGTTATGATAGATATTTCCGAATCAAATTACGAGACAGAGTATACAGCTGTTCCTTATATCACATATACAGACGACAATAACGAGGAAGTTACACTGTATGGAAACGCATATTCTACAAGCGTTTTTAAAATTGCAGTCAGCGCTTACAACGACAAGAAAACAACAGAGTATGTAAAGGAATATCTTCTCGAGCATATACTCAGCGTAGTTGACCCCGACAAATATGAGTCGGACGGCGGTTGGACTCCTATATACCGTCCTTAATTCTATAAAACATCAATCCACCCGAAAGGGTGGGTTTTTACTTTTATGTCGGTCAAAATTTACAAATATATTGACAAAAAATCAATTAGGATATATAATATATGTGTATATTTTTTCATTGCGAAAGGATGAGGTTATGAAAAGATTTGTTACAATTTTAATGACTGCAATTCTTGTGTTGTCGGTATGCCCGACAGTCTTTGCAGCCGATTTCTTCACAGACAAAGAGCCGGTTACCGATTACGCATATTCTTTTGTTTTTGTCGGAGACACACAGAAGGTGAATTATTACAATCCTGAGAATTTCACCAAGATTTATGACTGGATTGCAGACAATATTGAAGAAAAGAATATCAAGCATGTTTTCGGACTCGGAGATATCACCGAAAAGAACACTACCGAGGAGTGGGTTCGCTTCCAGGAAAACATCGCGAAGATTGATGGGCTTGTTCCGTATTCTCTTGTCAGAGGTAATCATGACGGTGCCACAGGTATGATTTACTACGCTCCCGAGAGCTATGTTTCATCTCTTGACGGGACATTTGAGGGCAATGTGCTTAACTGCTGGCAGGAATTTACTGTCGGTGACATCAAGTATCTCAGCCTTTGTCTTGATTACGGCCCGAGCGATGAGGTGCTTGAGTGGGCGAATGAAGTTGTGGCTTCTCACCCCAATCACAATGTAATTGTCACAACTCACTCTTATCTTGAGGCAGATGGCTCTATTGGTGATGAAAACGGATCACACCCCGCTTCCAAGGACAACGGCGGAAACGACGGTATTGATATCTGGAACGATTTTGCCAGATACCATCCCAACATCCTTATGATTGTTTCGGGCCATATTTCCTCTGCAACTATCGTAGAGACTACGGCGACAGGCGTTTACGGCAACACAGTGTCGCAGTTCCTTATTGACTCTCAGAACAATGATGCCGGATACCAGGGTTCAGGCGGAGTCGGAGCAGTTGCAATCTTCTATATGTCGGAAGACGGCAGAACTGTTGATATCGAATATTACTCCACAATTCAGGAAGCTTTCTATATTGAAGAAAACCAGTACAGAACAACGCTCGATACTATGGACCCGAATGTCCATGTTGTTGATGTTGAGGCAGAAGAGGCGGTTATCAATGTCGCACCCGGAAGTGATTTTGATATTACATACACTGTAACAAGAAACCAGGGATGGGGCGCTATGAAGCTCGAGGCTTCGTATAATTCTGAGGTACTCCTCTTTAAGGGCTCTGATACAGGAACAGCAAAGAAAGGATACACATGGACAGTAGGAAGTGATTATGAGGATTATCTCGGAACAATCACCCCTAATGTATCAAACCTCGGCGGCACGGCAGAGGACGCAATATTCCTTGTGGAAGCAGATGATGTTTCAACCGACCTTATGCAAAAGGGTGAGTTTATTACATTCCACCTTGAAGTTCCCGAAGACGCAGCAATCGGAGAATATACATTTGAGATTAATGTAAACGACGCAAGCTCGACAGAGTCTGGTATCCCCTGTGAGGTTACATTTGAGCCTGTAAAGATCAAGGTCGGCCATGTAGACGACAGACTTGATGTACTCGGCGCTCAGATAAGACTTCCCTCGGAGGACAACAGTAACATTCCTCAGGGACTCAGATTTGTAAGCTCGATAGAAAGAGAGATTATGGATCTTCTTCCCGAAGAAAGCTATCCCAAAGCATCCACAGACACCGGAATAGGCTTTGGTACGGTAGTATTTCCAACGGTAATTTTGGGTGACGGAACACTTACAAAAGACACAGCTGTAAACTATAACGGCAGAGATTTTGCGGCTAAGGTAGTACCTGCCGTAAGACTATATTCTGAGAACTCAAAGGCTGTAACATTCACAGCTGTTATGACAGACATTTCCGAATTGAACTATAGGACAGACTATACAGTAGTTCCTTATATCACATATTTAAACGACGATGGCGAGGAGATCACACTCTACGGTGAGGCATATGATACAAATGTATTTGAAATAGCTGTTGCCGCATACAACGACACGGAAACAACAGAGTATGTCAAGGAATACCTTGTTGAAGAAATACTTTCAAAGGTAGATCCTGTTACTTATCCTGCAGACGGCGGCTGGTCTGATATTTACCGTCCCTGATTTATAATGTTATATCCACCCGTGAAAGTGAAAGCGGGTGGATTTTTATTGTATATAAAACTAAATTATAGGCAAGATAATGTTACATACTTGAAAAAATGTGTTTGTTTGTGCTATAATTAGATAAAATAATACAAAATAAGAGGAAGTATGAAAAGTATAGTCGACCAGCAAGTTCAAACAACACTCTTGTCAAGCAGTCTCTTTTCGTCAATGCAGCAAGACAGACTTGAAGATGCTCTTGATTTTTTCAGTGCTTTTCGGAAAGAATATAAAAAGGGCGAGATAATATTCAGAAGAGAATCTGAAATGAAAAATTTCGGGCTTGTTCTTTTAGGCAATGTACAGGTGTTGTCTGAAGATATTATGGGTAACCGCATGATAATGGCAACAGTTGGCGCAGGTGAGACCTTTGGCGAGTCTCTGTGTCTTCTTGGAGTAAAGGAAATTCCCGTATACATATCGGCAGTCACAGACTGCGAAATTCTCTGGCTGTCGCTTGAAAAGTTCTTAAAGGAAACGGCAGACCCCGAGCTTAAAATACGGTTTTGCTCTACGCTTGCCGAAAAAGCTCTCAGTATGAACGATCGCATACAGGTACTTTCCAAAAAAACTCTGAGAGAAAAGCTCTATACATATTTTTCTCAGATGTGCTACAAGACGGGCAAAAGGATGTTTACACTTCCTTTTAACCGCGAGGATTTCGCACTCTATCTCGGTACAAATCGCTCGGCTCTTTCAAGAGAACTGTCAAAGCTTCAGAAAGAGGGCATTATCGAGTTTTACCGCAACAGCTTTAAAATAATAGATATTGATTAGCTTTGTTGCATTTGCAACTGATTTTGAAAGAAAAAAATGTTATAATGCTACCAAATAAAAATATAGCAAAAGAGGAAATGAATATGAAAAAACTACTTTGCGTGCTCCTTATAGCACTAATACTCACAGCAGTTGCACTTACAGGCTGCACAAATGACACAAGCATTCTTCCCGATGATGAGAATTCCGATGTACAGGGCGGAGAAATTGCTGTTCCCGAAGAAAAAACACTTATCCGTATAGCAGGACTCAAGGGACCTACAACAATGGGACTTATCAAGGTTCTCGCCGATGACCAGAGCGGGGTGGCGACAAATGACTATGAATTTACTATTGCAGGCTCTGCAGACGAAATTACGCCCAAGCTCATAAAGGGTGAGCTTGATATGGCGGCTGTTCCTGCAAATCTTGCTTCTGTTCTTTATAACAAGACAGAGGGCAAGGTACAGGTTGCCGCAATCAACACCCTCGGTGTTATCTATATCGTTGAAAAGGGAGAGAGTATAAACAGCCTTTCTGATCTTGCCGGAAAGACAATTTATGCCACAGGCAAGGGCTCGACTCCTGAGTATTCACTCCGCTATATGCTTGAGCAAAACGGCATAAACCCCGACACTGATGTTACTATCGAATGGAAGAGCGAGCCCACCGAGGTTGTAGCGCTTCTCAAGCAGAACGAAACAGGAATCGCAATGCTCCCTCAGCCTTATGTAACGGTTGCACAGTCCTCTGTTGATGACCTCAGAATTGCACTCAACCTTAACGACGAGTGGAATGCGCTTGATAACGGCAGTCTTCTTGTAACAGGCGTGCTTGTTGTAAGAGATGAATTTGCCGAAAGCTATCCCGAAGCACTTGAATCATTTATCGAAGAATACAAAGCATCAACAGAATTTGTAAACGCCAATGTTTCAGACGCTGCAGTTCTTATCGAAAAGGCAGACATTGTTAAGGCTGCTGTCGGCGAAATAGCTATTCCTTATTGCAATATCGTAAATATTACAGGTGAGGAAATGCAGCAGGCTCTCGGCGGATACTTGCAGATTCTCTATGATGCTAATAACGCGTCAGTAGGAGGAAACCTGCCCGGTGAAGATTTCTACTATATTGCACAGTAATAGAGTTCAAAAAGCAGCGGCGGTACTGGCGGCACTTGTTGTCTGGCAGCTCGCCGCGGCTGTTGTTAATGAGAGTATAATTCTTGTGTCGCCTGTTGATGTGACAAAAAGACTTTCTGAACTTGTCTTTGTGCAGGAATTCTGGCTTGTCACACTACATAGCTTTACGGGTATTGTGGGCGGATTTCTCGGCGGATTTGTACTCGGAATATTGCTTGCCTTTGCGGCAGGCAGGAGCAGATTTGTAAAAACCATGCTCTTTCCGTATATGCTTACGATAAAGTCGGTGCCTGTGGTGTCTTTTATTATCCTTGCTTTTTGGATTGTTTCATCACAGACTCTCTCATATGCCATAGCCTTTCTTATGGTACTTCCCATTATATATACGAATGTGCTTGACGGAATTGAAAATATAGACAGTGATCTTCTTGAAATGGCATCTGTTTTCAAGGTGCCTTTTTATAAGAGATTTCTGTATATTACTCTCCCGGGAATAAAGCCTTTTTTACTCTCGGGTATCAGTATTGCGGCAGGACTTGCGTGGAAGTCGGGTGTTGCGGCCGAGGTTATCTGCAATCCTGCAGGCTCGATTGGTGAGAAGCTCTATTACTCCAAAGTGCATCTTGAAACAGCAGACCTTTTTGCGTGGACGGTTGTGATTGTGCTGCTTAGTATACTTTTTGAAAAGCTTTTCAGCCTTGCCATAAAAAGTCTGTACAGACTCATAAGATAGGAGGCGTAATATGATGGTATTAAAAAACATATGCAAATCCTACGATGGCAAAGAGGTTCTAAAGAATATCAGCTTTTCTGTAAACAGCGGTGACAGAGTCTATATTATGGGAAAGTCAGGTGTCGGCAAGACCACACTCATAAGACTGCTTCTGGGACTGGAAAGTCCTGATAGCGGACATCTCGACGGAGTCCCCGAGAAAAAGGCGGTTGTGTTCCAAGAGGATAGGCTTTGTCCCGAGCTTTCGGCTATTACCAACATTTCTCTTGCGTGTCCAAACAAAAAAGGTGAGATAATACGGATTCTAACAAGTCTTGGTCTTTCGGACAGTATGAATAAGCCTGTCTGTGAGCTCTCAGGGGGCATGAAACGCCGCGTTGCTATAGCAAGAGCTCTCATGTCTGATTATGATATTATCTTGCTTGACGAGCCTCTAAAGGGGCTTGACGCCGGCACAAAGTCGAAAGCCTGCGATGTTATAAACAGAATGACGGCAGGAAAGACCTTGATTCTTGTTACTCACGATAGGGAAGACGCGGAGCTTTTGAATTGTAGAGAACTTAAAATTTTCTAAAAAAGGAGTTGTATCTTCAAGATACAACTCCTTTTTCAATAATTTCAGCATTTGATTTGCATTCCGTCGTAGGCTACGGTATAGCTTTTACTCTTAACCGACCTTTGCAGTTCACTGTGCTTTGGCTGCATTGTCTTTGATATATGCGTGAGAATTAGCTTTGATTTTTTATCGACAACACCGTTCTGTTTGAAAGTTTCCCACATAAGGTCAATCATACAGTTTGTGTTGTGGTAAAAATTTCGGAAATTGTACATATAGTCATCTCCGTGTGTTGCATCGATGATATATGTTGTAACACTGTTATCTCTGAGAAAAGACCATGTGTCGGAAGTCAGCCATCCACCGTCAAAACCGAAGAAGATTCTGCTTTTTTGATTTTTAAAATAGTAGTGATACGGTATTTCTTTCGGCAGAGCGGCATTGTGGTTTGCACATAGAACGGTTACCTCATAGCCGTGTACCGATATTTGCTGTTCAGGCTTTATCTTACAGAAAGTTATGTTTTTTATATCTGAAAGATACTTTTTCAGCGACTCGTGGGCGTATACAGTGATTTCTTTTTTTGAAGATTGAGCTACAATCTTTATTGCAGCAGGTGAAAAATGGTCGATATGTGAATGTGTGATGAATATAGTATCAACTCCAGAAAACATATCGTACTTGCCGAATCTTTCCTGATACAGTATTGTACCGGCTGAGCAGTCAACAAGTATATTGTTGTCAAGCATAACGCTTGTAAAGGCACGAAATTCGTCAGAATACATATCGGTTTTCATGTTCCACTCAGCGCTTCCTGTGCCTAGAAAAGTGAGTGTGCTCATATCCTTGCTACCTTTGTCTTTCTTGCGGCTTGTGCTACAGCCTGTGCTACGACCGTTCCTATACGGCTGTCAAAGGCAGGGGGGAGAATGTAGTCTGCACACAACTCGTCGTCTGATACAAGAGATGCTATTGCAAATGAGGCGGCCATTTTCATCTCTTCGTTAATTTCACTTGCCCTTACATCAAGCGCACCTCTGAATATGCCGGGGAATGCCAACACATTATTTATCTGATTTGGATAGTCACTTCTGCCTGTGCCTACAACTGCGGCACCTGCTTCAACAGCGTCCTCGCGTGTTATCTCGGGCACGGGGTTTGCCATAGGGAATACAATAGCGTCCCTTGCCATGCTGGCAACCATATCTTTTGATACAACATTGGCGCACGAAACGCCGATAAAAAGGTCAGTACCGCTGATAGCGTCGGCGAGGGAGCCTTTTTTCATCGAGCGGTTAGTAACCTTTGATATACGCTCGTGAGCAGAATTGAGTCCGTCCATTCCCTCACATATAATGCCGAACTTGTCGCACAGAATAAGGTCACTCACGCCAAGGCGCATAAGCTGTTCGGTAATTGCAATGCCTGCACTTCCTGCACCGTTAATAACACATTTTATCTTTGTAATATCCTTATTCACAACTTTAAGAGCGTTAATTACTGCCGCACCAACAACGATAGCTGTGCCATGCTGATCGTCGTGGAAGACAGGAATATCACACAACTCCTTTAGCCTGCGCTCTATTTCAAAGCAGCGCGGTGCCGAGATGTCCTCGAGATTGATTCCGCCGAAGCTACCCGAGATAAGGTATATTGTTCTCACAAGCTCGTCAACATCTTTTGAGCGGATACACAAGGGAATTGCATCAACATCGGCAAACTCCTTAAAAAGCACGCATTTGCCCTCCATAACAGGCATGCCCGCCTCGGGGCCGATATCGCCAAGTCCGAGGACGGCAGTTCCGTCTGTAATTACAGCGATAGTGTTCCAACGGCGCGTAAGCTGAAAGGATTTGCTGTAATCCTTTTGTATTTCAAGACATGGCTCGGCAACACCCGGTGTGTAGGCTAAAGACAAGTCCTCCTTGCTTTTCACCCTCGTTCTTGACACTACTTCAATTTTACCTTTCCATTCGTAATGCTTTTTTAATGCTTCTTGCTTAATATCCATTATCTGCTCCAAAATCTATAAAAATAACACTAATATTTTATAACTTATGAAGATTTATGTCAAGATGTTGTTGCAAAAAACTTCATAAAATGCTATAATATCGGTGGTAATAAATAAAAACGGAGAAAAGACAAAATGCAGGAAAATACAATAAAAATCCGCTTTGTAAAAGGTCTGTGCAGCGGCAAGACAGCAGAGCTCCTCGGGAAAATAGCACACGAAAGCAAAACTCCTTGCGAGCTTATTATAAGTGAGGTTGAAACGAGTGATATAGATACCTTGCAGGACATGGTCACTTCATCAGCTATATATGTAAGCGACGATTTATACGGCAGAATTCTCGAGGGTACAGCAACAGCCGAGCTTGTGTTGCTCAAAAAGCTGTGTGTCGCTGTCAGGTATGCAATATCGGGTTTCAAAATGACTGTAGACTATGGGGCAGGCGAGCAGCAGACAGACTGCACTCTCAGTATAAAGGTCAAAAACGGTCATATCCATCTTCCGCTTGATGTACCCGACAAAAGACTTGAAAGATTTGTTTCGGGCGCAATCGAGACTCTCGGAGTGAAAAATACAGACGATGAGCTCCTCGTTTATTATGATAGCGCCTCATTAAAAACAGTCTGTGAAACAAAGGATGAGTATGTCAGACGAAAGTATTTTGACAGCGGAGCTGTTACAGACAGCGAACAGCAATAAAAATCCCCAAAAACTCTTGACAAACGGTGGCGTTTATGGTAAAATATGCAATGTTGCGAAAGCAATCGGGGTGTGGCTCAGTTTGGTAGAGTGCTTGGTTCGGGACCAAGAGGCCGGAGGTTCGAATCCTCTCACTCCGACCACCGAAAGACAGATTTTACTGAGTAAAATCTGTCTTTTTTTACTAAATACATATTTTAGAGGTGTTCATTATGAACTCAAAGCTTGCGCGCTTGAAGCTCGCGTGTTATACAGTCAATGTTTCGATGTCTGTTGTGGGCAATCTGCCGCCACTCTTGTTTTTGACATTTCGAAACCTTTATGGAATTTCGTATTCTTTACTTGGACTTTTGGTTTTTATTAACTTTTTTACACAGCTGATAGTAGACCTTATATTTTCTTTTTTCTCACACAGATTCGATATACCGAAAACAGTAAAATTTACACCTGTTCTTACATTTATCGGAATTCTTGTGTATGCCTTGTGGCCGTTTTTGTTCCCCGGGAATGTATATGCAGGCCTTGTTATCGGAACAGTCATTTTTTCTGCGTCGAGCGGCCTTGCAGAAGTTTTGATAAGTCCTGTAATTGCTTCGATTCCGTCTGACAATCCAGACAGGGAAATGAGCAAGCTTCATTCGGTATATGCGTGGGGAGTTGTAGGTGTTATAATTATAAGCACGCTGTTTATTCTTGCTTTTGGAACACAACGCTGGCAGTGGCTTGTACTTGCATTCAATTTGATTCCGCTTGCTTCTGTTATATTATTTGCAGGGGCTTATGTGCCAAAGATGAAAACGCCTGAGCGGGTGTCGGGCGCTCTGGCATATTTCAAAAACAGCGGTATGTGGCTGTGTATTGCGGCAATTTTCCTCGGAGGTGCCGCAGAGTGCACGATGGCACAGTGGGCGTCGGGATATCTTGAAAAAGCTCTTGGAATCCCAAAAGTATGGGGGGACATTTTCGGCGTTGCTCTGTTTGCCGTTATGCTTGGTCTTGGAAGAACGATCTACTCAAAAAACGGAAAAAACATCGAAAGAGTTCTCTTTTTCGAAGGGCTCGGCTCGGCAGTCTGCTACCTTACGGCGGCGCTGACCGGAAGTACTCTTATAGGTTTGTGTGCGTGTGCATTAAACGGTCTTTGCGTTTCAATGCTGTGGCCCGGAAGCCTTGTGGTGGCGTCAAACAGATTTCCTGCCGGAGGAGTGCTTGTGTATGCCGTGATGGCGGCAGGTGGTGATTTGGGCGCTTCTGTCGGCCCGCAGCTTGTCGGTGTTGTAACAGACTTTTTTATGAACAACAATGCTACACAAGTCTTTGCAAACACACTTGGTCTTTTGCCCGAACAGCTCGGTATGAAAGCAGGAATGCTTATAGGCGCACTGTTTCCTCTTCTTGCTCTTCCGGTGTATTTTTATTTTTACAAAAAGCACAAGAAAGTGCAGGGATAAATAAAAAAACAGATTCCGAAAGGAATCTGTTTTTGCTTGTTTACTTATTATCCGATGCCATTTTTTCTTGTTTTACCTTGTGGTCGATAATGTGTCTTGAGAGCAACTCGTTTTGAATATCTTCGACAGATATTCCCATTTCTACCATAAGTACGAGAATGTGGTATGCGAGGTCTGCGATTTCGTATATCGTTTCTTTTTTGTCGTTTGCTTTGCCCGCGATTATAACCTCAGTAGACTCCTCGCCGACTTTTTTGAGAATTTTGTCAAGCCCCTTCTGGAAAAGGTATGTTGTGTATGAACCCTCGGGGAGATCTTTCTTTCTTCCGCAGAGCATATTGTAAAGTCCGTAGAGCGAGAATTCATGCAGCTCATCACTCTGACACAGCTCATTTGTAAAGCACGAGTCTGTACCTGTGTGACAGGCAGGGCCGTCTTTTTTCACAACTACTGTGAGTGCGTCATAGTCACAGTCAGCTGTGATTGACACAATGTGCTGGTAGTTGCCGCTTGTTTCGCCCTTGAGCCATAGCTGCTGTCGTGAGCGGCTGTAAAAACAGGTAACGCCCTTTTCAAGAGAAATTTTAAGACTCTCTTTGTTCATATACGCAAGAGTGAGAACTTTTTTTGTGTATGCGTCTACGACTATCGCAGGGATAAGTCCTCTGTCGTCAAAGTTGAGCTTTTCTATATTAATCATTTTTATAACCTCACAATAACATTATTTTCGGAAAGTGTTTTCTTGAGCTGTGGGATTTCAATCTCACCGAAGTGGAATACAGACGCGGCAAGACCTGCGTCAATTTTGGGAACTTTTTTGAACAGCTTTATAAAATCCTCTGTGCATCCGGCGCCTCCCGACGCTATTACAGGGACCGAAACCGCATCGCATACCTGCGCCAGAAGCGGCAGGTCAAAGCCTGTCTTTACACCATCTGTGTCAATAGAATTGACAACAACCTCGCCTGCTCCGTCGGAAACACACTGTTTTATCCATCCGATAGCTTCAAGACCTGTGTTTATTCTGCCACCCGCGGAGAAAACTTTGTACACTCCGTCAACAAGAGCAATGTCACACGAGAGCACGACACACTGGTTGCCGTATTTTTTTGCAGCTTCTTTTATAAGAGCAGGATTCTTTATGGCGCCAGAGTTTACACTTACCTTGTCTGCACCGCATTTTAACACTCTGTCAAAATCGTCGATAGTATTGATACCGCCGCCCACGGTGAGCGGTATAAAAATCTGTCTTGCAACCTCGCAGAGTATGTCTGTAAAGAGCGCACGACCCTCAAAGGTTGCCGTAATGTCATAAAAGACAAGCTCGTCTGCTCCGCTGTCACTATATAGCTTTGCAAGCTCTACGGGCGAGGAAACATCGCTTAAATTCTTAAAGTTTGTACCCTTTACAACCCGTCCGTTCTTTACATCAAGGCAGGGGATAATTCTCTTTGTAATCATTTTTCTGCCACCTCCACAGCCTCTTTTATATTGATTGCACCTGTGTAGTAGGCTTTGCCTATAATTGCTCCGTACAGATTCATATTCGCAAGAGATATCACATCGTCCATCGACGATACTCCGCCGGAGGCGATGATGTCAAAAGAATATTTTTCCGAAAGCTCTTTATAAAGCTTTCTGTTTGTGCCTTTCATAGCTCCGTCTTTTGAAATATCGGTGCATATAACAGTCTTTACACCGAGTATCTGAAGCTCGGTACAAAAAGTGTCAATATCTGTGTCGGTTGTATTTGTCCAGCCATGTATTGCAACTTTGCCGTTTTTTATATCTGCGCCCACGGCGATCTTGTCGCCGTATGTGCTGACAGCTTTTGTTAAGAATTCTTTGTCCGTTACAGCTGCAGTGCCGAGTATGACTCTGTCGATACCTGCGTCAAGATAGGTCTTAATTACCTCCATACTGCGTATACCGCCGCCGACCTCGGTGAAGAGGGAAGTGGCATTTTTGATTTTTTTGATTGTTTCTATATTCGGACAGCTGCCGCTTATTGCACCCTCAAGGTCAACTATATGTATGTGGCTCGCGCCGCTCTTTTCAAAATCCTGTGCAATTTCGGCAGGGTTTTCACTGTATACCGTTATTTTTGAGTAATCACCTTTATATAGCCTTACAGCCTTGTCCTCAAATAAATCTATCGCAGGGAAAATTTTCATTTATCGTCCTCACAAAATGCCTTTAATATGTTAAGTCCTACCTCGCCGCTTTTTTCGGGGTGGAACTGACAACCGTAAATGTTGTCCTTTGCAACTATTGCAGTAAGCTCTTTTGAGTATTCTGCAGTTGCAACTAGATTTTCGTCACAGTTTTGTGCAAAAAATGAGTGCACAAAGTAAACAAAGTCGCCATTGTTTATATACTTTAAGAGCTTGTTTTCTTTCTTGAAAATAAGAGAGTTCCAGCCTATATGCGGAATCTTTAAAGATGAGTCAATCTTTCCCTCCATAGGCACGACCTGACCTTTTATAAGACCGAGTCCATTATGCTCGCCGTACTCATAGCTTTTTTCATAAAGCAGCTGCATACCAAGACAGATACCGAGTAGTGGCTTTCCGCCGAGAGCCTGCTCTGTTATCACTTCAAAAAGCCCGCTCTCGCGCAGCTTCCTTGCCGCGTCGCCGAAAGCACCGACGCCGGGGAGAATGAGCTTTTGCGCTGAAGCTATAACAGCCTTGTCGCTTGTGACAACAGCTTCAACTCCTATTTTTGCAAAGGATGAACCGAGTGAAAAAAGGTTTCCCACACCGTAATCAATAATTGCAATCATCAGAGAACCTCTTTTGTAGACGGAATTTCATCGGCAAAATCAGCGTCGATTTTGCAGGACTGTCTTAAAGCTCTCGCGAAAGCTTTGAATGTAGCTTCAATAATGTGGTGAGAGTTGATACCGTCGATAAGATTTATGTGAAGTGTGATGCCCGCGCTTCTTACAAAAGCGAGGAAAAACTCTCTTACAAGCTCGTTGTCAAAATCTCCAGTCTTTTCTGTGGGGATATCAAGCCTAAACGACAGATAAGCTCTGCCGGAAATGTCGAGTGAGCAGAGAACGAGCGCTTCGTCCATAGGAAGGATTATGCTGCCGTAACGGCAAATACCGCGCTTGTCGCCTAGAGCTTTCTTAAATGCTTCACCGAGAGTAATGCCGATATCCTCAACCGAGTGGTGATAGTCAACCTGAGTGTCACCTTTGCAGGAAATATCAAGGTCAAATCTTCCGTGACTTGCAAAAAGCGTCATCATGTGGTCAAAGAAGCCGCAGCCTGTGGAAATATCTGACTTTCCTGTGCCGTCAATATTAAGCGCTATCTTTATATCTGTCTCGGCGGTGGTTCTTGTGATTTCAGTCTTTCTCATTTTTTCTCTCCCAATATCATTTTTACTTTTTCGAGGAAAACTTGCATTTCCTCGGGTGTTCCTATTGTGATTCTGTTATACTCGCAGATTTTGCTGTCGGAAAAGTGCCGTACAAGCACACCGTTTTCTTTCAACTTTTTATAAAGCTGCTCGCCGCTGATAGCTGCGCTTTTGGCAAAGATGAAATTCGCCCTTGAGCCCAGCACCTCAAAGCCGAGCTTTCTCAACTCGTCTGATGTGTGCTCACGAGTTTTCTCTATCTTTTTGCAGTTTTGCATATAATAGTCGTCATCATACAGTGCTGCAGTGCCTGTAAGCTGTGTTATGCGGTTGATATTGTATGGGTTAGTTGAATACTTTATCTTTTCAAGATCCTCGATTATTTCCTTTGAGCCAAAAGCAAATCCAAGCCTTGCGCCTGCCATACTGCGCGATTTTGAAAAGGTACGCACAACAAGCAGGTTGTCATATTTACTAAGCAACGATAGGGCAGAGTCTGCCCCAAAGTCCACATACGCCTCATCAATAAGTACAAGATTATCCTTATTGCTTGCAACAATTTTTTCTATTTCGGGAATGTCAAGCGCAAGACCTGTCGGCGCGTTGGGATTGGCAATAACTACCATAGCACCGCTGCTGCAATAATCATCTGCACAGATTGAAAAATCCTCTCTCAAGGGAATAGCTTTGTGTTTTATACCGTAAAGCTCTGAATATACCTTGTAAAACCCGTAGCTTATTTCAGGAAAAACTACACCGTTGTCAGTGAATATCATAAATGCAAAATTCAAAATTTCGTCAGAGCCGTTTGAAACAAAGACATTCTCACAAGATACACCGTATCTTTTTGCAAGAGCTTCTTTGAGAGATTTGCTTTCGGGATCTGAGTAGAGCCTCAGTTTTTCTATCTCTTGCTTTGTTACAGCGTCAATAACCGATCTTGACGGAGGGTAGGGGGACTCGTTGGTGTTGAGCTTTATGTACTGCTGGTCGCGAGGCTGCTCACCCGGAGTATACGCAGCGAGAGCCTTATAGCGCTCTGATATGAATTTGCTCATCACTCTTCACCCGCAATTCTTATAACAGCGCTCCTTGCGTGTGCGTCAAGTCCCTCTTTTTTTGCGAAGTACTCAACATCTCTTGCAACAGACAAAAGCGCGTCTTTTGTATAGTAGGTATACTGCGTTTTCTTTACAAAGTCGTCAACCGACAAAGGGCTCGAAAAACGAGCTGTTCCGCTTGTCGGAAGAGTATGGTTGGGACCTGCGAGATAGTCGCCGAGCGCCTCTGGACAAAATCTTCCCATAAAAACGCTGCCGGCATTTTTGAC
>JAZNMZ010000047.1:0-1532 GCA_045580005.1 Eubacteriales bacterium | reverse complement strand
TATGTTGTTCCCGGCAGCCTTGTTGATACAGAATCACTCTCATCTGCTTCTGTAAACGGAAAGGAAGCTGAAATAACAGATCTCGGAGCTTACTACAAGGTTTCGTACACATTCCCCGCAAGCACCGCGAGAAACAGGGTGTATGTAAAGAGCACGGGTCTTGATACCAACGCAGGCACAGCTTCAAGACCGTATCTCACTCTCGAAAAGGCAGTAAACAAGCTCAGAACAACGGGCGGCGTTATATATGTAATGGACGCAATTTCTGCAAGAGATATAACCTTTGATGCAAACATCAAGCCCATCCTTATTACAGGCGAGGGTTATGACAGCGCATCTATCACCGTATCCGAGAGCGCAGGTGTTGTTTTCTCGGGAGATATGACCTTTGAAAATATCGAAATCAAGGGCGAAGGTGCACACTTCAACGACAGAGGACATAAGGTTGTCTTTGGCGACGGAGTTACCGGTACATTCAGCTTTATGCACGCAGGAGCGTATGCTACGGGCGAGGATTCCCCCTCGGTTGATTCGAGCAATATTACTTTCGGCGGAGCTATTGACGCAACAACAGTCAACCTCGGCGGCGCATATCTTACAAACGAGCTTGACGGTGTAGCTCATGATATAAAGCTCACATACAACGGCGGTTCGACAGAGTATGTAAGACTCGGTCCGGACTACTTCCTTGCAACACACACAGCTGCTACTATCGGCGGCAACATTCTTGTTACCGTAAACGCAGGTGAGCCGGGTGTGTTCGGCACGCTGACAACTGCGGCAAAAGCGGCGATCATTTCTGACACAGCGGCTATCCAGTTCATTTTCAACAATGATACACAGCCCGGCGACGAGAACTTTGACTATGTTTTCGGCGCAGAGAATATGTATTATGTATATTCAAGCATAGGCGGAAGAGTAGACCATGCGCTTGATGACGAGGGACACTCGGTAAGAGGTCAGTTCGACATCATTCCCGATAAGGGCAATGTGGCTGTCATAAACGACGGCACAACAATCACAATGACACGCGGCGGCAGAGTTACACTTCCGGCAGCTACAAATGTATATGTAACATACATGAAAGCCGAGAACGCCCTTACCGACCTTGTAGTTGAAACAAACGGCGGCACATGGGAGCTCGGCATGATTGAGATTGATGCCGACGGTTATGTAAAATTCAATGGTGCACCTGCTATTGGTACAGGCATCTTTGAGGGCTGGTATGCAGACGCAGACTTTACAACTGTCATCTCGGATGGCGACTATGTCGGTACAGAATGCGCGTTCTATGCAAAGTATCTTGATGTAAACAGAGAAGTTTATGCTCAGGAGCTGGTAATTGAGGGTGTTCAGATAAGAGTTCCCTCGGGCACAGACTATCCTCAGGGTCTGAGATTTATTTCTAACATCGGAACCGGTCTGCTCGAAACAATATCGGGATTTTCTCCTCTCAACACAGCAGATCTCCGTCCGTCTGACGCACAGGGTGTTGGCTACGGCTCGGTTATTCTTCCCACCGACAAGCTCGG
>JAZNMZ010000046.1:0-7750 GCA_045580005.1 Eubacteriales bacterium | reverse complement strand
GCCTCCCAAAAGATTTTTAACATAACCATTGTAACATATTTACGACAGATATGCAAAGAAATTTGTTCCCAAAAAAGTAAATTTTTATAACATTTTATAATGTTTTTCTTTACTTTTTGCAAAAATTATTGTAAAATAGTAAAAAATATTGTCAAAGAGGAAAAAATGTCATTCAAACAGCAGTTTTCGGATATAAAAGAAGACCTGTGGTCTTATCTTAACGATACACAAAAACCTGTTGCTATCTACGGAATGGGCGACGGAGCAGACAAAATAATTGATGTCCTTGAAAAAAGAGGAATTAAAATCTCAGGGGTCTTTGCCAGCGACGGATTTGTACGCAAGAAAGTTTTTCGAGGATTTACCCTTGAAAGCTACAGTGCGATTAAAGCTCGTCTTTCGGATTTTATTGTGCTCCTGTCTTTTGCAACAAGTCTTGACGATGTATTAGAAAATATAAATAGAATTGCTCACGAGCAAGAGCTATACGCCCCCGATGTACCCGTATACGGCACAGGACTTTTTGACATGGACTATTTCCTCGGAAATATAAAAAGACTTGAAAATGTCTATGATAAGCTCTCTGACGATATTTCAAAAAAGACTTTTATAAATTCGATAAAGTTCAGACTGACAGGAAAAATCTCCTACCTTTTTGAGTGTGAAACACCTATTTGCGAAAGCTATACTTCCCTGCTCATTCCTGCTGCAGGCTGTCACTATGTAGATATAGGCGCATACAGCGGTGACACAATAAGAGAATTTATATCTTTTTCCGGAGAAAATATTAAAGTAACTGCCTTTGAGCCGGATGCGCGCAGCTACAAAAAACTGCTTGTATATTCCGAAAGTCTTACTCAAACAGAGATATCCTGCCACAATGCAGCAGCATGGGACAAGAACGAAGAACTTACTTTCTTTGCGCGTTCCGGCAGAAACAGCTCTAAAGAAAAAAACAATCACACTAACAAAGAAACAATGGTAAGTGCGGTTGCGCTGGACAATATTATAAACAGCGCAGATTTTATAAAAATCGACGCCGAGGGCTCAGAGCTGAATGTTATTGATGGTATGAAAAATCTTATAAAAAACTCTATGCCGTCAATGAATATTGCTGCATATCACAGAACCGAAGACTATTTTGCAATACCCGAAAAAGTCCTATCGGTTACAGATGGGTATAATCTGTATTTCAGGCACTTCAAATATGTTCCGAGCTGGGATACAAACTTTTACTTTATAAAAAAAGAGCTGCACTAAAGTGCAGCTCTTTTTAACTTATTCAGCCATTACCTTGTTCATTATAAGCACAATCGGAAGCTCATAATCATCGGCAAAACGATAAGTGCCGTCGTCGGTTATCTTGCAGGTGTAGGTATGCTCGGTTGTAACCACTTCTTCATACTCATTGAAGCTGATTTGCGCCTTTATTTCAAGCAAGTTGTTCTCTTTTTCTTCAAATCCTGTGATTACCACATCGCAATCGTCATGTCCGTATTGTGCAGCATATCCGCCAAAACGGTAAAGCTCTCCGTCCTGTTCTAAAAACAGGGGCAGTTCTCCAATGGTTTTTGAGAGCATTATGTCTGCGATTTCGGGCGCAAAATATCTGCGCACTGCGCTCTCAAGCTCAGAATATGTAGAACAATCGGCAAACTTATCATATCTTGTCCCCTCATACTCTGTATTTTCGCCTGTGACACTTCCGCCGTGTCCTGTAAAGTATGCCGCAACAGCTTCTGCTTCTTTAAAAAATCCTGATATTTCAAAAAGCGTATTGTCTGTAATCTCATTTTCTGTTACAAGAAACGAAGTACTGTTATTTCCATCAGTGACTAATATTGCAGTAGGTCCGTCTGCTCCGCCGATAATGCCGAGAGATACCTCGTCGTTATCAAAGCAGCTGACAAATGAAATAAGCATAAGAACAGAAAATAAAAGTAAAATAAAGCTTCGCATAATATTCCTCTTATTTTATCTTGTTGATATCATATGGTGTTGTCTGATACACAAAGTAGTTAAGCCAGTTCGAATAAAGAAGATTTGCATGAGCGCGCCATGTGTTTTTTGGCTCTTTTGTTTCGTCGTCATCAGGAAAATAATTTACAGGCAATCCGACATCGGGATTGTTGCCCTTGTCTCTGAAATACTCATTTTTCAGTGTATCTGCATCATACTCAGAATGACCTGTGACGAATATCTGCTTGCCCTTATCTGTTGCAACAACATAAACGCCTGCTTCTTCAGATGTAGAAAGTACCTTGAGCTGTGGTATATTATCTATATCACTTCTTAGCACTGTTGTGTGCCTTGAGTGTGGGGCATAAAACTCATCATCAAAGCCACGGAACAAAATAGACTTCTTATAGTCAATCTTGTGCTTGAATATTCCAAAGAGCTTTTTATCGAGTTTATGCTTCTTTATGCCATAGTGGTAATAAAGACCTGCCTGTGCGCCCCAGCAGATGTGGAATGTACTTGTTACATGAGTTTTGGTCCACTCCATTATCTCGCAAAGCTCCTGCCAATAGCTGACTTCTTCAAACTCAAGATGCTCAACAGGTGCGCCTGTGATAATCATACCATCAAACTTCTGGTCCTTTATTTCGTCAAATGTCTTATAAAAAGCAATCATATGATCTGATGGAGTGTGTGTTGCCTTGTGAGTTGCAGTCTGTAAAAACTCAAGTTCCACCTGCAAAGGAGAGTTGCCCAGAAGTCTTGCGAGCTGTGTTTCGGTTACAATCTTCGTGGGCATAAGATTGAGTATCAGAATGTGCAGCGGTCTTATATCTTGAGTTATAGCTCTTGTTTCGGTGATTACAAATATATTTTCATCTTTGAGCGTTTTCGTTGCCGGTAATTCGTTTGGAATCTTAATGGGCATTTTTACACCTGCTCAAGAGCCTGTTTGATATCTTCGATAATATCATCGATATGCTCAATACCAACCGACATACGGACAAGGTCAGCTCCGATACCGGCATCAACAAGCTGCTCATCTGTAAGCTGTCTGTGTGTTGTACTGGCAGGATGAAGAACACTGGTTCTTGCATCAGCTACATGCACAACAATTGCAGCAAGCTTGAGCGAATCCATAAATTTTACCGCTGCTTCCCTGCCGCCGACTATGCCAAATGAAATTACTCCGCAGGCGCCTTTGGGGAGATATTTCTGTGCGAGTTTGTAATCACGGTTAGATTCAAGCATAGGATAATTTACCCATGAAATTTTTTCATTGCTTTCTAGGAATTTTGCAACAGTCAGCGCGTTTTCGCAGTGGCGCTCCATGCGAAGATGCAGTGTTTCAAGCCCCATATTAAGAAGAAAAGCACCGAAAGCATTAGGCATTGCACCGAGATCTCTCATGAGCTGAACTCTCGCTTTTGTAATATAAGCTGCATTGCCGAAATCGCGGGTATAAACAACTCCGTGATACGACTCGTCTGGCTCTGTAAGCTCGGGGAACTTGCCGTTTGTCCAATCAAACTTTCCGCTGTCTACAATAACACCGCCGACAACGGTGGCGTGTCCGTCCATATACTTTGTCGTAGAATGAACAACGATGTCTGCGCCATACTCGATAGGATTACACAGAATAGGTGTTGGAAATGTATTGTCAACCAAGAGAGGAAGTCCGTGCTTATGTGCAATAGCAGCATACCTTTCGATGTCTAGAACATTAAGTGCGGGATTTGCGATAGTTTCACCGAAAACAAGCCTTGTGTTATCGTCAAACAGCTTTTCAATTTCAGAGTCAGACATATCGGGAGTCACAAATCTCACCTCAATACCAAGCTTTTTCAATGTTACGGCAAAAAGATTAACAGTTCCACCGTAAATTGATGAAAGACTGATAAAGTTCTGCCCTGCCGAGGTAATATTTAATATCGCAAGAAGATTTGCCGCCTGCCCTGATGATGTGCACATAGCACCTATACCGCCCTCAAGAGTAGCAATCTTATCTTCCACAGCAGCAACAGTGGGATTTGAGATACGAGAGTACATATGCCCCTCAGCCTTGAGGTCAAAAAGATCACCAAGATGATCGGAAGAATCGTATTTGTATGTTGTGCTCTGATAAATAGGAAGCACACGGGGTTGACCGTTTTCTGGTTTATACCCTGCCTGTATGCAGTTCGTCTCAGGCTTGTAGCCCATATTAAACACTCCTTTTTAATTTATACATTATTTATTTTATCAAATATTGTCCTGTTTGTCAATAACAAAGATATCTATCCAAATTGATGATTATTCAGTATTTCCGAAAAAATAAAAATAAAAAATCCTATCTTTCAACAGGATTTTTGTTTGGTGCCGGTGGTGGGGGTCGAACCCACACGGTATTGCTACCACGGGATTTTGAGTCCCGCACGTCTGCCAATTCCATCACACCGGCAAATATATTTTGTCAACGCGTGTATTATATCACAAAGTTGATTAAAAATCAAGTACTTTTTACAAAAAAATAACAACGCTGCAGGTTACTGCAGCGTTTATACTATATATTATCTGCCATGAAAAAGCTTCTTTGTCTGATACTTAGGCTCACATGTAAGCTTGATTCCGAGCTTTCTATATATATCCATATCGACCTGTGCGAGAATAACAGTGGAATGGGCCTCACAATCACGAAGGTTTACAAGCTGATCACTAGCTTTCTTGGCAACCTCGCTGCTTGCGGCGCTTACAGATAAAGCAACAAGCACTTCGTCAGAATGGAGTCTTGGGTTATGATTTCCCAGAACACCTGTTTTTAGTGCCTGTATAGGCTCTATGACTTCCCTGCTGATCAAAAGAGCTTCTTTATCTATTCCTGCAAGGTATTTGATTGCATTCAAAAGTGCTGCCGAGGAAGGTCCGAGAAGATCGGATGTCTTTCCTGTTACAATCGTACCGTCCTTGAGTTCAATGGCAACAGCCGGCTGCCCGTTTGTATGCGCGCTCTTTTCAAGAGCAGCTTTTACACACTTTCTGTCATCAACTGTCGTTCCCGACTGTTTCATAAGAAGTTCTATTTTCTGCACAGCATCGTCGTTTCCCCGACCTGTACGCTTATCACACAGTGCACAATAGTATCTGCGTATTATTTCTTCTCTTGATGCCTTGCAGACCGCTTCGTCATCGACAATGGCATAGCCTGCCATATTAACACCCATATCTGTAGGTGATTTATAGGGACTTGTGCCAGAAATCTTTTCAAATATAGCGTCAAGCACAGGAAAAATCTCTACATCTCTGTTGTAATTTACGGCAGTTTCTCCGTATGCTTCAAGGTGGAAAGGGTCAATCATGTTAACATCATTAAGATCAGCAGTTGCTGCCTCATAAGCGAGGTTTACAGGGTGCTTGAGAGGGAGATTCCAGATTGGAAATGTTTCAAATTTTGCATAACCTGCCGATATTCCCCTTTTATGCTCGTGATACAGCTGAGAAAGACAGGTTGCCATTTTACCACTTCCGGGGCCGGGAGCGGTAATGACTACAAGAGGACGGGTTGTTTCTATATAGTCATTTTTGCCAAGTCCGTCATCGCTGACAATATGTTGAACATCTGTCGGATATCCTGCAATAGAATAATGTAAAAACACCTTGATACCCAGGCTTTCAAGCTTGTTTTTGAACACTTTTGCAGCAGGTTGTCTGTCATATTGGGCAATAACAACACTGCCGACATAAAGACCGATTCCCGTAAAAGCATCATAAAGTCTTAAAACATCAGCATCATATGTGATGCCAAGGTCGCTGCGCATCTTGTTCTTTTCGATATCAGACGCATTGATTACCATAACAATTTCAACTTTGTCAGCCAGCTTCTTGAGCATTTGAACCTTGACATCGGGAACAAATCCGGGCAAAACTCTTGCTGCATGAAAATCGTCAAAGAGCTTACCACCAAACTCCAGATACAGCTTTCCGCCAAAATGATTTATTCTGTTATTAATCTGCTCAGATTGTTTTGCGATATATATTTCGCTGTCAAATCCGATTTTTTTACCCATCCTAATTTGTCCCCCGTTTTTAGATTTCAAACAAAAGCTCGCTGTATGTCGGGAAAGGCCAATATTTCTCTGATACTATTCTTTCCATGTTGTCTGCTACATTTCTGGCATCTCTCATAAGAGGCAGAAGCCTGTCTTTGATGAAGTCAGCTTTGTTCTTCATTTCGACAATACCCTTGAGGTCATCAAGAATACATGTCATTTCTTCAATCATGTTATAAAGACTTGCGTTAAGTGAAGAAATCTTAGCAATCAAAGTCTTTTCTAGCGAACAGTCAATGTCTGCATCGAGTGAATTTTTATATGTAAGAGTTTCAGCGAGCTCTTTTGTATATGAGATAACAGACGGAATAATTTCCTTGTTTGCCATTTCTATCATTGTGAGAGCTTCGATGTTGAGAGTCTTTACATAGTTTTCAACATAAATTTCATATCTCGAGTTAAGTTCATCAACAGTATATACACCGTGCTTGGTAAAAAGCTCAATATTCTTCGGATGAATAAAATACGGGAAAGCATCAACAGAAGTACGAAGATTTAAAAGTCCCCTGCTCTCAGCCTCTTTTACCCACTCATCGCTGTAGTTGTTTCCGTTAAATATAATTCTCTTATGTTCCTTGATTGTCTTAATAATAAGATCATTAAGGCAGTGTGTGAAATCATCAGCGCCCTCAAGGACACCGGCAATGCGACAGAGTTCTTCTGCAACAATGGTATTAAGTACAACATTGGGTGTAGATATAGAAGCGTTTGAGCCAACCATTCTGAATTCAAACTTGTTACCGGTAAAAGCAAAAGGACTAGTCCTGTTTCTGTCGGTAGTGTCTTTAGGGAAACGAGGAAGAGTGTGCACTCCGATTTTAAGATCTACTTTTTCTTTCTGACAGTATGCCTTGCCGCTTTCGATGCTGTCAAGTATCTCCGAAAGTTCCTCGCCGATAAACATAGAAATAATAGCAGGAGGAGCTTCGTTTGCGCCGAGTCTGTGGTCATTCCCGGCACTAGCAACAGACGCTCTTAAAAGATCCTGATACTCATCAACAGCTTTAATTACAGCAACAAGGAAAAGTAAAAACTTAGCATTATCGACAGGTGAAGTGCCAGGGTCCATAAGATTCATACCTGTATCGGTAGAAAGAGCCCAGTTGTTGTGCTTGCCGCTGCCGTTGACACCAGCAAAAGGCTTCTCGTGTAAAAGGCAAGCTAGACCGTGTCTGTTAGCGACATTCTTAAGCATTTCCATCATAAGCTGGTTGTGATCTGTAGCTTTGTTTGACGGAGTAAATATCGGAGCGTGCTCATGCTGAGCGGGAGCCGCCTCGTTGTGTTCTGTTTTTGAAAGTATTCCGAGCTTCCAAAGCTCATCGTCAAGCTCTTTCATAAAAGCAGAAATGCGCGGCTTTATTGCCCCATAGTAATGTGCTTCCATCTTCTGACTCTTGGGCGGCTTTGCACCAAAGAGAGTCCTTCCGCAGAAAACAAGATCTTTTCTCTTATCAAAAAGCCTTTTATCAATGATAAAATACTCCTGCTCAGCGCCAACTGTGGGATAAACGCGGCTAGTTTCGTTGTCACCGAACAGTCTGAGAATTCTGAGAGCCTGTTTATTGAGTGCCTCGGTAGAACGAAGCAACGGAGTCTTTTTGTCAAGAGCCTGTCCCCCGTATGAGCAGAACACTGTGGGGATACACAGTGTCTTGTCCTTGATAAATGCATATGCTGTCGGGTCCCAAGTCGGATCGTAGCCA
>JAZNMZ010000045.1:0-7182 GCA_045580005.1 Eubacteriales bacterium | reverse complement strand
CGCTATCTTGCTGCCGTCGGCCACATTCTTTGTTTCAACAAGACTGCCGTTGGAGTAGAAGTATACTTTGTGATATACTGTCGCTATCTTCTGCCACTTTGCGTATGCTACAATGTCAGAAGTGATTTCTGTTTCTGTTGTGAGCTGTACTTCAGCTGTGCCGTCATTATAGAACCAGCCGATAAGCTCGTGGTCGGCATACTGTGCTGTGGGGAGCGGTGATATCTTGCTGCCGTCAGCTACATTCTTTGTTTCAACAAGACTGCCGTTGGAGTAGAAATATACATTGTGAGTTGTTTTCCACTTTGCGTATACTTTCGCTGTTGCGGAGCTTATTGTAACTGTTGAATTAAACGGCTTTTCTTCTGTTCCGTCCTCATAATACCAGCCCTCAAAATTGGGGTCACTATCATAATTGCCCGGAATCTCGTTTGCCGGAATTGTTGCTCCGTATTTTACATCGGGGATTGTATGTAATGCTACCGTATCGTCTTTATTTGTGTAGAAGTTTACATTGTACTTATCGCGTGTATAGTATAACTTAAGAACAAGAGCAGGGACTGTATAAACCGTACCCGACATTACAGCGTCGGGGTGACCGGGATTAAGAGTAAAGCCTTCAAAAGCCTTGGCTGTTGAAGCGTCAAGAGTAATCTCTGTGCCTACCTGTGCTGAATTTGACTCGTCGGGAGATTGCTTGGTGTAGTTATCATCGGCTAAATTCTGCAGATAGTATTCAATCTTGTAGTTTGCATTGACAACCGAAGGACCTGAGGGTCCGGAGGGACGCGATGGGCCCGAAGGACCTGAAGGACCGACAGGGGTCTGTGTACCTGTGCCGGCATCTTCATTTCCGTTTACTGTTGTATCGTGATCGCCCTTACCTGTACCCGAAACAGAGCCTGCCGCAACACTTCTGTCAAGGAATGTTGCAGGTGTGTTATATACAGCGTTTGTAAAGATCGCCTCTGTTGAGTAGTGGTTGAAAGGAATTGTTCCGTTGATGTCGTTTGTTACAATAAGGCTGCCAAGTGTTGTGCCTGTGATTGTAACTTTGCCCTCAGCTCCTCTGAAGATAATTCTTCCGCCAACCTTTACATTTGCGATGTGTATTGTGCTGTTGCCAACACCGTCACCGATAACAAGGTCTCCCGGGATAACTGAGTCGTAGAAATATACATCACGGCCTGTAAGGACAACACTTCCTCTTGCAACCTCACCGAGAGTAACAGCGCCGCTGCCTCTGTTGTAGTGCGAGAAAATGTTGTGCATGAGCTGCGCAAACTCCTGCCTTGATATGTAGCCTGTCGGACGGAGTGTGCCATCGCCATAGCCGTTTGCATAGCTTCTTCTGACAAAAGCTGCAAGTGCGTTTGCCGCATAAGGAGCAACCTGCGCACCGTCAGCAAATGTAGAAAGTGCCGATATGTCGTTTGTGCTTATAACAAGAGCTCTTGCAATAACAAGGAATGCGTCCTGTCTTGTGATTGGGGAGTTCGGATACATATATCCGTCGGAGTTGCCTGTAAAGGTCTGCATATTAACAGCCTTGGCTATGTCCTCGTAGAACCAATCAGCCTTTGTAACATCAGGAAATTTACCCTCAATGTCAGCCTGAACTGTCGCACCGAATGCTCTGTTAATAATCGCAGCCATCTGCGCTCTTGTCAGATAGTCGGTGGGACGAACTGTCTGATCCTCGTAGCCTGTGATAAGTCCGTTTTCAACTGCAGCTGTCATAGCCTCTATTGCCCATGCGTTGCCGTTAGCCTCGCTCGGAAAATCAGCGAAACTCTCCGCAGAAGCTGCAAAAACAGTTGCAGGCACTACAGACAGTATCATAATTACTGCGAGAATGCTTGCAAGTGTGCTCTTGAAAATTCTCATGTTATTCATCCTTTCTTAAGTCCGTTCGTGTATATGTCCATATAATATGCCTTTTTAAGGCTCTTTTCTTCTTTGTAAGCTGTTCTGAGCGTTTCAACAATCGTCGTATCCTTGCCTGCGGCCTCAAGTACTGTCGCCAGTTCCGAAAGCACCGCTTCCACCTCTGCGTCGCATTGCGACTCAAGGGCAAGGACCGTTTTTATGTATCTGCCTGCTATCTCTTTTCTTGCGGCAGGTGTTCTCTGCTCTTTGGGTAACGAAGCATATTCACCCTTTATCTTTTTCTCAAGCTCGGCAAGCTCTCCTGTGAACTTGGTCTTGAGCATATACATCTTTGCTACATATGTCGCGCTGTCAACTGTCGGCTGTGTTGTTTCGGAAGACGGCGGAGGAGTCACCTCGGTAACAGGATCGTTGCCCGGCTGCTCGATGACAGGGGGCGGTGTGACAGGATCGTCAACCGAACTGTCAGGAGTGCCTATGCCGGGAGTGCTTATCTCATTTTTTTCGTCGTTCACATCAGGTGTGTCAGGATTGTCGGGCACATCCGGCTTATCGGTAACCTCAGGTGTATCGGCAATCTCCGGATCTTCGGGAATGTCGGGAGCGTCTGTGCTGTCATCGGGATCAACCTGCGATGATGTCTGCTTGTCAATCTCAGCGTAAATGCTGTCCCAGGAAATTCCAAGCTCTCCGAGAACATCGTCATATCTTGTGTCGTTCTCCTCAATCTTGTCCTCAATATCCTGTCTGCCGTACTGTAGGAAATAAAGTGCTGCCTGCATATTGTTGGGCATGACAACCCACATAACTCCGACAGCAATCGCGGCAAGCAATATGACCGTGATTACAAGGACAAACAGAAATCTGAATATTCGGGCAATAATTCCGCGTTTTTTCTTAGTGTCTTTGTCTTTTTGTTTTTTTGCCATAAGAAAGATTGTTTCCTTCCCTCACGAAGGCACTCTGCGAAAAGTCATTTTTGTGTCTTGGAAACTCCCGAGAATGACTCCATGATAATTTTATGCAACATTAATATAATATACCTAATTGCTCTTTTTGTCAAGTATCAATGCAACTATATTTGATCATTTTAACGAATTATTCACACCAAAAATGTCGTCTTTTGTCGGTTGATGATATTTTGTAAAAGATGTAAATTTTTTGTTAAATCCAGTGCTTCGTTACACTTTTTTTCCTTTTTTGTGATTTTTCTTTTTCTTTTTCACCGAAAAGCCAAAAAAGCCCAGTTTTCTGCCAAGTGAAAAATACTCGCCGTGAGCGAATGCAGCAATATCTGCTCTTTCCAGATGAAGCTTGCCTGCCCTGTCAATAAGCGCTTCGTCCACATTGACACCGACAATGTCAGCTACAAACATATCGTGCGTTCCGTAGCTTGTAACGCTCTCCACACGGCACTCAATGCTCATCGGACTTTCCTCTATTGTAGGGCATTTCACAACATTTGCCTCGCCCTTTGTCAGCGAGCAGACCTCAAATTTATCGATATCCCTGCCGCTTCTCACGCCGCAGAAATCAGCAGCCCGTATCATATCGGCGGTTGTGAGATTTATTACAAACTCTCCCGACTTTTTTATCATTCCGTAAGAATATCTTGACGGGCGTACAGATATATATGTCTTTGGCGGATTTGTGTTGACAATGCCTGTCCACGCAACAGTTATTATATTGTCCTTTTCGCCGTCCGAACAGGTTACCATTACAGGCGGAACAGGAGCAAGAAGAGCTCCACCTTTCCAGAATACTTTTCCCATACTTCTCTCCCAATGAATAAAATTTTTCCGTCATTCCTATAATATATTATCAGCGAGTGCTGTTTTTGTCAATTTATTTCAGCAAATAAATTAAATTATTTGCGTATTTTTTTGAAAAAACTATTGAAATTTTAAAAGCATTGTGGTATTATATATAAGGAAAGTGAATACAGGTGGTAAAGAGCGGTTGACAAAACCGCTCTTTACGGCTTATTTAGAAAGCTTTTCGGTATTCCGATTTTTCAGAAAGGAAATGCAATGGAAAACAAAGGAAAAAGGAAAAACATCGCCCAGACCGTAAAGGAGCTTGTAATCGAAGCTGTCGAAGAATGTGGCTGCGAGCTGTGGGATGTCGAATATGTGAAAGACCCGACAGGCTGGAATCTCATCATTTACATCGACCGCGAGGAGGGCATAAGCCTCACCGACTGCGAGATGGTAAACGACGCGGTTGAACCTATACTTGACGAGGCGGATCCTATCCCCGACAGCTACTGCCTTGAAATCTCGTCTCCCGGGCTTGAAAGAGAGCTCAAAAATCACGCTCACTTTGAAAGGTTTTTCGGAAGTGATGTAAATGTAAAGCTCTACACCGCAATAAACGGAACAAAATCGTTCTGCGGAAAGCTTGTATCGAGCGACCCCAACGCCGACACCGTAACAGTAACCCTGGCAGGAGAGGCAACAACTTTCGAGTGCAAAGCGATAGCAAAAATTTCGCTTGCGGCAGAATTTTAATTGCTTTAAATTATAAGTAAAATAAACACGGAGGAAAAAACAATGGCAAACGAACAGAAGGAATTCTTCAGAGCTCTTGATCTGCTCGAAAAAGAAAATGGGATTCCCAAAGACTATATGATCGAAAAGATCGAAGCAGCGCTGCTCACAGCCTTCAAGAAGGAAACAGGCAACACCAATATGAAGGTTGTTCTCAATAGCGAAAAGCTTGAGATCAAGGTTTACAAGCTTCTTGAGGTTGTTGACCCTGACGCAATTGAGCTTTTGAGCCAGGATGAGGCAGAGGATGACGACGATGTTGCTTTCGACTTCTACGACGATGGCGACGAGCCCTTTGATACATTTGATCCCAATACACAGATAAAGCTCGAGGACGCTCAGAAAATAAAGAAGAGCTACAAGGTCGGAGATTTTGTTCAGATCGAAATAAAGCCCAAAAACTTCAAGCGTATTCCTGCGCAGACAGCAAAGCAGGTTATCAAGCAGGCTATCCGCGAGGCTGAGCGCAAGAATATGATAAGCGAATACGAAAACAAGAGAGAGGATGTTGTAACTGCTGAGGTTGCAAGAATCGATCCCATCTCGGGAAATGTCGGCCTTATTATTGGAAGAAACGAGGTTCCTCTTTTCAAGAACGAGCAGATTCCCGGTGAATCTTTCAAAGAGGGCGAGCTTATCAAGGTATATGTACTTGAGGTGAAAAAGGACACAGGCGGACCTGCGATAGTTCTTTCAAGAACACATCCCGGTCTTGTAAAAAGACTCTTTGAGATTGAGGTTCCCGAAATCCAGGACGGCACCGTTGTTATTCAGAACATTGCCCGTGAGGCTGGCTCAAGAACAAAGATCTCTGTATACTCAAGAGACGAGAATGTAGAAGCAATCGGCGCCTGCATCGGTACAAAGAACACCCGTAAGAGCAGCATAATGAGAGAAATCAACGGTGAAAAGATTGACATTGTCAAGTACAGTGAAAATATTGAGGAATTTGTCAAGGCAGCTCTTTCCCCCGCAGAAGTTCTCTCTGTTGTAAAGACAGATGAGCGTGCCTGCCGTGTAATTGTTGCTGACGACCAGCTCTCGCTTGCTATAGGTATGAGAGGTCAGAATGCAAGACTCGCTGCAAAGCTCACAGGCTACAAGATTGATATTAAGAGCTATTCCGAAGAAAAGAAAGCCCTTTATGAAGCCGGGGTAAAGAGCAAAGGCGAACAAAAATCCACTGCAATGGCAGAAGCATTCAAAAAGGCATCTGAAAACTAATAAAGATAACCAGACTGTGTAAAATCATTGTCTTGTGAAAAGTAATCGGCAAAGGAAAGGTTTTATGAACAAAAGAATCCCGGAACGCAAGTGCGTAGGCTGCAATCTGCGCGCGCCGAAAAACGAGCTTGTGAGAATAGTACGGACCCCCAATGGAAATGTTGTTCTCGACAAGACCGGAAAGCTCTCGGGCAGGGGTGCATATCTGTGCAACGATATAAAATGCTTTAACAGAGCACGCAAAGCAAAAAGATTTGAAACAAATCTTGAAATCTCCATTCCGGAAGAAATCTACGATTCCATTGCAGATCTTTTCGGGGAGGGCAGCTGATGGAAGATTTACAGCTCTTTTCGTCTGACGAAAAGAAAATAATCGAAAACGAGGACAAAATCCTCGGGGCACTCGGTCTTGCAAGAAATGCAGGAGCGCTGGCTATCGGCTCTGACGCAGTTGAACTTGCAATGAGAAGCGGCAAGGCGAGAATAGTTTTTATCGCCAACGATATATCGCGCAACTCAATGGAAAAACTGCAAAGGCTGATACAGAGCACGGGAACAAAATATATGATACTCCCCTGCTCAACCGAAATTCTTGCAAAAAGGCTCGGAAAATCAGGCTTTACAGCAACGGCGGCCCTGACAAAGCCGGGTTTTGAAAAAATCATTTTCAAGGCTCTGTCAAACAAGACAAACTCACACGACAACACTACGGAGGTGCAATAATACATGGCACAGGCTCAGACAAAAAATAAAGTTAATTCGCTTGCAAAAGACCTTGGTGTAAAAGGTAAGGAAATTGTAGATTTTCTTGCAGAAAAGGGCATCATGGGCAAGTCTTCCTCAGCTTCATTGGAAGACAGCGAGATGAATCTTATTCTCAACCACTATACAGAAAAGTATGCTGTTGAGGATATATCGGTATATTTTGCTCTCGCTATAAGCAGTGCAAAGGAAGAAAAGACCGAAACACCAAAAGCAGAAGAAAAGAAAGCTCCTGCAAAAGCCGAAGCAAAAGCGGCAGAAGAAAAGGAAGCCAAGACAGAAGAAGCTGCTGATCCCGCGGTTCAGGAAGCTCCTGCTGCAAAAAAGGCTCCTGCAAAGGCAGAACCCGAAAAGAGCAAGGCTGTCGCTTCTCAGCAGGCTATAAACTCTGCTGCTTCTATTGCAAAAAGAGCGGCTGCTCTCGCAGCAAAGGACAGCTCTTCCAACAGACAGAGCAAGTTCCAGCAAAGAGACAACATTTCAAAGTTCAATGACAGAGCCGGCAGAAGCCAGCAGGCTCAGAACAAGGGTCCTGTTTTCGGCAAGGACGGCTTTGTGCAGGAGCCGAGACAGAACGAGCCCAAAAAGCAGAACAAGCTCTACGACAAGCGTCAGTCAGGCTTCGGTTCAAGAGACAAGGACGACGATTACGGTCAGTCGGTTCGTCAGCCGAGCATCCGTCCTATTTATGACAAGGACGGCAGAGCAAGAAGCCGCTATGCGGCAGAGCGCCCTGTGAATCCCGACGATGTTGTTG
>JAZNMZ010000044.1:0-44396 GCA_045580005.1 Eubacteriales bacterium | reverse complement strand
ATAGTCTACAATACTTGCAAAGTTTTCGGTCATGAGCTTTGTTGTCACCTCGCCCAGAGGAGAGGGGGCAAGAGCCTTGCCGTCGCGCTCAACATATCCGCGCTGGATAATTGTTGTGATTGTGGGAGTGTAGGTCGAGGGTCTGCCGATTCCCTTTTCTTCAAGCACCTTGATAAGGGTAGCCTCGGTGTATCTTGCCGGAGGCTTTGTGAAATGCTGAGAAGACTTGATTTCCTTTTCGGAAAGCTGATCTCCCGATTTTACAGCAGGGAGCTTTTCCTCATCGGGCTCGTCGTCCTTGTCGTCCTTTTCTTCCTTTGTTTCCTCATATACTGCCATAAAGCCGGGGTGCTTGACAGTATATCCGGAGCTGCGGAAGATGTAGCCTGAATTATCTATATCAATATTCACGGTATCAAGAAGTGCGCTTGACATCTGAGAAGCAACAAATCTGTCCCAGATAAGCTTATACAGCTTGAACTGCTCGGGTGTAAGGTACTGCTTGATATCGGTGGGCTCATAGCTCATGTCGGCGGGTCTTATTGCTTCGTGTGCGTCCTGAGCGCCTGCTCTTGACTTATATACACGGCGTGCTTTGGGGTAATAATCCTTGCCGTACTTTTCCTCAATATACGCCTTTGCCGATTCTGCCGCGATATCCGATATTCTCAGCGAGTCGGTACGCATATATGTGATAAGACCGTGAGTGCCGTGCTCTCCGAGAGAGATACCCTCATAAAGCTCCTGCGCAATCTTTGCAGTCTTCTCAGAGCGGAAGCCAAAGCGCTTGTTTGCCTCCTGATGAAGTGTAGAGGTGATAAAGGGAGGGGCAGGATTGTTTACTCTTACTGCCTTTTTGATATTCTTTACTTCAAAGATTCCGCCCTTAATCTCAGAGAGAATCTTTTCCACCATTTCACCGTCGGAAAGCTCAATCTTGCCCTTTTCGTCGCCATAGAAAGACGCCTTGAGCATACCGCCCTTTGCCTGCAGATATGCTTCTATCTTCCAGAACTCAACAGGAACGAAGTTTCTGATTTCGTTTTCTCTCTCTACAACGATTCTTGTCGCAACTGACTGCACTCGTCCTGCCGAGAGCCCGCTCTTTATCTTTTTCCACAGAATAGGGCTTACCTTGTAGCCCACTATTCTGTCAAGAATTCTTCTTGTCTGCTGAGAGTCAACAAGATTCATATTGATACTTGTGGGATTCTTGATTGCCTCTTTTACCGCAGGCTTTGTAATCTCATTGAATGTGACTCTCTTTGCCTTTTTCTCATCGAGTCCCAGAACATTTGCAAGATGCCAGGATATAGCCTCTCCCTCGCGGTCCGGGTCGGCTGCGAGATATACTGTTGTTGCAGCCTTTGCCTCTTTCTTGAGCTCGTTGATAAGAGGTCCCTTGCCTCTTATGTTGATATAGTTAGGTTTGAATCCGTCCTCAATATCAATACCAAAGGTACTCTTGGGTAGGTCTCTTACATGGCCCTTTGATGCCATAACCTTATAGCCCTTTCCGAGATACCCTTTTATTGTACTTGCTTTTGAGGGAGACTCCACTATTACTAAATTTGCCACTGTTTTCCTCCTGTAAGTTCTTTATGTTGGTTTTTTCATCAAATTGCGCGGTATGTACCGCCCGGCTCCGACTCAACAGCTCCGTATATCTCAAGCATGGTCAGCGCCTCGTTTATTTCTTTTTGCGAAAGGTCTGTTCTTTGCGCTATATGGTCGGCAGAAACTTTCTCCTCTCCCATCATATCGTATATCGCGTTATATACCGCAAGCTCTGTCGGGGAATATCCCGAGGTGTCTTTTCTCTTGGGCTTTGATGGCTCGTCTTTTGCCATTTTCTTTTGTGAACCCTTCTTTTTCTTTTCGGGCTTTATACGCTCAGGGACATCCTTTGGCACAAACCTTTTTACCGAAATCCTGTCTGGGTAAATCAGCTCATAATCCTTTAGGATATCCTCTGCTCCCGTTACAACAAAGGCTCCGTCTTTTATAAGCTCGTTTGAGCCCTGGCACTTGGGATTTTCCACATCGCCGGGCATAACATATATTCTCTTACCGAGAGCTTTGCTCTTTTCTGCCGTAATGAGTGCTCCGCTGCCGCTTCTTGCTTCAACCACAATTGTCGCATCTCCAAGTGCGCTCATTATTCTGTTCCTTATCGGGAAGTGTCTTCCCGCAGGCTCGGAATAAGGCGAGAACTCCGTGATGATAAGACCCTGCTTTGAAAGACGCTCAAACATAGCCTCGTTTTCAAAGGGATAAAGTATATTTATACCGCTGCCGAGCACGACAACCGCAAAGCCTCCTGAATCAAGCGCACCGAGTGTGCAGGCGCTGTCGATTCCAAGCGCTCCGCCGGTGACTACCGACATTCCGGATGAGGCAAGCTTGTAGCATATCTTGTATCCTGCCGAAAAAGCAGTGTCGCTGCAATCTCTTGTGCCTACCGAAGTAACAAACACACCGTCGGCAAGCTTCTCAACCGTGCCCTTGTAATAAAGAACAGGCGGCGGATTACCAAGCGCAAAAAGTGACTTAGGATAGTATTCGCTGTCATAAGTCAGAACACCTATCATATTGTCCGAGCAAAAATCAACAATGCTGTTTGCCCTTGAGAAGTCTTTCTGGCAAAGCTGCATAATTTCGTACTCGGAAAAGCCGAGAGCCGAAAATTCTTCCGCGTCGGCGCGGTATGCTCTTTGTATGTCACCGTCAAATATCTTATATACCTTGTACGGCAAAGCTGAGCCCGCTCCGCAGAGCTCGCTTAACCAGAAATAATAGTCAGGTGAGCTCTTCAATCTATCAGTCCTTTCTGCTTTTCCCACATAAAGATTGCCGCAGCAGCCGCGGCATTGAGCGACTCTGTGCCGTTCTGCATGGGGATTATAACCTTTTTGTCACAAAGGGCAAGAGTTTTTTCTGTAATTCCGTTGCCCTCGTTACCGAGCACAATGCTGTCGCTTACAGAAAAATGCACGCTCCTGATATCGCAGGCGTCCTTTGCAAGGGCTGCCGCATACACATGGCTGCCGCCGTCTGTAAGACGCTTTATATCGGAAGCAAGGTCATCTGTCACAAAAATCTTTACTCTGAACACAGTTCCCATCGCTGCGCGCAGCGTCTTGGGACCGAATATATCAGCGCAGGCAGATGTGAGCAGAATTTTATAAATACCGAGTGCGCTTGCAGTTCGGATAACAGTTCCTACATTTGACGGATTCTGCAAATCCTCAAGTATAAGATAACCGTCGTCGGGCGAAATACTCTTTGAGATTTCAAACTTTTTTGCAACAGTGTATATCCCCTCGGGATTCTTCTCGCCCGAGAGTCTGTCGTAAACCTCATCGGTAACGCAAAAAAGGGCTGCGCCTTTTTTATCCGCTGCCTCAATTTCGCTCTCATATTTCTGCAGAGCGGTATAGGTGAAATAAATCTTGTCGATAAGTATCCCTGCGTCGAGCGCTTCGCGAAGCAGCTTTATACCCTCAAAGGCAAACAGTCCAAGTCCATCTCTGTTCTTTTTGTCGCAAAGGGACGCTGCTTGGATTATTCCGGGATTCTTTCTCGAGGTGATTTTTTCAAAATTTGTCATGCTGTCCTGCCTGGTAGTTGTATTTTTGATAACCATAGTATTTATTATAATCTTCCTTATATATATTTTGCAATAGTTTTTGAAAAAGTTTTTGTGACCGTTTTTTTAATAAACATAAGATTTGTTGTTAATTCGCCTGTTTTGCCGCAAATTGCTACCAAGTTGTAAAATTTTCCTTGACAGGAATAAAATTTTTCTATAAAATTATATTATAAACTCAAAAAGGCGTGAGATAAATTGTTTAAAGAAAAAGACTCTGTAACAGTCATAATTGCCGCCGCAGGCAGCGGAACGAGAATGGGCGGCGTATCAAAGCCGCTGCTCGAGCTTTGTAAAAAGCCGCTTCTTATATGGTCACTCGATATGTTCTGCGAGTGCGAAAATGTTGAAAAAATCGTCATTTCCGCAAAAAGCGAGGATATTTCGCAGATTAAAGCTCTCATAAAGGGCAAAAACTACACCAAAGAGATCATAGTTACAGGCGGAGGTAAAACCCGTCAGGAATCGGTGCTTATTGCCTTTAAGGCGGCAAACAGCCTTGGAAAGGCTACAAAATTTGTGGCAGTTCACGATGCGGCACGACCTCTTATCACAAAAGAGGATTTTACAAGAGCGCTCGAGCTTGCAGCCAAGCACGGCAACGCAGTATGTGCTTCAAGGGTTAGAGATACTCTCAAAAGAAGTGACAACAACTGTCTTATACGCGAGTCGGTCGACAGAGAAAACCTCTGGCAGATACAGACTCCGCAGATTTTTGATACCAATATGTTCCGCACGGCACTTGAAAAAGCTACTGCCGACGGCATCAGTGAAACAGACGAGAGCGGTCTTGTTACGCACGCAGGCTTTATTGTAAGGCTGTCGGAAAGCTCTGCCGACAATATAAAGGTAACATACCCGGAGGATATATTTATCGCCGAGGCAATAATGGCAAAGCGCAGATTTTCGGAGGAAAACAAATGATTAGAATAGGTCACGGATACGATGTGCACAGGCTGAGTATAGAGCGAAAAATGATTATCGGAGGAGTCGAGATTCCAAACGATATGGGGCTTCTCGGACACTCTGACGCAGATGTGCTCACACACGCTCTTATGGACGCTCTGCTGGGCGCTATGGGACTCGGCGATATAGGCAAGCTCTTTCCCGACAGCGACAACAGCTACAAGGGAATATCAAGCCTTATTCTGTTGCAGAGAGTAAAAGAAAAAATGGACGCGCTTGGCTATACTCTCGGCAACGCCGACTGCACGATTATCGCGCAAAAGCCAAAAATGGCGCATCATATCGACGCTATGAGAGAGAATTTTGCACGAATTCTTGATGTGCCGAAAGAAACTATCAATATCAAGGCGACAACAGAGGAAAAGCTCGGTTTTACAGGCAATCTCGAGGGAATTTCCTCGCACGCTGTTTGTATTATTGAGAAAAAATGAGAAAAAATATTAAAAAAAGCAATTTTTGCAAAAAAAATATAAAAAGCTCTTGCAATTAATTTTGCATTGTGATATAATATTGAATGCTGATTATGCGAGGAATTCTCGCATAATATGTATATTTTGAGACCAATTCAGAGTATTTAAATAATCGGAGGTTTATAAGTTATGGAATTATTCTTTGGTATACTCTTACTCGTTATGGCTGTTGTACTTGTTGTTCTTATTCTTGTTCAGAGCAGCAAGGACCACAGAATGTCAGGCACAATCACAGGCAGCGCCGAGAACTTCTTCGGCAAGCAGAAGGGCAAGCAGGTTGACGCAATACTCAACAAGGCTACTGCTGTTATCTGCGTTATTTTCTTCATCGTTGTTATTGTAACTTACATTGTAATCACACCCAACACTGATTACAACGACAACATTGTTGACCTTGACTCTCTCATTTCACAGGATGAGCTGACAGGCGGCGAGAACGCTACTACCGAGGGGGAAAACTCTGAGGGCGAAGATGTTGCTCCCGAGGGTGATGTTACTGATGACCAAACAGTTGACGGCGGCGAAGTTGCAGAAGAAGATGAGCGTAACCTTGGCGTAGCTGAGGACGGCGCTGAAAACGACAACGAAATCGCAGACCAGTGGGATATCGCTGAGTAATCAGTCACAGAACCAAATCTGAATAAAAGCGAAAGACGCACGAAAGTGCGTCTTTTTTGTTGCTCTTTTAAGTAAAGAAAAAACCCCGGTTACCCGGGATTTTTCCTTGTAAATATTTTAGGAGAAATGAAGAACAAAACACAAATATTTTGCGGGAATATTTGTATTGCCCTTTGCATTTATATAATAGCTCTGCAATGTGATAAGAATATGACGGAAAGCTGAAAACTGTGAGGTTTTATGCCTTTTTGTACTCGATTTTTTCGTCAACGAGCTCTGCTGTTATCTTGTCGCCTTTTTTTATCTTGCCCTCAAGCAGCTCAACAGACAAGCTATCCTCAATCTTACGCTGGATAGCACGGCGGAGCGGTCTTGCGCCGTACACCTCGTCAAAGCCCTCCTTGGCAAGAGTATCTGTCACTTCGTCTGAGAACTCTATTTCGATACCGAGTGAGTTTATTCTCTTTTTTATCTCGGAGAGCATAAGTGTTGCAATCTTTTTTATACTCTCATCAGAGAGCTTGCGGAACACCACTATCTCGTCGATTCTGTTCAAAAACTCGGGTCTGAAGTGATTCTTGAGTGCACCAAGCACTTTTTGTGCCGCTCTGTCCTGCTCTTTTACTCTGTCCTCTTCCCTCACAAAGCCGAGTCTTGCAGGTTCACCGGCAGACGACGAGCCGAGGTTTGAGGTGAGGATGATAACGGCGTTTTTGAAATCGCACTTTCTGCCGTGGGAGTCTGTGAGAACTCCGTCCTCAAGTATCTGAAGAAGTATATTAAATACATCGGGGTGGGCCTTTTCTATCTCATCAAAGAGTATTACCGAATAAGGCTTCCTGCGGATTTTCTCGGTGAGCTGTCCTGCCTCGTCATATCCGACATAGCCGGGAGGCGAGCCGATAAGCTTGGACACCGAGTGTTTCTCCATATACTCGGACATATCAAAGCGCAAAATCGCATTCTCGTCGCCAAAGATTGCCTCGGCGAGAGCCTTGGAAAGCTCTGTCTTGCCGACACCTGTCGGACCGCAGAAGATAAACGAGCCCTGTGGGCGCTTGGGGTCCTTGAGTCCTGTTCTGCCGCGTCTTATGGCGCGGGAAATAACAGAAACTGCCTCGTCCTGACCGATAACACGCGAGCGGAGTATCTCATCGAGGTGCAGGAGCTTCTCGCTTTCTTCCTCGGCGAGCTTTGCAACGGGAATCTGAGTCCAGCTTGTGATAACCTCTGCAATATCGGCAGATGTAATCTCAGGCGTGGATTTACTTTTTTTGTCCTCCCACTGAGCCTTTTCTTTCTTTAAAAGCTCAATCATTTCGCTCTGTCTGTTGCGGAGCTCGGCTGCTTTTTCAAACTCCTGTGTATGCACAGCCTCGTTCTTTTCTGCCTCGAGCTTCTTTATTTCCTCCTCGCGCTCGCGAAGATCGGGTGGAGCTGTTATCTCCGAAATTCTCTTTTTTGACGCTGCCTCATCTATAAGGTCTATCGCCTTGTCGGGCAGGAATCTGTCGGCAATATATCTTGCCGAAAGGTCGACGGCTGCATTTATTGCGTCGTCTGTAATCTTTACCTTATGATGTGCCTCATACTTATCCTTGAGCCCCCTAAGAATCTGCTTTGCCTCGTCCTTTGACGGCTCGCCGACCATCACAGACTGGAATCTTCTCTCGAGTGCAGCATCCTTTTCAATATACTTTCGGTACTCAGATATTGTTGTGGCACCTATAACCTGTATCTCGCCTCTTGAAAGGGCAGGCTTGAGAATATTTGCCGCGTCTATAGCGCCCTCGGCAGAGCCTGCGCCGATAAGAGTGTGTATCTCGTCGATAAAGAGTATCACATCGCCTGCTTTTTTTACCTCGGACATAACATTCTTGATACGCTCCTCAAACTCGCCTCTGTACTTTGCTCCTGCAAGCATACCCGAAAGATCGAGTGTGACAACTCGCTTATCCTTGATTGTGTCAGGTACCTCTCCGTCAATTATCATCTGGGCAAGTCCCTCGGCAACAGCCGTCTTGCCGACGCCCGGCTCGCCTATAAGGCAAGGATTATTCTTCTGACGGCGTGAAAGTATCTGTATAACTCTGCGCATCTCTGTTTCTCTGCCGATAACAGGGTCTAGCTTACCGCTCTTTGCCGACTGTGTAAGGTCGCATCCGTAGCTGTCGAGTGTCGGAGTTTTGGAGCTGCCTTTTGCAACCTTCCCCTTTTCCTGCTGTTTTTTTTGAGAGTTGTCCGAAAAGCCCTGCGGCTCAAATCCGCAAGCAACCGCTGAGGTCTGTGCGTACAGCTCCTCAAGGTCAACACCCAACTCGCGCATTATTTTTACTGCAACGCAGTCGTTCTCGTGCAGTATTGCCATCAAAATGTGCTCTGTACCGATATACCCCTGCGAGGTTGCAAGCGCCTCACTTCCCGAGTTTTCGATAATTCTCTTTGTGCGTGGGCTCATATCTATATTGTCGGCGTTCTCGTCACCGATACCGCTGCGCTCGATTATTATATCGCGGAACATCTCAAAAGTAATTCCGTGCTTTGTCAGCAGCTTTGCCGCAATTGAGTCCTTTCTTGACAAAAGACCGAGCACAAGGTGTTCGCTGCCCACGCTTGTGTGACCGAGCTTTTTTGTTGCCGCAAAGGCTGCGCTCAGCGCTTTTGCCGCATTGTCTGTGAGTCTTTCATTCATCTGTATCACCTCTATATACTATATTAACCAAAATATTCCTTTATTATCTGTGCGCGCTTTTCGTCGCGCACACCTGCGTCCGAAGCTTCCTTATGCTTTGTGATAATGTGAGAGGGGGTTGTTTCGATAAGGAGTCTTGTCAGATTTATGCCCTCAAGCTCCTTTATTATTCCGCACTCGGCTCCGAGCTTCGCACTTGACCAGAGCTTTAAAAACTCTGAGGATGAAATTTTCTTTGCATATTTCAGGATACCATACGAGCGGTATACGCTGTCTTCAAAGTCGGCGCCCCCGCGTGAAATAAGGCTTTCTCTGAGCTTATTCTCCTTTTCCACAACCTGACGCACAGCATTGGTGAGCTTGTCGATAGTGTCCTTTTCGGAAATACCGAGCGTTATCTGATTTGAAATCTGATAAAGGCATCCGTCTGCGTCGCTTCCCTCCCCATATAAGCCGCGCACTGTGAGTCCGAGCTTTGTCATGAGTGAAATAAGCGAGCCGATACCGCCCGAAACAGTAATGGCAGGCAGGTGGAGCATACACGACGCGCGCATACCTGTTCCGAGGTTTGTGGGGCAGGAGGTGAGATAGCCAAGCTTTTCATCAAAGGCAACAGGCAGCCCTTGCGAGAGTATGTCGTCGAGAGTGTTGGCTCTGCTGTATGCCCCCTCAATATCAAGGCCGGGAGTTATTGCCTGAATACGCAGATGGTCCTCCTCGTTAACCATTACCGACACTGTATTGTTCTCGTCAGTAATAAGCATTCTGCCCTCGCCGTCAGCGCCGAAAAAGTCGCGACTGATGAGGTGATCCTCCAAAAGCAGCCTCTTTTCGAGTGGAGAAAGGGAGCTCATATCTATATAGTTATATCTTTCGTAGCCGTTTTTATCAAGCGCGCTCTTTACGGCATTGCACACCTTTACACGTTCTGAAGGACTCGCCTTTTGAGGGAAAACTGTGTCCGAGAGATTTCTTGCAAGACGCACTCTCGAGCTTATTACAACGCCACCTGACGCCTCTTTGCTGTTATACCATTTCACGGTGGTCACTCTCCTTTCTCAGTTTTTTCAAGGGCAATAATCTCGTCACGCAGCTGTGCCGCGCGCTCGTATTCCTGCTTTTCGATTGCAAGAGAAAGCTCTCCCCTGAGCGCTGTTATTTTTTCCTGCACTGTCATCTCTGCCTGCTTTTTTTCGCCCTTGCCGGGTGTCTTTCCGCAGTGAGCCACATTTCCGTGGATTTTGGAAATGGTGGGTGACAGTGCGTTGGAAAAGGTCTTATAGCACTCGGCGCAGCCTGCTGTTCCTCTGTTTAAAAGCTCACCGAGACGCGTGCCGCAAAAAGAGCAGGCCCCTGTGCTTGTAACCTGCGGCTTGCTTTCAAAAAGACTGCCGAGAAGGCCTCCGAAAAAGTCATCGCCGTACAGCTCGTCAAATCCTTGAAACAAACCTGTATTCACACTGAGTCCTTTTGCCTTTGCGCACTCGGAGCAAAGATTCTTTTCGACAGTTACGCCGTTTTTTGTCTGTTTATAAAAGAAAGTTGCCTTGTTGCTTTTGCATGCTTCACACAGCATAGTATTACCTCTTTTCATCTTATACTAAATTAAGAATAATGCTTCTCATAATATCGGCGCGCACAGCGTCACGCGTGCTCTTGTCCCTGATTTCACCAAGAGTGCTGTCGGACACTACCGACGCATAAATCCTCAGATCCTTCTCGTCTATAAATCTGTTCTCATAAAGAGCGGTAAGCAGGGTCTTTGCACAAGGCGAGTCGATGCTGCCCCCTACCGACGCCAAAAGATGCATAAGGTACCTGCTTGAGTCGACTCTCACTCTTGTAATCTTGATATATCCTCCGCCTCCCCTGCGGCTTTCAACAATGTACCCTCTCTGGGGACTGAAGCGCGAGGAGATTACATAGTTTATCTGACTGGGAACACATCCAAACCGAAGTGCGAGCTCGTTTCTCTGTATTTCCACACTGCCGTCCTGCTCGTTTAGCATTTCCTCAAGCATTCTTGCGATTTTTTCTGACATTAACATACCGATACCTTTTTGACCTTTCCTGACTTTACGATTATATTGTAGCTCGAAAGTCAAAGAAAGTCAAAGTCAGTAAAAGTCAATTTTGCTTTGTTTCTAACCATTTTGAGAGAAAATTACCCTGTTATCTCGCCATAGCTCATTAATTCTCGCTTTTTCTTTGTTTTTTAAAAATTTAACACAGTGCTTGCTCTTTTGCCCGCTGTGTGCTATAATTTATTATGACATACTTATTATTTACTATAACTATCAAGAGGTAAATATGAAAAACAAAAAATCAGCAAAAAAGAAAAAGAGCTCTCCCTCGGCAGGACAGCTTCTTTTCCGTATTTCAATCGTTTTGTTTGCAATAATTTTCGCAGGTATATGCGTGTGGGTTTTTATTGACTCTCATATAGGCTCGTCACAGGAGAGCGTAAGTATTTATCTTTTCAACGGCACAAAGAATCTGCGCCAGCTTGAAAAGTCCGAGTGCTTTTCCAAAAACGGCGAGGTGCTTATTAGCATGGATATTTTGACAGATTATTGCGGATACGCAATTTCGGGCGATAACAGTGCGCGCACGCTTGTATTTCCCGACGGCAGCTTTGCTGCGTTCAGCGACGGTGTTGACAGTGCAAAGACCGACACGGGAGTCCTTTTTATGAGCGAGGCGGCTACCATGCGAGACGGCAGTATGTTTGTTCCCCTCTCTTTTTACGAAGAACATATCAAGGGGCTTCTCATAGAGCGTTATGAGGAAAAAAACAGAATAGAAATCGACATTGCCGCACCCGACTATTCGCTTATGGCAGGATATGACATTCAGGACGAAAAAATAGCCGAAGACGATGTTTTTGGCAAAATAGTCGAGGTGAGCAAGAAGCCGACCTTTGTCAGCAATCTCTCAGCTTATGAGCAGTATATGGACCCTGTTGACCGCGACAAGTATCTTTATCTTGTAAATACAGACAACAGACTTCAGAAAGACTCGGTTCCCGAGAGCTTATACGACCTTATCCACACGCGAAAGGACGGAAGAACAACACAGCAGATGGAGCTGTATGCAGGAAAAGCGATGGAGGCAATGCTCACAGAGGCTTATGCCAACGGCTACACAAGCCTCAGCGTCACAAGCGCGTACCGCTCGTACAACTATCAGCAGCTGCTCTTTGACAATCAGATCAGTGCGCTAAGGCCATACTATGGAGATTCTGCCGAAGCTAAAGCCGCAGAGGCGGTCGCAATTCCCGGCTCGAGCGAGCACCAGAGCGGTCTGTGTGCAGATCTTCACAATCTGCCTGCGGCAAGCCAGGTCTTTGCCGAAAAGCCCGAGTATCAGTGGTTGCTTGAGCACTGCGCTGACTTTGGATTTATACTTAGGTATCCAAAAAACAAGACAGATATCACCGGCATTATGTTTGAGCCCTGGCACTACCGGTTTGTCGGCAGATACCACGCTCAGAAGATAATGGAATCGGGACTCTGTCTTGAAGAATACTGTGAAAAATACTATTCGGGAAATATCTGAAATCAATCATCAAATATTCTTTTTGCTCCAAGTGTACCGCTCTTTTGGGCAATACCGTCGGGAACTGTCACAACCTCAATATCGGTATGCACACACAACAGTTCGGCGAGCGCATTTTTTATTTGACTACTCGCGCATTTACAGACAATATAAGAAAATGTTCGGCAGACCGCCGTCCTCAAAGCAGAGGTTTTAATTAAAGAAAGCACAAAAGCCAAGGCATACGCCTTGACTTTTGTTTTTTATATCTCACCGAGCATATTCTCGATAAATATACCGTAGCCTCTTGTCGGATCGTTGACAAGCACATGGGTGACAGCACCGACTATCTTGCCATTCTGAAGTATCGGCGAGCCCGACATACCCTGAACGATGCCACCTGTGAGATTTATAAGAGTCGGGTCTGTGACCTCTATTACAAAATTCTTTGTAGGCTCATCGCCCGAGTAGATTTTTACAATTTCAATTTGATATTCCCTGACGCCTTTTCCATCAACATTGCAGAGTATTGTCGCATCTCCCGTGACAGTTTCGCTCTTCATTGCGGCAGGCATTGATTCTTTTACCGTTTCGGGAGGAGTAGTGAGCACTCCCGATATTCCGCAGGCAGTGTTTTTTGTCACGCTGCCTTTCTTTTCGGTACCAAAAGACCCCTTGAGCTCACCCGGATGACCATCTCTGCCTTTTATGATGTCATTTAAGGTTATATCCACAACAGCGCCCCTGAGTATCGGCATGAGCACGCCTGTGTCAGAGTCGCATATTCCGTGTCCGAGTCCTGCAAAACTGCCGTCCTCGGGGTTATAAAAGGTTATTGTTCCTATTCCTGCAGTGCTGTCGCGCACCCACATTCCTGTCTTGTACTTGCTGTCGGACAGAGCTTTTTTGGGAGTCAGCTTTGCTCTGTAGCGGGCGTCATCGCGAAGAAATTCAAATGTCATTTCCTGCCCTTGCGATTTTTCGATAGCACGGCTAAGCTCTTCGGCCGTATTTATTTCTTTACCATCGGCTTTGGTAATTACATCACCTTTGCGAAAGCCTGCTTTGCCTGAAGGACTTATAATTCCCTCCTCGGTTTCAAGATCGGATACTCCGATCACAAGCACGCCTTTGGTAAAAAATTTCACACCAAAAACATCGCCGCACGGAACAAGCGTGAGATTCTCGGGGACGCCGGGCGAAACCTTTTTTGCAGGTAAAACGCCGAGTAGTTTTGCCGTATACTCGCCCTGTGTCGCATACGACACGCCCTCGTTTGTACCCGATGCCTGCAGGATTTCTTCTGTCCTGACCTGGTCGGGAATTGCAAGCTGTGCTCCGCCTAGCATCATGATGCTTATCATCAATGCAAAGACTGCGGAATATGTCAAAAACCTTCCGTTCAATATTTTAGATTTTTTCTTTTTTAACTGCATTAGCACCACAACTTTCTCTTTATAAAACAGTGTAAAGGGGCTCCGCTTTTTTGCGGTTGCCGCCTATATTAATATCTGCCCTCATACCGTTTATTATGTTATGTAAATAATATTAATTTTGGTGCGAATTTTTGAAATGGTCTTTTGCGGGTAATAATATTTTAATGATAATAAGGCAAAAAACAGGGTACTTTGTGTCGCAAATTTTGAGTTTTTATATTCATTATATTTTTTTCGTTTTTTATAATTTTATTCAAAAAGACAAAAAAAGAAAATCTCAGCCGAAAGCTGAGATTTTCTTCTCTTTTTTGTTTTATTTTGCCTTGATAATATTTGTAACAAGTCTTGCCGCTTCTGCTCTTGTGAGATTGTCGCCGGGTCTTATTGTGTTTGTCTGAGCGTCGCCGTCCACAATTTTCAGTCCGTGAGCTATTGCGATATACCCAATGTCGCTCTCTGGGACTTTATCCTTGTCGGCATAGTCTGTCTTGTAAATATCCGAAAGCTCCGCTATCTTCTCATAACCTAAACTCTTTACCGCATATTTTATTGCGTCAAGTCTTGTAACGGTGTTGCCTGCTGCTTCGTCGTACTTATAAATACTGCATATAACATTTATCATCTGCTCAAGCTCTGCCTGTGTTATTGCCTCGTCAGGACGGTAGCTTTCTTCGTTCTTTATAACTGCGATGTCGCAAAGCAACTGTATGTCATACTGCGCCCAATGACCGCCTATATCAGAGATTTCTCCCTCGTATGCTTCCTCCACAGGAAGTCCCGAATATGTCACTGCCTCGCCTGTGAGAGCCGATATTCTACCTATCGAAGAAGCTGAGTTGCTCTTATATACAATGCGCGCAACACTGTCCTTTGTATAAAGCTCATTTATGCTGTAATACTTGCCACTATCGGTGTCAACGCCGTCTCTTGGGGTATAGTGGTCGTATCTCTCATAGTAGGTATCAAACTCGGAGTAACCGAGATAAAGGCCGAGAGCTTCACCCTTGCTTATCGCGTCGGACGGTGACTCGAAAGTAATATCCTCGTACCACGAGTATGAGAACTCTGAAATCTTGCCTGTGATCGCGTCGACTGTTGCATAGATTCCGTCGTATGTGAAAGGAATACCCTCATTTTCGCGCTGCTTTGAAAACCTGTATGCGCCATAAGTGTTGTCATATCCGCCGTCCTCGTTTTCGACACGGTAGATAACATTTGTTTCGTTATCGGTTGTCTTGCCTGTGAGAGGGTACTTATCGGGGAGAGCTTTACTCATAAAGCTTTCAAAAATTTCAATACATTCTTCTTTTGTATAGTTTATCTCAGGAAGAACATTTTCGTAATCGCGGTAGTTCTTGAGCTGGCAGAAGTAATAAAGAAGCTCGCCTGTTGACGCGTCTACCGTAGCGCTTGCGTACTTGTAGCTGATATCCGACAAAGGCGTTGTGAAGCTGATATTCCATACATACTGCTTTTCATCCGTATCATTCTTATAGTCGTATCTTGTATCAAGGTCTGCACTTATCACTGCAAGAGTGTCGTCAAGGTAGAGGTCTTTGTTTTCGGTAACAACCTTTATTGCCTGTTCTCTTTTGATGAGCGAATCAAGCACGCCGAGCTGTGCGAGTTCTTCCTCTGTGAGTCTGTACCCTTCTTCGCTATCTGCCGACTCTTCCTTTGAAGCCGCGTCGTTCATAATGCCGCCCATAACTATTTTGTCTGCACCTGCGCCAAGCTCGGATATATTTGAAGTTTCGAAATAAATCTCGCCCGTCTTTGCGTCAACTGCAATGTATGAGTGCTCGGGTGAATATACAAGCACTGCCTTGTATATCTTTTTGCCGTCAACATTCTGTGTGTTGAGTACATACGAGAGCTTCATTTCCTGCTCGGTTGCAAGGATTTCTCTTGCTTTCTCGGGTGTTATGAGGTTTTCGTTTGCTTCCAGTTCAACATCATAGTCGTAGGTGAGATTGTAGGATGTAACCTCGCCTGTGGTGTAGTTTATACGCACGCCTGCGGTGTTGTTTGTGTATTCAAGTCCGTTTTCCTCACGGACAAAATAGTAAGTGTATGCACCGTTATAGTCGCTGTAATATCCCTGAGAGCTGCGATATACGAGATTTGCCTCGGGAGAAATTCTCTTTACAAAATCCTGTGCCACTCCGAGAAGCTCTTGCTTGAGAAAATTTGGAATATTCTTCTCGTCGCCGGATGGTATGTAGTGATAGTAGTTTACAATTCTGCCCTTTCCGTCGCAGGAAACAGAGATGTGCCCGTTGCCGTCTTTTGCCGACCAGGTAAGCTCCCAAAACGCTGCGGAGTATACCGTCTCGCCCGAGAAGTACCATTCAAATTCGGTATATTCCTCGGGAACATCGAGCTTGGGCTTTACAAGCTTGATAACCGCCTCAAGCGCCTGCGAGTCGGGCTCCTGCTCTGCAACAGGAATTTCAACAATTGCAGCCTGAGCTGAAAAAGGCATAGTCATAGCAAGCATAAGGGTAATGCATAAAATTCTGGTAATTACTTTCATTGAAAACATCTCCTTAACATGTATTTTACTTATAGGACGAGAAAAACAGTTAAATTGTTCCCAAAATCTACCGTTTCATATTTTGCGGTATACCGATATTACAAAGTCGAGCTCTGTTTCAAGACTCTCGAGTGCCGACAGCTTTTGTGCGTCGGACTTTGAGGTCTTCCAGTAATATGGCGTCATGGTGAAAAGGTCATATATATGCTCTTTTTTTACAGTTGCAGTATATTTTATACACTCGCAGCCGAGGTAGCAAAAGCCTCCATATTCCTTGTGCTTGTCAGAATTTTCGTAAGGAGAGTCGTAGACTGCCTTTTTGAGTCCCGACAGGTGTTCCTTTCCCGGTCCTGCAACAAGCATTATTCCACCCTGCCTTAGCACTCTCAGATTTTCCTCATTCCCGACAGGAGCAAAGACAGAAAGTATAACATCCGCGCTGTCATCGGCAAACGGAAGTGAGAAAATTCCGCACACCGCAAGGCTGCACTTATTTTCTTTTGGTTTTTCCTCTTTTGCGGCAAGCTTCACCGCCTCTTTTGCAAGATCGATGCCAAAGCACGCAGCGTCGGGAAAGCTTTCTTTTACATTTCTCAGATAATATCCCTCCCCGCAGCCTGCATCGATAACAGTGCCGACTTTCCCGGTATACTTACTGATAGTGCTGCATATTCCCTCGGCAAAGCGGGCATAGTATCCTGCCGTAAGAAATCTATGTCGCGAGACACACATTTCCTTGTTGTCGCCGCTGTCACCGTTCTTACCTACGGCAAGATTGACATACCCCTCTTTTGAAATATCAAAGGTGTGGTGCTTTTCGCATATATAGCTTCTTCCCTGCGGCAAAAGAACACCTGCGCACACAGGACAAATATAGTTTTGATTCATAAATGCTCCGATTTTTGTTTTTATACTTATATTATAAACTTTTTTGCTACCAAGGTCAACACAAAAAAGATGCGGAAGAAACTCCGCATCTTCTTTATTACTGCGCCTTTTTGAGCATTTCTTTTGTGATAACAAGCTCCTTGAGGCCTTTTCTTGACGGAGCGTCAAACATGAGGTCTGTCATAATCTCCTCTGTTATTGAGCGCAGGCCTCGCGCTCCTGTTTTTCTCTCTTTGGCAAGGCGTGCTATCTCTGTCAGCGCTTCATCCTCGAACTCAAGTGAAATTCCGTCCATTTCAAACAGCTTTTTATACTGCTTGACGAGCGAGTTTTTGGGCTCGGTGAGAATTCTCTTAAGGGCGTTTTCATCAAGATTTGTAAGTCCTACGATAACAGGAAGTCTGCCGACAAGTTCAGGGATAATACCGAACTTAACAAGATCTCTTGCCTGAATCTTGGTGAGAATCTCCTGCTTTTCCTTTTGCTCGGCGGTGAGAACGCTCGCGCCGTAGCCTATTGTCTGCTTACCAGACGCACGCTCGCCGATAATCTCCTCGATTCCGTCAAATGCGCCGCCGCAGATAAAGAGGATATTGGATGTATCAATCTGAATAAATTCCTGATTTGGATGCTTTCTTCCGCCCTGGGGTGGAACATTTGATACCGTTCCCTCAAGAATCTTGAGCAACGCCTGCTGAACGCCCTCGCCCGAAACATCGCGAGTAATAGAGCGATTTTCGCTGCGTCTTGAGATTTTGTCAACCTCGTCGATATAGATAATGCCCTTTTCGGCGCGCTCTACATCAAAGTCTGCCGCCTGGATAAGGCGCAGAAGAATATTTTCAACATCCTCGCCGACATATCCCGCCTCGGTGAGAGTGGTTGCGTCTGCTATTGCAAAAGGAACCTTGAGCATCTTGGCAAGCGTCTGTGCAAGTAAAGTCTTGCCTACGCCTGTAGGTCCGAGCATAAGTACATTGCTCTTTTGAATTTCAACGCTGTCATCCTGCTTTTTTTGCAATATTCTCTTATAATGATTGTAGACGGCAACGCAAAGAGCCGTCTTTGCTCCGTCCTGACCGATAACATACTTATCAAGCTCCTCCTTGAGCTCACGCGGCTTGGGGAGTGTATCGAGAGAAAGCCCCTCAAACTCCTCATCGGCTGTCGGCTCGGGAGAAAGCTCATCGAGAATATTCTCGCATAGCATTACGCAGTTTGCACAGATATTCACGCCATCGGGTCCAATTATAATTCTTGTTACATCCTCCTCTAGCTTTCCGCAAAAGGAGCATCTTGGAGTAACGCTGTTGCTCAATTTATTTTACCTCTTGTCAGTCTCTTTTTTCTATAACTCTGTCGATAAGACCGTACTGTGCCGCCTCGTACGCCGACATAAAGTTGTCTCTTTCGGTGTCTCTTGCGATTTCCTCAACAGATTTTCCCGTATTCTTTGCGAGAATCATATTGAGAGTTTCTCTGGTCTTTAAGATATGGTCTGCATGAATCTTTATATCTGTTGCCTGACCTTTCATACCGCCGAGGGGCTGATGAATCATAACTTCGCTGTTGGGAAGAGCAAGTCTTTTGCCTTTTGCTCCTGCAGAAAGCAAAAATGCGCCCATGCTTGCCGCCATACCGATACAGATAGTGGATACATCGCACTTAATAAAGTTCATAGTGTCGTAGATTGCCATACCTGCTGTTACCGAGCCGCCGGGGCTATCGATATAAAGGCAGATGTCCTTGTCGGGGTCTTTTGCCTCAAGGTACAAAAGCTGTGCCACAACAAGAGATGCTGTTGTGTCGTTTACCTCGTCGGCAAGAAATATAATTCTGTCGTTTAAAAGTCTTGAAAAAATATCGTAAGAACGCTCTCCTGCACCCTCACGCTCTACTACCATTGGTACTAATGCCATATTAATCCTCCTAGTCTGTGTTTTGTTTTTAATAATAAATGCGAAACCCTTATATTATATAAAAGCTTCGCATTTGTTAATCACAATTTTTATTCAAAGAAAGGAATTATTCTGCGTCGGCTTTCTTTGTTGTCTTTTTAGCTGCAGGCTTCTCGTCAGCTGCCTTCTTCGCTGCAGGCTTCTTTTCTGCTACAGGCTTCTCATCAGCTGCTTTCTTTGTTGTTTTTTTAGCCGCAGGCTTCTTTTCTGCTACTGCTTCGTCAGCCGCTTTCTTTGTTGTCTTCTTGGCTGCAGGCTTCTTTTCTGCTGTGGCTTCGTCAGTTGCTTTCTTTGTTGCCTTTTTAGCTGCAGGCTTCTTAGCCTTGGGAGCTTCCTCGCCCGCCTGCTTCTTTGCCATAATTTCGTTAAGCTCGTCTCTTGTAACATGCTTTTCTGTTACCTTAGCTGCGTTCTTAACAATCTCAAATGCGCCGAGTGTTGTAACTTCGCTTCTGATATCCTCGATATCAATTCTTGCCTTTACATCAGCAACCTTCATGCCGAACTGAGAAGCGAGCTCCTCGTATCTTGCCTCAACCTTATCGTCTGCGGCTTCAACCTTTTCTGCCTTAACGATTTCTGCAAGAGCGAGCTGCTTTTTAACATTGGATACTGCCATAACGCTGTATCTTGCACGGATGTCTTCCATCTTCATACCTGTGTACTGCATAAGCATCTCGAGGCTGAGACCCTGCTGACGGAGATTCATATCATACTCGCGGACGAGAAGATCTGTTTCCTTTTCGAACATAACAGCGGGAATTTCCGCTTCAACGATAGCACAAAGCTTTTCTGCGATGTCCTCGCCTGCTCTCATATCGGCGTCGTCGAGGTTTCTCTTTTCTATTTTAGCCTTGATATCCTTCTTGTATTCAGCAATGGTATCAAATTCGGAAGCGTCCTTTGCAAACTCGTCATCGAGTGCAGGGAGCTCTTCTTTTTCAAGACCGTTGAGCTTAATCTTGAATACAGCTTCCTTGCCCTTGAGCTCTTCTGCGTGGTAGTCTTCGGGGAACTTAACTGTGATGTCAAATTCTTCACCTGTCTTCTTACCTACGATCTGCTCTTCAAAGCCGGGGATAAACTGCTTGGAACCGAGTGTGAGCTTGTGACCCTGGTCCTTGCCTCCTGCGAATGCTACGCCGTCAACAAAGCCCTCGTAGTCGATATCTGCGATATCGCCGTCCTGTGCCGCTCTGTCGTCAACTGTGATGATACGAGCGTGTCTCTTCTGAACAGCTTCGAGCTCTGCGTCAACATCAGCGTCTGTTGCGTCAACGATATATTTTGTAATTTCAAATCCCTTATACTCACCAAGCTTAACATCAGGTCTTCTGATAAATTCAGCCTTTACGAGAATGCCCTCTTTTGCTTCAAAATCAACATCTGTTACAGAGGGAGTATCGCAGGGAGTGAAGTTTGTTTCTTCAACCGCCTTGCCGATTTCATCAGGGAGAAGTTCGTTAAGAGCATCTTCATAGAATACACCCTTGCCGTAGTAACTCTCGATGATACCTTTTGTCGCCTTACCTCTTCTGAAGCCGGGAACAGTGATCTTCTTCACATTCTTTCTGAAGACATTGTTCACAGCCGCCTCAAAAGCCGCTCTGTCAATAACAACGGTAAGTTCAACCTTGTTTGTTGCTGTTTCTTTAAATTTCTTCAAAGCCATTTTTTATGTCCTCCAAAAACCGTACATATATGTATCGGTATTAATTTGTTTTGTTTTGCATAAGCAAAATTATACATTTTATCCAATATATTCTACACTTTTTTAGAAATAAGTCAAGCGCATTTTATTAAATAAATGTAATTTTTCTTTTTATAATAATAAAATCACCAAAAGTTATCCCTTTATTGTGCAGTTTGACATCTTATCCGACGGGAAACGGTTTGAAACCGAGGTAATCGGATGCCACAAGATGCAGTCTTATACCGATATACTCATCGTCGAGCTGCTCTTTTCTTACATTATGCAGATGTCCGAAGTATACATCCTTGATGTCATACCGATAGAGGATGTCTATAATATCATAGTTCATAAACTCCCCGAAGAGCGGCGGATAGTGCAGAAAAACGCAGATTTTGCTGTCGGGGTGAGCTTCTCTAAGCCTGAGTCCCTCCTTGAGCGACAGCTCGAGTCTGTCTGCCTCGCGCTTTATGATACGCTCGTCCTCGCGCTTTACTCCGAACTCATTTACCCAGCCGCGCGTGCCGCAGATAATCTTATCTTCAACAGCATAGGCGTTGTTGAAGAGAAAATCTATCCTATCAAGGCCCTTTTCGGTCTTGAAATTTGTGAGCTTGTTCATTGTTGCCCACCAATAGTCGTGATTTCCCTTGCCGATAATCTTGCGTCCCGGCAGATTGTTGATAAATTCAAGGTCGGCAAGAGCCTCTTCAAGGTCGATTGCCCAGGATATATCTCCGGGAACAACCACGGTGTCGCAATCGCGCACTGTCTTCTCCCACGCTTCCTTGAGTCTTTCGGCATGATTGTCCCAACTGTGTCCGAAGATATCCATGGGCTTATCTGTCGAAAAAGAAAGGTGCGTGTCAGCTATTGTGTATATTATTTTACATCGTGCCTTTCGTGTATAATTTTCTGTTTTTTCTGAATACTACTAAAAAAACAATTCTGAGGTGATAAAGATGGAAGGTAATATTTTTGACCCGACAATCCTCGGCACGGGCATACCCTCGCACATCAAGGGAATTTCCTGCAATGTGAAAAACTGCATTTACCACGACGGCGACGCCTACTGTACTGCCGAGAAGATAAGCGTAGGTCCCAGCTATGCAAGCTCGTGCACCGACACGGTTTGTGCGACATTCAAGGCAAGAAATCAGCACATCTGACGGCTCAGAGCACAAACTCCCTTGCGGCGGCGAGCATCTGCTCTTTTGTCTTGCCGACGCACTTTGTAAATCTCACCTTTGCATCACGCAAAGAGGCAAGCGGTGCGGGAATGTCGGTGTTTGTTTCACTCTCGAGTTCATAGATAACCTCAAAACTCTTCTCTCTCGGTTGCTTGCCGAGAGAGGACAGTACATCAGCTGCAAACTTATAGGGAGATGCTGTCGAGGCGGTGAGAATTTTCACATTCTCGCCGTCTTTCTTATTTTCCTGTTCCTGTCTGAGCGACGCGTAGAGCGCGCAGGCGGTGTGTGTGTCTATAAGATATGAGTACTTTTCAAAAGTTTCTCTTATTGTCTTTGCCGTATTCTCCTCAGAGCAGAAATCTGCGCTGAAGGATTCGCCGATTTTGTCAAGAATTTCTTTGTCCACGGTATATACACCCTTTTCGGAAAGCTCTCTCATATATTCCGCGCACTTCTCGGGGCCTGCGATAAGATAGAGAAGTCTCTCAAGATTTGACGAAATGAGAATATCCATAGAGGGTGACATTGTTGTAAAAAAGCTGCGGTTTCTGTCGTATGTACCGCTCTGAATAAAGTCTGTCAGGATATTGTTCTTGTTAGAGGCGCACACAAGTCTTCTCACGGGAAGTCCCATAAGCTTGGCTATATATGCGGCAAAGATATTGCCGAAGTTACCTGTGGGAACAGTGATATCGATAGCTTCGCCCTCTTTAATGTCCTCGTTTTTCATAAGGTCGCAATATGCCGAGATATAGTAAACTATCTGAGGTGCAAGTCTTCCCCAGTTGATAGAATTTGCACTCGAGAGGAAAATCCCGTTTTTGTCAAGCTCCTGTGCTGCATCCTTATCGGCAAAAATCTGTTTGACGCCTGTCTGTGCGTCGTCAAAGTTACCGTCGATAGCGCAAACATATACATTATCGCCCTTTTGCGACGCCATCTGCAGCTTCTGCATTGAGCTTACGCCGTCCTCGGGATAAAAGACCATAATCTTTATTCCGTCAACATCGCGGTAGCCCTCAAGAGCCGCCTTGCCTGTGTCGCCCGATGTTGCAACGAGTATAAACGCAATTCTCTTTTCTCCCGTCTTTTTGAGCGCCATTGAGAGAAGATGGGGCATTATCTGAAGTGCCATATCCTTGAATGCACTTGTAGGTCCGTGCCAGAGCTCGAGTATTCTGTGAACACCGCCAAGGGCTGTAATACCTGTGGCTCCGCCGCAGAACTTCTCGTCGGAATATGCCTTTTGTGCTGCATCTTTAAGCTCGTCATAGGTATAATCGGTGAGAAACTTTGAGAGTATGTATGCCGCTCTGTCGGTATACTCCATATCGCAGATTCTTGAAAGCTCGCCTTCCTTAAGCGTAGGGATGCTCTCGGGCATGTAAAGGCCGCCGTCGAGCGCCATTCCGTTTTTTATTGCCTGTGCCGAAGAAACGGGCGCGGATTTTTTTATGTCTCTTGTGCTGTAATAATTCATTTTAACATCCTCCCGGGATTACATCTTTTCAGAAAAGAATTTGTATGCGTTGTTATAGAAAATGTCGTCGATGACCTTTTCTTTTATTCCGTTTGATATGAGCTTATTGTAGATTTTGTCTGCAAATACAAGGCTTGTATATTCGGGAATACTGTCTATTCCGTCCCTGTCGGCACCAAGGCAGGTGCTGCTCTCGCCTCCGAGCGAAAGAAAATGCTCAATATGCTCGCAGTATGAACCGATAAGCTCGTCTGCCGCATGCTCACCCGAGGCAAAACGGGCAGATAAGTGCTTGGGATACATATTCACTCCCACGATGCCTCCTGCGCCCGAAATTGTCCTGAACTGTATATCGGTGAGGTTTCTTGTGTGAGCACAAAGTGCATACGATGATGAGTGTGTTGCTATATACGGTTTTGTCGCCTTCGCCGCCACATCCCAGAAGCCTTTTTCGGAAAGGTGCGAAACATCAACGGTAATACCGAGCTTTTCGCACTCAGAAAGGAGCTCAAAGCCGAACTCCGAAAGTCCCTCGTCTGTATCGTGCGCACCGCCTGTGCAGCAAACACCGCCCCAGGTAAGAGTGAGCACACGCACGCCAAGTCCGTACAGAATACTGAGTCTTGAAATATCTCCTGCAAGAAGCTTGGAGCCCTCCACGGCAAGAATTGCCTTGACGGGAGGCTCTGCCGACGCAAGAGAGACTTTGTCGGTGCAGAGTGCTATTTTTTGATAGTTTTCGTTTATTTCATTTTTGAAATACTCGCAGACCGAGAAGAAATCTTCGTAATTTTCCTCGTCGCTCCTGCGGTTATCCGAGTATATCGCATAGATCTGCACGCTATTTTGAAATCTGTCAAAGCACGAAAGCCTTGTGTCAAGAAGCGGGCTGTCGATAGTCAGCTTCTCACCGTACATTCTCCATGCGGTATCACAGTGAAGGTCAAAAAAATCCATACTGTTCTCCAAATAGTTTATTGTATTTCTATATTTTTTATATGTTCTAGTGTGCCTTTTTGTGTGTAAATCTCAATAACATCAAATCTTGGCTGTCTGCCCAGCACATCGCTGTCGTCTGCCCGCTCGTAAAGAAAGTGCTCTGCCGTCTTTACCATCCTCTGTACCTTTCGAAGATCTACCGCCTCGCCTGCTCTGCCGAAGTTATCACTGCTTCTTGTCTTGACCTCAACAAAAACTATATACTTTTTGTCGCAGGCGACAAGGTCAAGCTCTCCGCCACGCACCGTATAGTTACGGCAGAGGACTTTATACCCGTTTTTTTCAAGATATCTTGCGGCAAGCCCCTCGCCGCTGTAGCCTAACTTCCTGCGGTTCATTGTTTTTCAAAAAACTTCTTCAAAAAGCTCATTCTGTGTTCACGGCAGGGCCCGTATTTTGATATCGCCTCGTAGTGAGCCTTTGTGCCGTAACCCTTGTGCTTCGCAAAATTATACTCGGGATACAGAGTATGCAAGGTATCAAGACAATATCTGTCTCTTGCGGTCTTTGCAAGAATTGACGCTGCGGCAATAGAGGGAGAAATACCATCTCCGCCTATTATTGCCCTTGCTTCGAGATTAAAATCACGCGCGATATTACCGTCAATAAGCGCAACATCTGGCTTTACAGAAAGCGTATCAATGGCGCGGCGCATTGCGAGCAGCGACGCCTCGAGGATATTGAGCTTTTCTATCTCGTCAACCTCGCAGTAGGCTATGCTCCAGGCAACAGCCACTTCCTTTATCTTTTCTGTCAGCTCCTCGCGTGACTTTTCGGTGAGTTTTTTGGAATCGTTAAGGTGAGTTATTGTGTCATCATCACATCGGTCTAGAGGCAAAATTACCGCCGCGGCATAAACTCTGCCTGCAAGAGGACCTCTGCCCGCTTCGTCAACGCCGCAGACAAGCTTGCCTGCATAGCTATTTTCATAGTCAAACGACAGTGGCTTTACTTCCTTTTTCGGCACACATTTCACCTCTTTTACATTCTTTATCATTATATATTATCACATTTATACAGATTTGTCAATCAGTGCAGTGTTTTTCTTTGGCTTTTTCAGCCCTGTAAATTCCAGAGCAGTAGCAAACGCGCGTCTGAATTCATAAGTCGGAAAATACACTGCACTCACAAAAAGCGCAGGCAGACACACGCACACCGCAAGCCTTGCCCCAAATGAGGAAAGCAGTGTGCAGATACGGTAGGAGCAAGCGCAAGAGCAAAAGGCAATTACCGAGTATACAAGCATTCTCTTATAGTGCCCGACGGCACTCTCATGAAAACCGTATTTGTAAAGTATATATGGCTCATACCACAGACAGGCAAAGACGCTGGCGCAAAGCTGTCCGAAATATACCCCCACAATCCCCATTCTCTTGCCGAAAAATATTGTCAAAGCAAGCGATATTGCAACCTCGGCAAAGGGCTTTATACGCTCCTTCCTGTAAAGTCCGTAAGCGTCGCGGAATATAAGCACCCCCTGTCTCAGGCCCGAAACAAAGAAGCTTGCCGCGAGGGTACACGATACAGAAAAAGGCAGAGTCATACCCTTACCTAACCACAGAGTAATAAAATCCGACGACAAAACGCAAAGCACCGTCGTACATACACAGGTAAAAAAGAAAGAGATGAGCATTGTCACTGAAAAGACCCTTTTTACCTTTTCGCGGTTCTCGCCGGCACCAAGGTTTCCGACGCTTGCGGTAATTGCGCCGACAAGGCGCAATGAAATCATTCCCGCCGTACCGAGAAGCATATTGTAGTTGGAATACACGCCGTTCTGAGCAACCCCGAAAAGCTGTGCCACCACAAAATTGTCTGTTGAGCGCAGCAAAGTGCTGCCGATGTTGTTTGGCTGAAGCTGCAGGGTGTCTCGAAATAGCTTTCTTACAAGCTTGCGCGGTACCTTTCTTTTACTCTTGAAATCAACCTGAGGATATAGCTTTTTCACAAACCTTGACAGCGAAATGTCCTCCGCGAGCTGAACAAGAATCTGAACAGAAAGATACAGATAATAATTTTTTGTCACAACAAGCGCTACCGCACAAGCTGCTGTCGAGAGTATTCCGAAAGCGTACTGAAAGTTCTGACTCACATAGTTTTTCTGGTCGGAAAAGAGCAGAATCCTGCGGTACTGAAAAAGATATGCCAGCGACTGCGACAGAAGAAAAAGCACATAAATCGTACCGATATTCTCTACCCTGTCTACCTCTCCCACAAGATTATCAATATAAGGGAGCAGCAGGAGCCCTATGCCGAAGATGAAAAATCCGGTCGCTCTGCACACGCTTTTGAAAATACGCATTATATCGGTAACTGTGGCAAAATCCTTTTTTGACAAAGGACGGTAAAGCGCGTATGTAACCGCGCCCGAAAAGCCGAGGTCGCATATTGAAAGTATATTAAGCAGATTTCCGAAAAGGCTCGACAGCCCCACATACTCCTTGCCAAGAACAAGAACAAAGATTTTGCGTCCTGAAAAATTAAGGACAAGATTTATGAAAATTCCAAAAAAGGCAGATTTCAGATTCTTTGCCGCCGCCTGCGTGCGCGTCTGGGCCATTTTACCCTCTCCCAAATAGATTTGTCACTAAAATTCTATTTGTAAGTTTCCTTTTCTATACACATTTTCGGTCTTATGTCAAGATGTAAACTTAACCAAATTTCTAGAACGAATGTTTGTTTTTCTTTGTGCAAATCTACAAAATCGAACTCTTGTTCGAAAATTCCCTTGACTTTTTGTCTTTTACTGGCTATAATGGCATCATCGAAAGAACAAATGTTTTGAACTGCCCGTCAGTTTAATTTTTGTCTTTCACAAAGAACAAATGTTTCTGGCGCGTTCACGCATCCTCTTTTCTTATAGGTTATGGTTTTTGTTTGTCAAGGTTCATATCGGTTCTATTATTTATCATCTCCCCAAAGTGCGCAGAGACATTTGTTCAGAATATCATAAAGGAGGTAAAAATGAAAAGCAAAAACAGCTACATAGAAAAAAGGCTCTCCCAGAAAGAGCTCATGGAAGAGTTTTACAACGACTGCTGTGCTCACGACGAATACAGCGGCGAAGACTGCGAGAGATGTATGTACTGCGGCTATCACATTCTTCCGGGCGAGGAGGCTGTTACGGTAAATTACACGGGCGACCTCATACACAAAAAGTGCTGGAACGACTACGCAGACGACAACATTTCGGAACTATGCTCTGATACGCAGGATTTTTAAAACAACAATATACATCAAGGAGGCAAAAGCCAATGACAACTTACAGAACAAAAAAAGGCAGAGAGGAGCTGCAGCTTAAGATTGAGGAATACTTCAACCGCTGTGACGCCGCAAATGCCGATGCAAAAAAGGTAACAAAGCCATATACCCTATCGGGACTTTTGTGTCACCTGGGACTTACACAGAGCGAGCTTGACGAGCTATGTGAAACAAGAACCCTGCGGAGGATTATAAACTCTGCAAAGCTGAGAATAGAAGCGCACATTGAAGAAAACGCCCTCAACGGCAAGCTGTCGGGCACAGCGGCAATAAACAGCCTGAAATGCAATTTCGGCTGGAACGAAAAGCCGCAGAAAGATGAGCAGATAAAGACTCTTTCTATCGTGCTTGAGGACGACGCTGATGATCTGGGTGTATGAAAAAGCGGCTGAAGCTTGAGGGAAGACCACAGGAAAAGCAGCTTGAATTCTTTAGAGCAAGAGAAAAGTACATTGCCTATGGTGGAGCAAGAGGCGGCGGAAAAAGCTGGGCTCTGCGCCGCAAGATGATACTCATGGCGCTGAAGTATCCCGGGATTTCGATACTGATTATACGCCGAACTTTTCCCGAGCTGCGTGAAAACCACATCCGCCCCCTGCTCGGAGAGCTTTCGGACATTACAAAGTATACCGAGGCAAGAAAGACCTTTGAATTTCCCAACGGCTCGCGCATACGCATGGGCTACTGTGACAATGAGGACGATGTAACGCAGTATCAGGGACAGGAGTTTGACATTATTGCCATCGACGAGGCAACCCAGATGACAGAGTATCAGTTCCAGACCCTCAAGGGAGCGCTGAGAGGTGCAAATACCTTTCCCAAGCGTATGTACCTTACCTGCAATCCCGGCGGTGTAGGACACTCATGGGTAAAAAGGCTGTTTGTCGACAGAAATTTCCGCGAGTTTGAAAAGCCCGAGGAGTATAAGTTTATCCCGGCAAAAGTGTATGATAACAAAATACTGCTCACGCTTGACAAGGGCTATATCGAACAGCTCAAGAGCCTGCCGCCGTCGCTGCGCGACGCGTGGCTTGACGGAAAGTGGGATGTCTTTGCTGGACAGTATTTCCCCGAATTTGATCACAGAGTCCATGTGTGCGAGCCGTTTTATCTCGGGCAGGACTGCTCAAAATTCTGCGCTATTGACTACGGACTTGATATGCTTGCCGCCGTGTTTGGAGCGGTTTTTCCCGACGGCAGAGTTTATATCTACGACGAGGTCTACAAGAGCGGCCTTATTGTGAGCGAGGCGGCAAAATATATTCTGCAAAAATCAGACGGCGTATGTCAGACAATAGCACCGTCAGACCTCTGGAGCAGGCAAAAGGACTCGGGCAAGAGCATATACGAGCTTTTTTGCGAAAACGGAGTGTATCTTACAAAAATCACCACCGAGCGAGTGCAGGGCTGGATGTGCCTTAAGGAATGGCTCAAGCCGAAAAAAAGCGAGAGCGGCGAGGTCGAAAGTACCCTGAAAATTTTTAAGAACTGCACAAATCTCATAAGATGTCTGCCCCTTTTAATGCACGACAAATCGGGAAACGGCGATGTTTCCACAAGTCCTCACGAAATAACCCATGCCCCCGACGCTCTGAGGTATTTTGCAGTGTCCCGTGCCGCAGCCCCAAAAAAGATGGTGCATTCACAAACCAAAAACAAGCTCATTGACAGCTACAAAAGCAAATGAAAGGAACGAATATGAAATTTTTTAACCGAAGAAAAGAGGTTTTTCATGGATATGATTACTCTGACAGCGCAAACCGTGAAGAAACAATTAAACACCTTTTAAACCTGTGCGCAAGAAGCAAGTCATCTGTAAACGCGTACTGGAAAAAGATGAGAAGCTACTATGACGGCTCTCATGAAATACGCACTCACAACGCGCTTTTTGCCCACGAGCAGGATATCCCCTGGGAGGCGGCTCAGTCTACCGACGGATATATACATATCGAAAGTCAGATTGAAACAAAGCTCCCCGATTTTGAGTTCTCGCCCAGAGGCAAGGATGATTACGACAGGGCAAAGCAGCGCGAGTCTGTAACAAGGTATATCTGCGATATAAATGCGCTTGAGCTGAAAAACGCCGTGAACGAGCGAAGACTCAACATTCTCGGAACAGCCGTTTACAAGATTTGCTGGGACAACTCTGTCTTTGACGGCAAGAACTACGGCGATGTCATCATCGACACGCCAAAGCCAGAGCAGATTCTCTGTGACCCGAGTGCCACCGATGTTGACTCCTGCGAATATATCGGATATATGTACAGGCTCCACAAGCAAAAAGCAAAGAGAATTTTTGCACAGGACTTCAAAAGACTCGGCGAGGACATTGAGGGATATGTAAACTCATATCACTCGGGGCTCGGCTACTACGAATACACAGGTCAGGACCGCAGCGAAGACCCTGCCGACGACACAATAACCATCACCGAATGGTGGTTCAGACAGCCGTCAGACGGCAAGCAAACAATAAAATGCCTTGTCGACGGCAAGGAGGTCGGAGTGACATACAAGTGGAAATCAGGTGATATTGCGCTTTGTATTCTTCTCGGCGACAAAGAAATAAGATATATACCTAAATACTGGAAAAACACAGAATGTTCTATGTTTCCGTTTGTTATATATTCAAAAATCCCTAACGAGGACAGCCTCTGGGGAAAGAGCGAGCTTGAAGCTATAATTCCTCTTATTGACGCGTCGGACAGAGAGCTTGCCTATGCTCAGTTGAACTCTGCCTTTTCTTCCAATGACATTATCGTTGCAGAGGAAAATGCCCTGTCGGACGACGGAGAGCTCGACAACTCCCCCGGTGCCGTATGGAAGCTGCGTCCCGGCATGATGGGCAAAATCCAGCGACTCGGCAACTCATCCTACTCCGAGATAAACCAGTACAACAACAGCATGCACTGGCGGAATCTCATGCAGGAAACGACAGGAAACTTCGAGATAAACCAAGGCAAGGAACCGTCAAAGGTGACTACCGCAAGCGGCATTGCGCTGCTCAACGAGCGTTCCAAAAACAGGCAGGCTCTCAAGCAGGTGATAAAATCCCAGGGCTTCCGCAGACTTTATGAGCTTGTTGACAGAACAGCTCTCGAGTACTACTCTGACGGCAGAATACTTGATATAGGGGCTGTGGACAAGGGCGAGAAGGTTTTCCGTTTTACTGACTATGCGACATATCCCGAGGGAAGCGACACGGCTTATATTCCGATTGTCGATGTGAGAATTCACATAGGCGACGGAGTGTCAAACTCAAAGGCATTTACAATTCAGGCACTGAGCGAGCTTATAAACGCCAACATCAACGAGGTAAACTACAAGCTTATCGAAAGCTATGCCGAGCTTATCGGCCTTCCTATGAGACAGGAAATATGCGATATTCTTGAAGAAAAATTCGGAATGGCAGCAAAGGAAAGTATGCCTATGCTTACCCAGATGCCGTCACTTCCTGCTCTGCCCGAGCCTGAAAAAACTATGGAGGAATAAATCATGACAGACGAAACAAAACAGATAAAAACGCCCGAAGCAAAAGCCTCGGACGGCAATATAAAGGACAGCGAAGAAAAGCTGTATTCACAAAAGGAGCTTGAAAAAATCGTGGAACAAAGACTCATCCGCGAGCGGAAAAACACAGAGTCGTTCCGCGACATACGCGAGATTATAGCCGAGCTCAAAAGGCGAGGCGACATCGAAGCAGGCTCCAATGCGCAAATAGCAAGCAAGCTCGGCAGTCTGCTTGAGGCTGCGCAAAACAAAACGCCAGAAGAACAGAGCGAGGAAGTCCCACCTGTGGCTGCTCCCGACAGCGACAAAAAGACCTCCGAGCCGACTTTGACGGCGGAAGTGCCGCGATCCTTACCCGAAGAGGAAAAAGGTACAAACGAATTTTTTGAATTTATCGAAAAATTCGGTGAAGAAAAGCTAAAAAAGCTTATGAACGACAGAACCTTTTCAGCTTTTTCTATCGGAAAGAGCGGAAGTCTTGCGAGCATTTACGAAAACTACATAGACTTTCTGTCGGCACTGTCGGACAGCAACGACGCGCGCAAATACCGCGCGGCAGAGGCAGGGCTTGCCTCGACGGGATTTTCAAAGAAAGCGTCCGGAGCAGTTGACTACGGAAGCGCACTTACCGAAAATCAGAAATCGCTTGCCAGAAGCGCAGGAATGTCCTACAAGCAGTATTCTGAACTTCTGTCGCAGATACCAAACAAGAAACTCAAAAAGTAAAAAGGAGAAAATTTATGGATTACTACATGAATTCCACAGGCAGCGGAACTGTCTGTATCAAAGGCTATGAGGTCGAAACAGACAAGGACCTCAAAAAAGGCACTGTTCTCGTTCTCAAGGAGGGCAAGGCAGCTGTTGCTGACAACAGCAGCACAGAAATCCTTGGTATTCTCGCCGAGGATTACAGTGTAAACAAGGATGAATTCAATCCCGGAAATGGCAGCGGCTATGTAAAGGTTATCATCTCTCCCTGCGCCATCTACCGCGAGGACGCTCTTGAGACAACTCTTGCTGTAGCAGGCACAAGCACAAGCATTACGGTTGCCGGACACACAATGCCATCTTCCAAGAACGCTCTTGCCGGCGGATATGTAAAGCTTGTTTCAAAGGGCACAGCCTCTACAAACAGCGACAATGTCGGCGTGCTCCGTAAGATTACAGCATCAAGCGGAACCTCGCTCACTCTTTCCGAGGGCGGCAGTGCTTGTATCGGGGATGTGTATGCTATTCTTCCCCCTGCAGGCTTTACTCACTTCGCCCTTGATGACAGTGCTGAAAGCTACATTTTTGCAGCAGAGCAGTCAACAACCGTCAAGCTCACAAGATGCGACGCAATTCTCGGCATATACGAGCTTTGCTTCAAATCGACACTTTACAACTGATAGAAAATCTTATAAAAAGGAGAAAACACTATGAACGATATTTATTCATGGCCTCAGGACCTGTACCCTCTTGTCAAAAAGAGATTTGATCTTCGCTATTCCAACAGAATGGATGTTATTTCCAACCTTGCAGAGGTAATCACCCAGGACGCGGTTGACTACCGTTTTGAGGGCATCGGCGGCTATGGCGAGATTCCCGTTTATGACGGCAGCAATATTGCAGAGGCTGACCAGAAGAGAGCTTTCATTACAACAATCACACCCAAGGAGCACGCTCTCAAGGTTACAATGTCATACAAAAAGACAAAGATTGACCAGTCCAACGAATCCGAAAGAGTGGGCACAAGACTTGCCGACTCCGCGTATATGACAGTTCTCAACGAATTTTACAGACTCTTTGGCAACGCATACAAGACAATCGGCTCGGACGGTGTGGCATGGGCGTCGGACAAGCACAGAATCAACAGCGAAACCGACGAAACATTCTCAAACATCATCACAAGCAACCTTTCTGTATCGGCAATCACATCAGCACAGACAAAGGCGTCAAGATTTGTGACACCCGACGGTCTTGCGTTTGCAGGTAACTACGACCTGCTTCTCGTAAGCCCTGAGCTCGAGCCCAAGGCAAAGGAAATATGCGGTCCCAACTCCCGTCTTATTCCCGAAAAGAATCCCGACGCAGACGCAGGCGAAAATGCAGCAAACCCCCTCTACGGTATGAAGTACCTAGTTGTGGGCGGCGGTGGAATCGGATTTACAGGCAAGCAGTGGGCTATTGCAGACTCTATGCTTCTGCCCGAAATACTCAAGCTCGTATATATAACAGAGCCGACAGTTCTTGTTGCAAATCAGGCAAATCCCCTCTTTACAGACTACATCGGCTATGTAGACTTTGGATTTGGCTTCGGTGACGCAAGACCTATCATTTTCTCAAATCCCGCATAAAAGCTTTTTGCGAAAGGAGAAAATAGTATGTTTGTTACATCACAGCCGGGCAGAATAGTGGGCTCGGGAAGTATAACCATCACCCAGGGAGCGACAGAAACAGTCGGCGCCGAGGGACTTTCCACAAGGCTCAGAGTATCTTCTGATATTGAAGTATATTCTGCCGACGCAACTGTTTTATCAGGAGGCTATACAGCCTTGGGCGGTGAAATACTTGAATTTTCCGGCACTGTGCTTCTGAAGAACAGCACAGGCTCTGCCACTGAAGCAAGCTATATCACCTACGATACTATCTAAAAGCTAATAGCGCTGCTGTCGTACAGTCTTGGAAAAGTTCCGTGGACGAAGCGGCGCTATTTTTTAAAAACCAAAAAAGGAGGAAAAACTTTGTCAGAACACACCTATACTTTATCTGAAATAAAAGACGCCGTTTTCCGTGCTCTTGACGAATTCAGCATAAACGGCAATCTTTCCGACAAATACTCGGGAGGGCTCTCGGATATAAACAAAAGGTTTTTCGAGGCGCTCAACCAGTCTGTCAGAAAGGTTTATCTATCGGTTGAGCGAAAGGTACATGAGACAGCCTTGTCCTTTACAAAGCACGCCATGCTTCTTGAAGTATCAAAACTCAACATTTCACGCTCACAGGCCGAAAGAATAAGCCTTCCGCAGAGCGCAGGCTCTTTCTGCATAAGCTTTACGGGACAGGGCACTCTCACCCTTAAGAACAGCTCAGAGGTTATTCTTGCCGAATACAGACTTTGCTCGGGCGGAGGAGTTTTTGAGACAGAAAAGGACTTTGTCCCCGAGGGTTGTGTGAGTGCCGAGATAACCTCTCACGCAGGGCTCAGCATTTTATACTTCAAGGTATATTCATGCAATTTCCTTGCGCGCGGTGTCACAGAACAGACTCTTTTGCCCGATGGGAAGAATCTTTTTTGTGCCTTTCCCGAAAGTGCGGTGGAAATCAAATATGTTTCGTCAGCAAATACGCCGTACCCTGTTGACCTGTTTTCTTTCGGTCGAGGTATCATTTCCTGTGATGAAAAATATGCCGGCAGCTACAGAGTAGAATATTTTTCGTATCCGCCAAAGCTTTATGAAACCGACCCGCCTGACACGCCGATCGAGCTGTCTCCCACCGCCTGCAGCGCCCTTATCTACTCGACGGCAGCATATCTTTGTGCCGATGAGGACGGCGACCTTTACACCAAGCTTATGTACCGATATCAGGAAATCTGCGCAAACCGCTATCCTGCGGCAGGTACAAAAACCAGAAACAGCTTTTATTCGAGCGGTCTTTTCGGGAGAAGAAAAAGCCGTCCGTCATTCAGGGGGTAGGCTATGGCAAATGTCCCGATTAGTATTACCAATATGCACAGCGCCCACCGCTATATAAAAACCATACCCGAGTTCTCGGGCGGTCTTGTTGTCTCGGAAAACGCAGACAATCTTGAGGGCAATCAGCTCTCGGAGCTTTGCAATATGTTCTATCACGACGGCAAGCTGTGCTCAAGATACGGAATTTCAAAAATCACCTTGGGTGATGAAATTACAGGAAAATTCTACAGTATGACAGACGAGCCCTTTGACGGCAATATGATCTTTCACTGCGGAACAGGAATTTATCGGTTTGACGGCGCCAGTGTAACCCTTATTTACAACAACTTCCCTGACACACAAAGTATATGCTACCGTATGAACGACATGGTGTATTTTCTTTCAAGAAACCGAGTTGTAGTAGAGGTAAACACCGCTTTCGAGGTTACCGTTCCGGAGCCGTATATTCCTACTGTCTACACAAATGCAAATATCACCGGAACAGAATTTGAAACCGTCGAGCCTGCAAACATGCTGTCAAGCCGCATAAAATGCGGATACACTATCACCACAGGTTCCAGTTATCACCTCAAATACCCTGTTGACACATCAAAGCCGGTATATCTTTACAAAGGTGACAAGCTTGTGAGCGAAACTGTTGGGATATACAGTGACAACAGATTCAGACCAAATAACGCTTACGACAGTTTTGTCAACGGTGATATTGCCGTAATAGAATATACCGCCATCATTGACGGCACAGAGTTTGAAGAATATTTTGACAAGATATACGGCTGCTCGCTTGCTGTCTGCTACGGCGGTACTGCCGAAAAGGGCACGAGAGTAATTCTTTCGGGTAATGAAAAGCATCCCGGCAAGTACTTCAAAAGTGCGCTTTTGAATCCGCTTTATTTCCCCGACACCTCCGAGGAGGTACTAGCCGACGGCTGCGAAAATATAACGGCAATGCACAAAAGATACGGCAAGCTCTACTTTTTCACCAAGAAGCAGATTTATGCCCTGTCATACAGTTTTGACCTTGCAACAGGCGCGGATTTTGTTCTTTCGGAAATAAGCGGAAAGACAGGTTGCGACATGCCGGGAACGGTACAGCTTATTGATAACAGTTTAGTCTTTGCAAACAAGGAGTCGGGAGTTATGATTCTGCAATCGACAGACAATTTTGACGAGCAGAATATAAAGCCTCTGTCACAGAACATTCTGCCCGGGAGCGTTGCTTTTCCGTCGGATGAAATATCAACCTCCTACGATTTTGACCGCAAATATTTTATCAGCCACGGTGACAATATGTATGTATGGGATTACGGCAGGACAGCTTATTATGAAACAGGCGACTATCACAAAGCTCAGCGAAGACTTGCGTTTTATAAATTCAGCGGATTTGGCTCATGCAAAAAGCTGTTTGCACTTTCAGGAAAGCTCTTCTATTTCACCGCAGACGAAAACTCTTCGCTTTTGCTGTATGACAGCGCTTCTTGTGTTGATACATTCCAGAGCGAGAGTAAAACCGAAAGCTACTTTGTCACAAAGGAATTTGACTTTGGTATCCCCTACTGTAAGAAAAAGCTGGAGTATATCATCTTCAACGCCGACTGCAGCTACGGCGGAAAACTCAGGGTAAGTGTTTTTGCAGACCGAAAAGAATACTACTCAAAAGAAATCCCCTTTTCTGACTGCAACAGAAAAATAAAGCTCAAGCTGCCCCCCTTTCTTGCCGATTTTTTTAAGGTCAGGTTTGAAATGTCGGGCGGCAGGATGAGTCTGTCGGGCATAAGCCTTGCTTATCTGCCTGTGCAGAGAACAAAAAATTATTGATGAAAGGAACCGTATTATATGGCTACAAAATGGAGATATGCTACCGTTCCCGCTTCCCAGCGTCTTGATATGCTGAAATCGGGAAACAAGGAGCTTTACGATGAGGAAATCGCAAGAACACAGGAAGCAATAGCAAACCGTCTTGCGGCAGGGTTGGATGTTTCGGCTCAGATGGACTGGGCAGACAGCGTTGCGTACAACTATAATCTTTCTAACGCAAAAAACATGGGTATTTCGGAGGACGATGTTGCAAGGACAGGCTATGCCCAAAAACTGTTCGGCGATATAAAGGTGACAGGTCCCGACGGAAAGGAGTCTACCGTAGGCTCGCCTGCCAATCTGTCCACAAAAAACTATAAGGAGGACCCATCTGTACTTAATTCGCAGAATATTGCAGGTACTATCAGCAAAAGCTATATGGCTGCTATCAACAGACAAGCCTCGTTGCTGAACAACAGCTATCAGCAATATCTAAAGCAGCTTGACGCACAGTATAAAAAGTATGAGGACGAGGCAAGAAAGCAGTATAACAATGCACTGAGAATTTCCGAGGAGGCTTCTGTCAACGGAAATGAGGGTGACAAGCTCAATCTTACCGAAAAGCTCAGACTTCAGGAAAATTTCAACAACACTCTTGCCGAATACAGAAGTCAGAAGACGGCGGCTCAAAATCAGGCGAAATCCGAAATTGATCAGAAGATATACAATATGTATATATCAGCACTCTCGGGAATTTCCGACGAATATTACAGATACAATTCTCTTTTGAACGACAAGGAGCTTGCCGAGTACCAGAAGAGTCGCGACGCTCTGACCGACAACAAATGGTATGCCGAATTTTCTGCGGCAATCAAACAGGCAGACAAGGAAAACGAGCAGTGGCAGAAAGAGTACGATATGCAGAAAATTGAGAACAACCGCGATTATTCTCTCAGTCAGAGCCGTATTGCCGCTGACAACCAGAAGCTGTATACCGATTTTTATAAATGGTATAATGAATTCCTCGGCAACAAGGAGCATCAGGAGCTCAAAAACGACCAGTGGGAAAGAGAGTTTGAGTATCAGAAGCAAACAGATGCTCAAAAGGCAGCGCAGGGCAACGACGGCTCAAAGCTTTCCGGGGACGGATATGAGTACTTCGGTGACAGCTACAACTACGCGCTCGACTATGCCCGTATGCTGGCAAGCGGAAAGGGCGGCAGAAAATACACCGACGAGGAGCTCGCAAAGTGGGTCGGAGAGCTCGACCTTTCGGAGAAGGAAAAAAAAGAAATTGCCAAAATCATCGGCGTAACACTTGCATAAAAAACGGGAAGGTCATCGACCTTCCCTATTCTTTTAAATGTCAAAAATACAAAGATTATGTCTTTGGCTATTGACAAATCTGCGTTTTTTTGCTAAACTACTGAGGATGTAGTTTATTTTATTATTAGGAGATGAACAAATGGGAGTTAAAGTAGCAAAGTTTGGCGGAAGCTCTCTTGCAGATGAAAATCAGTTTAAAAAGGTAAAGGCGATAATAAACGCCGACCCCGACAGAAGATATGTTGTTCCGTCGGCACCGGGCAAGCGTTTTTCGGATGACATCAAAATAACAGACATGCTTTACCGCTGCTACGAGCTTGCAAAGCAGGGTGAAAACTTTGACAAGGAGTTTGCAAGTATTGAGCAGAGATATAACGGTATCATCAGCGCGCTTGGCCTTTCTCTTTCTCTTGCAGATGACTTTGCAATAATCAAAAGCGCTCTCAACTCCAGAATGGGTAAAGACTATGCCGCAAGCCGCGGAGAGTTTCTTAACGGTAAGATTCTTGCCGAATATCTCGGATATGAGTTTATCGACGCAGCTGAGGTTATTTTCTTTGATGAGAACGGAAAATTCGACGGCGAGCACACAAACAGCGTTCTCTCCGAGCGTCTTGCAAATGTTTCCCACGCAGTTATTCCCGGCTTTTACGGAGCAAGGCCGAACGATACAATCAAGACATTCTCAAGAGGCGGCTCGGATATAACAGGCGCTATTGTTGCAAGAGCTGTGTGTGCCGACCTGTATGAGAACTGGACCGATGTTTCGGGATTCCTCTCTGCTGACCCCAGAATCGTGGAAAACCCCAGACCTATCGACATCATCACATACCGCGAGCTCAGAGAGCTTTCGTACATGGGAGCCACCGTTCTTCATGAGGAAGCTATCTTCCCGGTTAAGGCTGCAGGTATTCCGATAAATATCAGAAACACAAACCGTCCCGACGACTGCGGCACCATGATTGTTCCCAGCGTATCAACCGTAAAATCGGACGAGGAATACTCGAATGTCATCACAGGTATTGCGGGCAAGAAGAACTTTGCCGTTATAACACTCGAAAAAGACGAGATGAACGAGGAAGTCGGCTTTGGCAGAAAGGTGCTTGAGGTTCTCGAGAAGTACAATGTCTGCTTCGAGCATATGCCCTCGGGCATCGACACAATGTCGGTTGTGGTTGATGAAGTCACATTCATGAAGCACGAAAAGGAAATTCTTTCAGATCTCTTTGAAGAAACACACGCCGACTCTATTGATGTGGAAACAGGACTTGCACTTATCGCGGTTGCAGGTCACGGTATGAAGAATGTGCGAGGTGTTGCCGCAAAGGTATTTACCTCTCTTGCAAACGCCAACATCAACATCCGTATGATCGACCAGGGCTCGAGCGAGCTTAATATCATTATCGGCGTTATGAACGAGGATTTTGAAGACTCTGTTCGCACACTTTATGCTGCTTTTGAAAAATAATACATAAGTATAGAATTAAAACTCCCTCACAAGAGGGAGTTTTTGTTATCATTACGCTTCGTAACCGTTGGGGTTATTCTTCTGCCAGTTCCATGTGTCACGGCACATATCGTCGATATTCTTCTTGGCGCTCCAGCCGAGTACTTCTCTTGCCTTTTTGGGATCTGCATAGCACTCTGCAATATCGCCGGGACGGCGGTCAACTATCTTGTAAGGAATATTAATTCCGTTTACTCTTTCAAATGACTTTACAAGATCGAGCACGCTATATCCTGTGCCTGTGCCGAGGTTTACTACCTGGACGCCCTTGTTCTTTGCCGCATAATTTATTGCTGCAACATGGCCCTGTGCAAGGTCAACAACATGGATATAGTCTCTGACTCCCGTGCCGTCGTGTGTATCATAATCATTACCGAATACGCTCAGTTCCTTGAGCTTGCCTACCGCAACCTGGGATATATAAGGCATAAGGTTGTTGGGAATACCGTTGGGTGACTCGCCTATTCTGCCGCTCTTGTGAGCTCCGATGGGATTGAAGTAGCGCAGAAGCACGATTGAAAGCTCGCTGTCGGCGTGAGCTGCATCTGTGAGGATAATCTCGTTCATAAGCTTTGTCCAGCCGTAGGGGTTAGTGCAGCCTGTCTTCATATCCTCTGTAATCGGCACTCTCTCGGGAGAGCCGTATACTGTTGCAGACGAGCTGAATGCAAGGTTGTGTACACCGTGCTTTTTCATAACCTCAAGAAGTGTGAGAGTTGAGTCCATGTTGTTTCTATAATACATAATAGGCTTGTGCACAGACTCGCCCACCGCCTTATAGCCTGCAAAATGGATAACAGCGTCAAATCCCTCTTTTGCGAACATATCATCGCAGGCTTCCATATCGCAGATATCGACATTATAAAGCTTGATTCTTATTCCCGTGATTTCCTCAAGTCTGTCAAGGACGCAGGGATTGCTGTTTGAAAAGTTGTCGGCAATCACAACCTCGTGTCCACTCTCGATAAGCTCAATTGCCGTATGTGAGCCGATATAACCGGCACCGCCTGTAAGAAGTATTTTCATTGTAAGACTCCTCTCATATTCGTGTATTTATTATTGTTAGTTTACCATATAAATATGACAGTGTCAAGTTTTTAGCGCACAATTATTTGCAAAATGAAATACGAATTTAGCATATTTTTTCCATTTTACAAAGAAATGACAGAAAAATTGATAAATTTTGAGATCAAAAATGCTAAATACAAATGTGCTGTCTTATGTTACAATTACTGTGTAATCTTATAAATCAAAAGGAGATTTTTATGAAAAAGCTATTGACACTTGCTCTTGCACTTGTTCTTGTTCTTTCTTCTATATCTCTTCTCCTCACCTCGTGCAACGATGATGTTGAGATAGGCGAAAATGGAAAAGAAAATATCAATGTATCAGAGCACAGCCCCAATGTCCCCGACGGCCTTAAGTTCGACGGAGAATCCTTTGACCTTTATATCGGCAGCGTTGGTTACGAGCTTTTTGCTGAAGAAGAAACAGGCGACATTGTAAATGACATCGTTTACAAGAGAAATCTTGCAATCGAAGAGCAGCTCGGTGTTGACCTTAACATCGTAAAGAACGGCTGGAATGAAGCTGAAGACCAGTATACAGCTACACAGGCTATCCAGACACTTATCATGTCAAACGACGATACCTACGAAGCTTTCACTCATGTTCAGCACGCAGGTATGCCTGAACTTGTACTCCAGAAGAACTTTGTAGACTGGAACACTATTCCTTATGTTAAGCTTTCTGAGCCCTGGTGGTATCAGAACATAACAAACGACCTTTGCTTTGGCGACAAGATCTATGTTATGACAGGCGACTATGCAATGTATGTAAAGAGACTTAATACTCTTGTATTCAATAAGGACATTTTTGACGAGCTCAACCTCGAGTATCCTTACCAGGATGTTCTTGACGGCACATGGACTTTTGACAAGTTCCAGGAGCTTGTTATGAAGGGCAAGAGCGACCTTGACGGTGATGGTGTTCAGACAGACGCCGACAGATACGGTCTTGTTGGCTGGACATACGAAATGGACCTCGGTTTCCTCGTGTCTCTCGGCTATCAGAACCTCGAAAAAGACGCTGACAACATGCCTGTGCTCAATCAGAACACAGACCTTGCAACAAACATCTACGACAAGATCATAAACCTTTATAAGGCGGGCAACGCAGCCCGCTCCGAAATGACAGACTGGTCATTCCAGATGACAAGCTTCCATGAGGGCAGAGCTATGTTCAAGGATCTTTATCTTATGGAAATTGAGGGGCTCCGCAGCGTTGAGTTTGACTTCGGTATTCTTCCGTTCCCCAAGTACGACGAGAACTCCGAATATCAGACACGCTCTGCAAATATGACAACTATTACATACATCCCTGTTACAAACACAAAGCTTGATCTTACAGGTGCTGTACTCGAAGAGCTTGCGTACCGCAGCTATCAGGAGCTTACACCCTCTTACTTTGATGTTGTTCTCACAGTTAAGAACACCCGTGACGACGAATCTGCAGCTATGCTTCCTATCATCAGAGATTCTGCAAGATTCCTCTATCAGGGCTTCTACCCCAACATCATTCTTATGGTAAACAATAAGAACAACACATATGCTTCTGAGTTTGCTGCAAACAGAGACACATGGCTCCAGCAGCTCGAAGATATGAGAGAAATGCTTCTTGAAGACTAAACAGTTTTCATGACTCAACATAAAAGCCGGTTTTGACCGGCTTTTATTTTTGCTCTTTTTTAGAAACAAACATATCTGTTGTATGTCTTGCATAAATCCGCAGACAAAAAATTGTTACATTGTAACAACAAGGTGCGCCTGAGCTCTTAAAGTTTTGTACCTTTTTGTGTCAACCCCCTTGAAATGCCAAGTTTTTTATGGTACAATTATTATGCTTACCCATCGGGCGAAAAGCAAAAAACATTCCTTTAAGGACAAGGAGAAAAAAGGAGACAAACCATGGCAAAAAGATTATTGGCTATTGTGCTTGCAGTTTTGTTTGTTGTAATGAGCGTCCCTGCTGTGTTCGCAGCAGCAACAGCAACTGTTGAAATGCACAACGGACAGAGAACCGTGTTTCTTTCCGCATTCGGAAAGCTTCCCTACGGCGGTCAGACAAGAGTAACTTTCAGAAAATTTGCTGATGCATACAACGCTCTCGGAACACAGGGTGGCAGAATTGTAGTATCGGGTACATTTGATATGTCTGCATTCAATGATACAAAGGACAGAGGTGACCTTATCATCGAAGGTGCAGGAGGAAAAGCTTCAGAGACGGTGCTCAGTTTTCCCGCAGGTACCATGAGCGTAAACTTCCGCGGCGATACTTATCTTGACAATCTTATTATCAAGACAGAGGCAGATGTTCCGATTTATTCAAACGGGTATGTGCTTGAGCTTTCGGAATCGGTTGACTCACACTTCTATGAACAATTTATAGCCGACGGCACAAACAGATTTGAATACCTTGCACCCTTTATCGTTGCAACAGGCGCGACAGGCGGCAAAAAGGCAGAAACAATCACTCTCGGCGGCGGTCACTACAAGGCAGTTGCAGGCGGTGCTGCAGGAGAAAGTGCACAGGCAGATACCGACATTCTCATTACAGGCGGTAACTACACAGCCATATACGGCGGTAACTACGACGGCTCTTTCAAGGGTAACGCAAATGTTACTGTAGAGGGCGGCACTATCGACAACCTCTATGTAGGCTCGGCGGCAGGCTCTTTTGACGGAAATGTTTCTGTTTCTGTTATGGGCGGTGAAATCGGAACTATCACAATGGGCTCCGAGACATCCGCAAAGATAAACGGTAATGTCGTTCTTCGTCTTAACTCCGACTCTGCTGCAAATTACAATCTCAGCAAAAACGGCACAGTAACAGGCAAGACAATCCTCATCACAAACCACCAGATAGTTCTCCGCACTCTTGAGGGTGGCCAGTACGACTATCTTATCCACGAGGACAAGACTACTGTAACCCCCGCATTCGACGGCACAGCACTTGCAGGCTTTAAGATTGCTGATGAAAACGGATTTATCCCCAAGAAAGTATATGCAAACGGTACCGAAATTTCTCATACCAACGGCATATTCACTCTCCCTGCAGGCAAAGTTACTGTTACCTGTGAGCAGAATTCCGCGATTGTTGTAAACAAGAACGCTTCTTATGTTGCAGGTTATACAGACGGAACTTTCCTTCCCGAAAACAACATGACAAGAGCAGAAGCTATCACGCTTCTTTCAAGAATCATCACTCCCGACATCAACGCTCTCGGCTCTGTTGCCCTTTGTGAATACGACGATGTCGCTCCCACAGACTGGTACGCAGGAGTAATCGGATTCTTCCAGAAGCTCGGCTACCTTGAAAAGCTCGAAACAGAAGCAGGCACAAAGATAAACCCCAACGCTCAGATTACAAGAGCGGAATTTGCTGAACTCTCGGCAAAGGTTCTCTCTCTTATCTACAACGGCCGTTCTTTCGGTATCAAGTCTTTTGTTGATGTTTCTTCGTCAAACAAGTATTATTCGGCAATCGGACAGCTCGGTTATCTCGGTGTTATCGGCGGCTATCCCGACGGTACATTTGGTCCTGACAACAGCATCAAGAGATCCGAGGTTGTTACAATCGTCAACCGTATGCTCGGCAGAACACACACAGGTGCGGCAGGTGCGACTTCTTTCTACGATGTAGCAGGTCACTGGGCAGAGCCCCAGGTAATCACAGCCTGCAACCCTGCAACCGTAAACGGCGTAGCAATCTGGACAGTCACAGACGACATCACACAGGGTAACTACACACTTCTTCCAGGTAATGTAGCTGTCGGCGATCAAATTAAAAATTTCTACAACCTTTACACAAGCGGTGCAATTTCAGGCAAGGACGCAACTCAGGGTATTGACATGATCTCCAAGTGGCAGATCGACAATATCGTAAACGCTCCCTCCCAGTATGCACCCACAGGCAAAACATACTATATTTCAAACAACGGTAACGACGCAAATGATGGTCTTTCTCCTGCGACAGCATGGCAGACTCTGACAAGGCTCAAGACTGCAGAGCTTAACTATGGCGACGCAGTGCTTCTTGAGCGCGGCGGAGTATTCAGAGGAACTGTCACTGTAGTTTCCGGCGTAACATACTCGGCATACGGTGTGGGCGACAAGCCTATAATCTCAGGTTCAGCACAGAACTATGCCGACCC